>NZ_JBHVUS010000007.1:0-263137 GCF_042884005.1 Kitasatospora sp. NPDC058162
GTGCCGAAGCGGCGACGGGGCGACCGGGCAGGAGCGGGTGGGGGGGTGGGGGGGGTGGGAAACGGCGAGGAGCGGAGGTGGTCATGGGGTGGGGGGTGGGGGGTGGGGGGGTGGGGGGGTGGGGGGTGGGGGGTGGGAAACGGCGAGGAGCGGAGGTGGTCATGGGGTGGGGGGCCATAGGGGGGCGGTGGGATGTGTGGGTTGGGCACATGGGCCGGGGGGCGTGGGGTTCCTACCTTGTGGCGACACCGTCCCCCCGTTCCCCTGGACCTGGAAGTGGTGACCATGAACGCCCCTGCACGTGGTTCGGCGGCGCCCAGTTCACTCCCCCGAGTGGTGGCCGCGAGTCTGATCGGCACGACGATCGAGTGGTACGACTACTTCTTGTACGGAACGGCGGCGGCGCTGGTGTTCGGGAAGCTGTTCTTCCCGCACAGCGATCCGCTGACCGGGACGCTGCTGTCGTTCCTGACCTACGCCATCGGGTTCGCGGCGCGGCCGGTCGGGGCCCTGGTGTTCGGGCACTTCGGGGACCGGGTGGGGCGGAAGAAGCTGCTGGTGGTGAGCCTGCTGCTGATGGGCGGCTCGACCACGGCGATCGGGTTGCTGCCGACGTACGACTCGGTCGGGGTGGCGGCGCCGGTGCTGCTGACGGCGCTTCGGCTGGTGCAGGGGTTCGCGCTCGGCGGGGAGTGGGGCGGGGCGGTGCTGCTGGTGTCGGAGCACGGGGACCAGCGGCGGCGGGGGTTCTGGGCGTCGTGGCCGCAGGGCGGGGCGCCGGCCGGGAACCTGTTGGCGGCGGGGGTGTTGTCGCTGATGACGGCGGTGCAGTCGGAGAGCGCGTTCCTGGCCTGGGGGTGGCGGGTGCCGTTCCTGCTGTCGGCGGTGCTGGTCGGGGTCGGGATGTGGATCCGGCTGGCGGTGGAGGAGTCACCGCTGTTCCAGCAGGCGGCAGCGAGGCGGAAGAGCCGGCCGGAGGCCGAACAGGCGCCGCTGGTCGGGGTGTTGAGGCACCACTGGCGGGAGGTGCTGGTGGCGATGGGGGCCCGGATGGCGGAGAACATCTCGTACTACGTCATGACCACCTTCGTGCTGACCTACGCCGTGACCCACGCCCACTTCGACAAGCAGAGCGCGCTGAACGCCGTACTGATCGCCAGCGCCGTGCAGTTCGCGCTGATCCCGCTCTTCGGGGCGCTGTCGGACCGGGTCGGGCGCAAGCCGGTGTACCTGGTGGGCGCGGCCGGGGTCGGGGTGTGGGCGTTCGTGTTCTTCGGGATGGTGGACACCCACTCGTTCGGGCAGTTGGTCGTCGCGGTGACGGTCGGCCTGGTGTTCCACAGCGCGATGTACGCGCCCCAGGCGGCCTTCTTCTCGGAGCTGTTCGCGACCCGGCTGCGGTACTCGGGGGCCTCGATCGGCGCCCAGTTCGCCTCGGTGGCGGCCGGCGCGCCCGCGCCGCTGATCGCCACCGCGCTGCTCAAGGACTACGGGAGCGCCACGCCGATCTCGGTGTACGTGGCGATCGCGGCGGCGATCACCGTACTGGCGGTGCTGTGCGGGCGGGAGACCAGGGGGCAGGACCTCGCGGAGGTCGACGAACGGTCGCCGGAGGGACGGGCGGTGGACGGCGGCGCGGTGGACGGCGGCGCGGTCGGAAAGCCTGCTGTCACCTGAGGTTCGAGCCGATAGCATCGCGAGTTCTCGGCACCGACGGATCCGACGCCGATTGGCGGCCCGCACCATGAACCACCCCGGATGAACCACCCCGACGAGAGTGCCGCGCCCGCACTGCGGCAGCTGCTCGACCTGCTCGCCTCCGGCGCCGCCACCGAGGACTTCGCCGAGGTGCTGGCCGGCGCCCGCCGCCGCGGGGCGCCGGCCGGCGTCCTCGCCGAGCTCGACGACGCCACCTGGCAGGCCCTGCGGGTGCACCGCACGCTGCGTCAACACCGGCGCCGCGAGGCCGAGTTGACGGCCCTGTTCGACACTGCCGGGGACCTCGCCGCCTCCCGGGACCTGGACGCCGTGCTACAGGCGATCGTCCGCCGGGCCCGGCTGCTGCTCGGCACCGACACCGCGTACCTGACCCTGCCGGACGAGGCCGCCGGCGACACCTACATGCGGGTCACCGACGGCTCGGTCTCCGTCCTGTTCCAGACCCTGCGGCTCAGCCTCGGCGACGGCCTGGGCGGGCTGGTCGCGCAGACCGCCCGCCCGTACGCCACCCCCGACTACCGCGCCGACGAACGCTTCCACCACACCGGCACGATCGACGCGGGCGTGCTGGACGAGGGCCTGGTGGCGATCATCGGCGTGCCGCTGCTGCTCGGCGGGGAGGTCATCGGCGTCCTGTTCGCCGCCGACCGCTCACCGCGCGCCTTCTCCCCCGACGAGGTCGCGCTGCTCTGCACCCTGGCCGCGCACGCCGCGATCGCCCTGGACACCGCCAAGGCACTGGCCGACACCCGGGCCGCACTGGCCGAGCTGAACGCCGCCAACGAACTGGTCCGGGCCCACTCCGCCGCCGTCCAGCGCGCCGAACAGGCGCACGACCGGCTCACCGACCTGGTGCTGCGCGGCGCCGAGGTGCCGGACGTGGCCGCCGCCGTCGCCCACCTGCTGGACGGGGAGATAACCGTCCTGGACGCCGAGGGCGAGCCGCTGGCCGGACGGCCCGCCGCCGCGGCCGAACTCGCCGGGGCGATGGCCGCCTCCCGGGCCGAGGGCCGGTCCGTACGGCACGGCGGGCTGTGGGTGTGCGCCGCGCTGGCCGGGCACGACGCGCTCGGCACCCTGGTGCTGCGCGGCCGGCCCGACCTGGACGACGCCGACCGCCGGCTGTTCGAACGGGCCGGTGTGGTGACGGCGCTGCTCCTGCTGCTGCGCCGCTCGGTGGCGGAGACCGAGAACCGGGTCCGCGGCGAACTGCTCACCGACCTGCTCACCGCCCCCGACCGCGACCCGGCCGGGCTCACCGCGCGCGGCCGCCGGCTCGGGGTCGACCTCGCCCGCCCCCACCTGGTGCTGGCCGCCGAGCCCGCCGACGGCGACGGCGACGACCGGGGACGGCTGGCCGGCGCGGCCCGGCGGTACCTGTTCGGCTCCCGCGGCGTCAGCGCCGAGCACGGCGAGGCGGTGGTGCTGCTGGTGCCCGTCGCCCCGGGCGGCACCGACGACCCCGAGGAGACCGCCCGCCGGGCCGCCGAACGGCTGGCCCGGCTGGCGGGCTTCGCGGTCACCGTCGGCGCCGGCCGCCCCGCCGCCGGACCGGCCGCGCTGGCCGCCTCGTACACCGAGGGCCTGCGCTGCGTACGCGCCCTGCGGGTGCTCGGCCGCGCCGGCGAGGGCGCCTCGGCCCGGGCGCTCGGTTTCCTCGGGGTGCTGCTCGGCGACGGCCACGACGTGGACGGCTTCGTCGGCGCCACGCTCGGCCCGCTGCTCGCCTACGACGCCCGGCGCGGCACCGAACTGGTCCGCACCCTGCGCGCCTACTTCGACTGCGGGGGCAGCCTGACCCGCGCCAAGGACGAGCTGCACGTCCACGTGAACACGGTGGTGCAGCGGCTGGACCGGGTCGAGGCGCTGCTCGGGCGGGACTGGAACCAGCCGGAGCGGTCGCTGGAGCTGCAGCTGGCGCTGCGGTTGCAGCTGCTTTCGGGCCCGGGCTCGGACCCGGGCTCGGGCGGCTGAACGGGGAGGCCGAACGGGTGGCGCGGGCGTGGGCGTACAGTGGCGAGGTTGGTCTCGAACGCCTGGCAAGGAGCGGCAGCGGTGAGCGAGAACGTACGTTTCGTTCGAATGGGCATAGGCGAGCACGTCGTCCCGTACGAGGAGGCGTGGGAGGAACAGCAGCGACTGCACGCGCTGCGGGTCGCGGACGAGATCCCCGACACCGTGCTGCTGCTGGAGCACCCGCCCGTCTACACCATGGGCAAGCGCACCAACCCCGCCGACCTGCCGCTGGACGGCACCCCGGTGGTCGAGGTCAACCGGGGCGGCGAGATCACCTGGCACGGCCCCGGCCAGCTGGTCGGCTACCCGATCATCAAGCTCCCCGACCCGATCGACGTGATCGCGTACGTCCGTCGGCTGGAGGAGGCGCTGATCCGCGCCGCCGCCGACTTCGGCGTCGGGACCACCCGGGTCGAGGGCCGCAGCGGGGTCTGGGTGCTCGGCGAGAACATCCCGGACGCCGTGGTGGACCCGGCCGAGGTGGTCGACATCGGCAAGCTGACCCTGCGGATGGGCCTGCCGCTGGGCATCGACCCGCGGCTGGCCGGCCCCGAGTACGCGCCGTCCAACGCCGGGCAGCGCGGCGGCGACCGCAAGCTCGCCGCGATCGGCGTACGGGTCGCCCGCGGGGTGACCATGCACGGCTTCGCGCTGAACTGCGACCCCGAGATGACGTACTTCGACAAGATCGTGCCCTGCGGGATCCGGGACGCGGGCGTCGCCTCGCTGGCCGGCGAGCTGCGCCGCGACTTCCCGGTGGGCGAGGCGCTGCCGGCCGTCGAGCGGCACCTCCGGGACGTGTTCGCCGAGCTGCCGGAGCCGGCGCCCAGCCGCGCGCCCAGCCCCTCGCTCGGTGGCTGAAGTCCTCCGGAGTCTTCCAGGAGCACGCTGGAATCCCCCCAGCCACTGGGAATCTACTGGCCGGTAGCCGCGTTGCCCTGCGATTGCAGGGCGGCAGGCCCGGCGAAGGCCGTACAACCACAGGCGTACCCTGGGGGTACCCCGTCTAGTTCTAGGAGTCGCACGTGTCCGCTGTCGCGCCCGACGGCAGGAAGCTGCTCCGCCTGGAGGTCCGCAACAGCGAGACCCCCATCGAGCGGAAGCCCGAGTGGATCAAGACCCGCGCGAAGATGGGGCCGGAGTACAACGCCCTCCAGTCGCTGGTGAAGAAGGAGGGACTGCACACGGTCTGCCAGGAGGCCGGCTGTCCCAACATCTTCGAGTGCTGGGAGGACCGCGAGGCGACCTTCCTCATCGGCGGTGACCAGTGCACCCGCCGCTGCGACTTCTGCCAGATCGACACCGGCAAGCCCGCCGAGTTCGACCGCGACGAGCCCCGCCGGGTCGCCGAGTCCATCGTCACCATGGACCTCAACTACGCCACCATCACCGGCGTCGCCCGCGACGACCTGGAGGACGGCGGCTCGTGGCTGTACGCCGAGACCGTCCGCCAGGTGCACGCGATGACCGCCGAGCGCGCGGCCGGCCGCACCGGCGTCGAGCTGCTCATCCCCGACTTCAACGCGGTGCCCGAGCAGCTGGCCGAGGTCTTCTCCTCCCGCCCCGAGGTGCTCGCCCACAACGTCGAGACCGTCCCGCGCATCTTCAAGCGGATCCGCCCGGCCTTCCGCTACGAGCGCTCCCTGGACGTCATCACCCAGGCCCGCGCCGCCGGGCTGGTCACCAAGTCCAACCTGATCCTGGGCATGGGCGAGACCCGCGAGGAGGTCAGCCAGGCGCTGGCCGACCTGGTCGGGGCCGGCTGCGAGCTGATCACCATCACCCAGTACCTGCGGCCCTCGCTGCGCCACCACCCGGTGGAGCGCTGGGTGAAGCCCCAGGAGTTCGTCGAGCTCCAGGAGGAGGCCGAGGAGCTGGGCTTCGCCGGCGTCATGTCGGGCCCGCTGGTGCGCTCCTCGTACCGGGCCGGCCGGCTGTACCGGCAGGCGCTGGAGAAGCGCGCGCAGGCCGCGGTCTGACCTCGGGACCGGTTCGAGCCATTCGAGCCGATTGAGCCATCGGAAGGGCGGAGCCACGGCTCCGCCCTTCCGGGTTTCACCGCGCTTTGACTGCCTGGTCACGGGCTGGTAACACGGGGTGGGGACGATGGACGCCTGGTGGGCGTTCGATTGTTCTCAGCCACGAGTCTCGGCCCCGAGTCTTCTCAGCCACGAGGGGAGCTGTTCGGCATGCGGATGCGGATCCGGTCGGTGGGGGCGGCGCTGCGGTTCGCCGAGAGCGTCCTGCTGGCCCCCGGCCAGCAACACGCTCGGCGCAACGCCTGGGCGGCGGTGTGCGAGAACCGCCGGTACGCGGCGGACCGCCGGCACGACGCCCCGGCGGTCGGGCCCTCCGCCACGACGGGGGCACACTCCGTACGACCGTGAGGCTCCGCCGTCGCTGTGCGCGACGGTGCGCGGGCACACGGGTCACGGTTCGGGCGAACGGGTACCCGGGCTTGGATATCCCGTACCCGTGCCACGTACCATGAGCGTTATGGCGAGGGAAACATCCGAGAACCCCGGACGGCTGAAGCAGATCCGTCTGGCGTACACCATGACCAAGAAGGTCGACACCAAGATCGGCCTGATCATCGCCGGCGTCGGCCTGCTGACCTTCGGCGTGTTCCTCGCCATCGGCTTCGCAATCGACCATCCCATCTACCTGGGCATCCTGGGCTTCATCGTGGCCGTCCTGGCCATGGCGATCGTCTTCGGGCGCCGGGCCGAACGCGCCGCGTTCGGACAGATGGAGGGACAGCCGGGCGCCGTAGCTGCGGTGCTGAACAACATCCGGCGCGGCTGGAGCTCCAGCTCCACCCCGGTCGCGGTCACCCGTAACCAGGACGCGGTCTACCGCGCCGTGGGCCGGGCCGGCATCGCGCTGATCGGCGAGGGCAACCCCAACCGGGTGCGCCAGCTGCTGGCCTCCGAGAAGAAGAAGATGGCCCGTGTGGTCGGCGACGTGCCGGTCCACGACATCGTGGTGGGCACCGGGGAGGGTGAGATCCCGCTGAAGAAGCTGCAGATCCACCTGATGCGCCTGCCCCGTGCCATCACCGCCGCCCAGGTCACCGAGACCAACGACCGCCTGCGCGCGCTGGGCGACCTGCTCTCCAAGGCGCCGATCCCCAAGGGCCCGATGCCCAAGGGTGCCCGGATGCCCAAGGGCGGCCAGGTCCGCTGACTCTCCCCCGCCCCTGACGACCCAGAACGGCCCCGCCCCGGATCTCCGGAGCGGGGCCGTTCGGCGTTCGGGGGCGGGGCTGGATCCGACCTCTGGATCCGGACCTCTAGATCCGGACCTCGACGGTGCCGACGGCCTTGTCGTGCAGGCCCCGGGTGTCCCGGTCCCAGACCAGCGGCGGCACCACCAGGCACAGCAGCACGGTGCGCAGCAGGACCTGCGGGATGGTCGCGCGGCGCCCGTCCAGGCGGACCACCCGGAGGCCGAACAGCCGCTTGCCGAGGGTCGTGCCGGTGGTGGCGAGCAGGACGACCGCGACCAGGAAGAAGAGCGGGAGGGTCCACAGGTTGGCCTCGGCCGCGTCGCCCTTGGCGAGCAGGCCGTAGGAGACCAGCGAGACCAGCCAGCCGTCCACGAACACGGCGCCGATCCGTCGGCCGGGGCCGGCGATCGAGCCGGGGCCCTCCTTGGGCAGTCCGAGGCGCTCGCCGCGGTAGCCGAAGTCGGCACCCATCTTCTCGGCGGCCGCCTTGGGGCCGTCGATCCACGATCCCAACGCTTCTCTGGTGTCCACGAATCCACACTAACCGGGCTCACGCCCCGGACCGGCACCGGCTCCCCTCCCGGCGGGGCGCGGGGCGGGGTCCGGGACGGGCGCGCGGCGGGCGCGGACCCGGCCCGGACCCGGCCCGATCGGGGCCGGATCGAGGCCGGATCGGGGTCGGATCGAGGCCGGATCGGGGTCGGGTCCACGACCGGGTGAATCCCGCTCACCGGGCTTACAAGTGGTCCAGACCACTCATCGGAGGACCCCCAGGTCAGCGGGGCGATTTGCCCCGTCCCGTAGGCCTTTGTCGCCCGTTCGGCGGTCGCGGTTAACATCTAGGAAACGAGTGGGTCACCGGCCGGAAACGCCCCATTCCTAGGGTGAGCCCAATTCGCACGCCGAGGAGGATGGATGTTCAACAACGCCACCGAAGTGAAGCAGTTCATTCAGGACAACGACGTGAAGTTCGTCGATGTCCGGTTCTGCGATCTGCCCGGCGTCCTGCAGCACTTCTCCGTACCCGCGGCGACCTTCGACCCGTCCGAGACCCTGATGTTCGACGGCTCGTCGATCCGCGGCTTCCAGGCCATCCACGAGTCCGACATGGCCCTCGTGCCGGACCTGGCCACCGCCCGCCTCGACCCCTTCCGGGCCGAGAAGCACCTGAACATCAACTTCTTCATCCAGGACCCGGTCACCGGCGAGGCCTACAGCCGCGACCCGCGCAACGTCGCCAAGAAGGCCGAGGCCTACCTCGCCTCCTCCGGCATCGCCGACACCGCCTTCTTCGGGCCCGAGGCCGAGTTCTACGTCTTCGACTCGGTGCGGTTCGACACCAGCGCCAACGCGTCCTTCTACCACATCGACTCGGAGGCCGGCGCCTGGAACAGCGGCGCCGCCGAGGGCGACGCGCGCGGCTACAAGGTCAAGTACAAGGGCGGCTACTTCCCCGTCCCGCCGGTCGACCACTTCGCCGACCTGCGCGCCGAGATGTCCCTGGAGCTGGCCAAGGCCGGCCTGGAGGTCGAGCGCCAGCACCACGAGGTCGGCACGGCCGGCCAGGCCGAGATCAACTACAAGTTCAACACCCTGCTGCACGCGGCCGACGACCTGATGCTGTTCAAGTACATCATCAAGAACGTCGCCTGGCGGGCCGGGAAGACGGCCACCTTCATGCCGAAGCCGATCTTCGGCGACAACGGCTCGGGCATGCACGTCCACCAGTCGCTGTGGACCGAGGGCTCCCCGCTCTTCTACGACGAGCAGGGCTACGCCGGCCTCTCCGACACCGCCCGCTACTACATCGGCGGCCTGCTCCGGCACGCCCCCTCGCTGCTGGCCTTCACCAACCCCTCGGTGAACTCCTACCACCGCCTGGTCCCCGGCTTCGAGGCGCCCGTGAACCTGGTCTACTCCCAGCGCAACCGCTCGGCCGCGATCCGCATCCCGATCACCGGCTCCAACGCCAAGGCCAAGCGCATCGAGTTCCGCGCCCCGGACCCGTCCTCCAACCCGTACCTGGCCTTCTCCGCCATGCTGATGGCCGGCCTCGACGGCATCCGCAACAAGATCGAGCCCCTGGAGCCGGTCGACAAGGACCTCTACGAGCTCGCCCCGGAGGAGCACGCCAACGTCCCCCAGGTCCCGTCCTCCCTCCCCGCCGTCCTCGAGGCCCTCGAAGCCGACCACGAGTACCTCCTGGCCGGCAACGTCTTCACCCCGGACCTGATCGAGACCTGGATCGACTTCAAGCGCACCAACGAGATCGCCCCGATCGCCCTCCGCCCCCACCCGCACGAGTTCGAGCTCTACTACGACCTGTAGGAGTTCCTCTGAGCTGCGGAAGACGCAGTTCGGTTTTCCGGCGTTTCCGCAGGTCAGCACCTCGCTGACCTGCGGAAACGTCGGCTGGCCGAGCCGCGTCGACTGCTCTGGGGCTCGCGAGCGGATCTGCGTCGCCCGGGTTGCACACCGGGAGGCCGTGGTCGGGCTCAGTCGAGCGGCATCTCGGCCCAGATGGTTTTGCCGGTGAGGCCGTGTCGGGTGCCCCAGCGGTGGGCCATCTGGGCGACGAGCATCAGGCCGCGGCCGCCCTCCTCCCAGTCACGGGCGCGGCGCAGGTGCGGGGCGGTGCTGCTGGCGTCCGAGACCTCGCAGATCAGGACCTGGTCGCGGATCAGGCGCAAGGTGATCGGCGGGGCCGCGTAGCGGATCGCGTTGGTCACCAGCTCGCTGACGATCAGTTCCATCGGATAGATCTGGTCGCTCGCGCCCCACTCGGACAGCCGTTTCGAGACCGCCTTGCGGGCGGCAGCGACCGCGGACGGGGCGGACGGGACCTCCCAGGTGGCGACCCGGTCGTCGTCCAAGGCGCGGGTGCGCGCGATGACCAGGGCGACATCGTCACGGGGACGCCCCGCCACCAGGTCGTCGACGACCGCGTCGCAGGCGTCTTCCAACGACGGCCCGGTGCGTGCGAGCACCCGGCACAGCCGTTGGTACCCCTCGTCGACGTCGCGCTCGCGGGTCTCGATCAGACCGTTGGAGAACAGCGCCACCAGGCTGCCTTCGGTCAGTTCCACCACCGTCGCCTCGAAGGGCAGCCCGCCGACGCCGAGCGGCGGGCCGATCGACATCCTGGCGGCCTCCGGCGTGCCCCCGGGCGGCACGATCACCGGCGGCGGATGCCCGGCACTGGCCATCGTGCACGTCCGGGACACCGGATCGTAGATGGCGTAGCAGCAGGTGGCTCCGATCTCGCCGACCTCCCCACTGGCCCCGGCCTCCGACGACAGCCGTACCACGAGGTCGTCCAGTCTGGTCAGCAGCTCGTCCGGCGCCAGGTCCACGTCCGAGAGCGTGCGCACGGCGGTGCGCAGCCGGCCCATGGTCGCGGTGGCGCGGATGCCGTGGCCCACGACGTCGCCGACGACCAGGGCGATACGGGCACCGGAGAGTGGGATCAGGTCGAACCAGTCACCGCCGATCCCCGAGCGTGTCGACGCCGGGATGTACCGGGAGGCCGCCTCCATCGCCGCCTGCTCCGGCATGCGCTGCGGCAGGAGGCTGTGTTGCAGGGAGAGTGCGGTCTCACGCTCACGGGTGTACCGGCGGGCGTTGTCGATCGCGACGGCGGCTCTGGCGGCCAGCTCATCGGCCAGTAGGAGATCGTCCCGCCCGAACCGTTCCATGCGGTCGGCGCGGCTGCGGCGGTAGAACACGGCGACCCCGAGCGTCACCCCGCGGGCGCGCAACGGCACCGCCATCATCGAGTGGTAGCCCTGGTCCCGGATGATCGCGGCGCGGCGCTTGTCCACTTCCATCCAGTGGACGAATTCGGGGTCCTCGGCGTTGCAGAGCACTCCGGCGCCCGTCGCGAGCGCGCGCGCCGGCGGTGAGAACTCCGGATAGCTGTCGGTGGTACCGATCTCCAACACGGTCGGCAGCCGCGTGCCCGGGGCGAAGCGGTGCACGATCCGCCGGAGCATCACACTGCCGGAGAGCTCACCGTCAGTCGGTTCGATGTCGGCTTCGAGGGCGGTGAGCAGGTCGACGCTGGCGAAATCCGCGAGCTCGGGGACCGTCACCTCCAGCAGCTCGCGCGCGGTTCGGCCGAGATCCAGCGTGCTGCCGATCCTGCTGGCGGCCTCATTGAGCAGCACCAGGCGCTTGCGCGCCCAGAACTGCTCGGTCATGTCCCGGGCGACCAGGGCGACACCGTGCACCGTGCCGTCGGTGTCCTTCAAGGGGGCGAAGTCGACGGACCACGCGTGGATCCGGCGCTGGCCCCCGGTGCGCTGGAAGCTCTCCAGGTGCACCGGCTCGCCGCTCTCCAGCGCGCGGCGCAGTCCGTCGGCGAGCTTGACGGCCTGCGGCTGGGTGGTGATGTCGAGGATGCCCAGGCCGCGCACCGCGCTGTCCGGCAGGCCGACGACGGGGACCATGGCCTGGTTGGAGCGGCGGTACCTGAGCTGCGCGTCGTACAGCGAGACCGAGCAGCGCGGCAACTGCTCCAAGGCCCACCGTGCGAGGTCCTCGTCCTCGGGCCGGGGATCCGACCCCGTCAGCGCGCAGACGACGCGCCAGCTGTCCAGCGCGTCAGGTCCGTCAGGCGCGTCAGGCGGTGCTCCGTCGCGCGCCACGCCGTGGTGCGCGACCACGGTCACATCCACCCGCCGCCCGTCGCGGTGCCGTAAGACGAGCGGACCGCTCAGCCGTTCCGGGTTCCGGGCCATGGCCTGTCGTACGTCCTCGTGGGTGACGGGCTCAAGCAGCAGGTCCGCCGCAGGCCGGCCCACGACCTCGTCGGCGCGATAGCCCAGTAGCCGCTCGGCGTCGGCATTCCAGCGTGTCACGTAGCCGTGACCATCGACGATCGCCACCGCCGTGCCCGTTTCGCTGCCGCCCCGTGGGGTCGGCCGACCCTTTGGAAGGCGCCCATCCTGGTTCGTCACGGAATGATCACTCACAGAATCGCGGGAGCACCAGCCTAGCCCGGCCGGTCGACCAGCAACAACAGCACCGAAAGGGGCGCCGGGGAGCGCGCCGCTCCCCGGCGCCGGTGGGGGCGGGGTGGGGTTATTCGGGGGTGAGGGCCAGGAGGGCGAGGTCGTCGGCGAGGAGGCCGGCGTATTGGTGGACGTCCTGGGCGAGGAAGGAGACCACGCGGTCGGGGGTGGAGTTGCCGAGGGCGGCGAGGCGGGGGGCGAGGGGGTAGAAGGCGCCGGTGGCGTCGCGGGCCTCGCTGACGCCGTCGGTGTAGAGGAGGACGGTGTGGCCCGGGGGGAGGGCGACGGTGGTCGGCTTGGCGGGTTCGTCCTCGGGGCGGAGGTGGCCGAGGCCGAGCGGGAGGTCGTCGGCGCAGGCCACCGGGGTGATGGTGCCCCGGGCGAGCAGGAGGGGGGTGGTGTGGCCGCGGTTGACGAACTCCACGCAGTCGGAGCCCGCGCGGTACTGGAGCAGGACGGCGGTGACGAACAGCTCGTCGTCGCCGCGGTCGGCCGCGTCGCGCAGCACGGCGCGGTCCAGTTGGTCGGCGAGCTCGACCAGGCCCGGGGTGTCGTGGGCGGCCGCCCGGAAGGCGCCGAGCACGTCGGCGACGGTGCGGACCGCGCCGAGACCCTTGCCGCGGACGTCGCCGAGCAGTACCCGGACGCCGAAGCGGGTGTCGCACACCTCGTAGAGGTCCCCGCCGACCAGCACCTCGGCCTGCGCCGGGCGGTACAGCCCGGCCACCCGCAGGCCGCCGGCGCGCTCCGGCACCGGGCGCAGCACCGTGCGCTGGAGGGTCTCGGCGACCGTACGGGCCTGCAACAGGTTGCGGTTCTGCCGGGTGCGCTGCCAGGACAGGGCGGTGCCCATCACCCCGGACAGTGCGGTGGCGATGTAGACCCAGACGTGGTGCTGCTCGTTGATGTGGCCCGCGCGCAGGGCCAGCAGCAGCTGGAGGGTCAGGGCCCCGCCCGTGGTGGCGGCGGTCAGCACCGGGCCGTAGCTGAACGCGGCCACCACGGGCAGGGCGGTGAGCAGGAAGCCGGCGGCCACCGCGTCCGGTACGACGGCCTCGGCGACCAGGTCCAGGACCAGCAGGAGCACCGGCAGCCAGAGCACCCAGCGCGGCGCCCGGGGCTGCACGAGCGCGAGCTGCGGCGGGCGGCGGCGGGGCGCTGACACGGCGGGGACCTCCTGGCTGACCGGCCCTGGGTGTTTGGCCAGGAATGACCGGATTCGTCCCTCCATGCTCCCCCACGAACGGCCCGGTCACGAATGGCCGAACGTCCCGGATTCCGGCGGGGGTGGATTAGAGGGGATCAGGGCGGCGCGGCCCCGAACGGGAGGTCACCGGACCGTCACCGGCAGCGTCTCGTAGCCGCGCAGCACCAGGCGGTCACGCCGGGTCGGCACGCCGCCCTGGGCGAGCCGGGGGAAGCGGTCCAGCAGGGCGGACACCGCGAGCTCGCCCTCCAGCCGGGCCAGCTGGGAGCCCAGGCAGAAGTGGGTGCCGCCGCCGAAGCTGAGCGGCTGGCTGTCGGTGCGGGACGGGTCGAACACCCCCGGCCGGTCGTACCGGGCCGGATCGTGGTTGGCGGCGCCGATCAGCAGGGTCAGCCCGCTGTCGACCGGGACGGGCAGGCCCTCGATCGACAGGCCCGCCTCCAGGGCGACCCGCCCGGTGGCCTGGACCGGGGAGTCGAAGCGCAGCACCTCGTCGGTGAACCCGGCCGGGGTGACGGCCCCGTTGCGCAGCCCGGCCGCCACCCCGGGGTGGCGGAACAGCAGGGCGAGGCCGTTGCCGAGCAGGTTGGTGGTGGTCTCGAAGCCGGCCACCAGCAGCAGCACCAGGTTGGCCAGCAGCTCGGCGCCGGAGAGCCGCTCGCCGTCCGCGGCGGCGATCCGGGCCAGGTCGCTGACCAGGTCGTCCTGCGGGCGGGCCAGCCGTTCGGCGATCAGAGCCGTGAAGTAGTCGGACAGCTCGTCGGCGGCCCGGTCGGCCTCCGCCAGGTCGTCGTAGTCCGAGACGATCTCCAGGGCGACGGTCAGGTCGGAGGCGAGGTCGCGGAAGCGGTAGCGGTCCTGCTCGGGGACGCCGAGCAGCTCGCAGATCACCCCGACCGGCAGCCGGAAGGCGAAGGCGTCCATGAAGTCGACCGGGGAACCGTCGGCGCCCTGCTCGGCCATCCCGTCCAGCAGCCGGTCGACCGCCGCCTCCACCGCCGGGCGCAGTGCGGCGACCCGGCGGGCGGTGAACACCGAGGCGATCAGCGAACGGACCCGGGGCTGGTCGGGGGCGTTGCGCTGGAGGATCGAGCGGCCGAACAGGGCGAGCGAGGAGTGCCCGGCGAACTCCGGGGCGAGGCCGGCCATCATGTCGGCGGTCGCGACGCCGAAGGCGGGCGTGCGGAGCACCTTGTTGACCGCCGCGTAGCCGCTCACCACGAACATCCCGTCCCCCGCCCCGGTCACCGGGCCGAGCTGGTGCGCCCTGGCGTAGAGCGGGTACGGGTCGGTCCTGACCTCCGTGGTCATCAGCTGCTCGATGATCGCGGCGCCGTCCATGTGGTGCTCCCCTCCGATGTCCTGCTTCCTGGTTCGTGAACCACGGGCGGGCGCACCGGAGTTCCCGGCGCCGACGGACCCGGGCGGCGTCGACGGGGCCGGGGGCGGGCGGAAGCGCGGATAGGCTGGTCGGCATGGAGATCTGGATCAACCCGCGTTGTGGCAAGTGCCGGACGGCGCTCAATGAGCTGAACGCCGCCGGGGCGAAGTACACCGTGCGGCGCTACCTGGAGGACCCGCCGACCGCGGCCGAGCTGGAGCAGGTGCTGGAGCGCCTGGGCCTGGAGCCGTGGGACATCACCCGCACCGACGAGCCGATCGCCAAGGAGCTGGGGATGAAGGGGTGGCCCCGGGAGGCGGACGAGCGGGTGCGCTGGATCGCGGCGATGGCCGAGCACCCCGTGCTGATCCAGCGCCCGATCATCACCGCGGACGACGGGCACGCCGTCGTGGCCCGGACTCCCGAGGTGCTCAAGTCGGTTCTGCCGTAGGGCCCGTTCCCGGCGGGCCGGCAGGCCGGTCGGTGTCGGTGTCAGTGGAGCTGGGTCTTCTCCACCGGCCGGCCCGGGTGCCAGTTGAGGACCCACAGGGCGTCGCCGTCCAGGCTGGTGTGCACCACCTGCTGGAGGTCCAGCCGGAAGAGGTGGAACGGGGTGGGCGGCGGCTCCGGCAGGTCGGCCGCGAAGGCGGCGAGCTCGTTCTCGTCGGTGACCTCCACCGCGCGGCCGGAGAGCTTGGAGTCCCCGCCGGCCATGGTCTCGTCGCCCGGGTGGGCGTGCAGCGCGAAGCGGGCGTCCCGCTGGAGGTCGCGGGCCTTGACCGCGCCGTACATCGACCCGAGCCAGGCGTCGGCGCCGACGAAGTCGACCTCCGACCCGCTCACCCGGGGTGAACCGTCCTTGCGCAGCGTCGCCAGGACGTGGTGCTTGTTGGCCTCGAAGCGGGCCCGGACCAGGGCCGCGAGTTCGGGTGCCTCGTGCTCGAAATCCTGCCAGGTAGCCATGGCGCCAGTCTGGCACCCGGCACCGACAGCCGCCGGGTGCGAGACGGCCGCCGGGAACGGGACGACCGCCGGGTGCGGGACGGAGTCGGTGGCGGCGGGGTGCGGCCGGCGGGCGTTGTCGGTGGGCAGTGCCAGACTGGCGGGGTGACCACCACGTACATCGCGTTCCTGCGCGCCATCAACGTCGGCGGCCGGACGGTGAAGATGGAGCGGCTGCGGGCGCTCTTCGCCGAGCTGGGGCTGGAGGACGTCCGCTCGTACATCCAGAGCGGGAACGTCTTCTTCCGGACCGATGAGCCGGACCGCGCCGCGCTGACCGCACGGATCGAGGCGCACCTGGAGCAGGCGCTCGGCTACCCGGTGCCGGTGCTGCTGCGGACGGTCGACGAGGTGGCCGGGCTGCTCGCCGCCGAGCCGTTCCGGGGCGTCGAGGTCACCCCGGACGTCCGGCTGGTGATCGCCTTCCTCTCCGAGCCGCTGCCGGCCGAACTCGCCCTCCCGCACCGCTCGGCGAAGGGCGACGTCGAGGTGCTCGGCGCCGATCCGGGCGCCGCGTACATCGTGGTCCACCTGCGGGACGGCAAGTGGGTCACCAAGGAGATGTTCGGCAAGCAGTACCGGGGGGCGGTGACCTCCCGGTTCTTTCACACCACGGAGAAGATCCTGGCGGCCGCCCGGAAGGGCTGACGGTCCGTCCGCCGAGCCGGAACCCCGCAGGTGGGCGCGCTGGAACCGCGCGGGTGAAGGGGGCGTCTGTCGCTCAGTGAGGTACGAACCCTGCGCCGGACCGCGGCGTGATCTGGACAGTCGAAGCCCGTCGATCCGACAATCGGGCCATGACGCAGCCTGAGCTCCCCACCGGCGCCGTCCGGCCCTCCGACGCCGAACGGGACCAGGCGCTCGGGCTGCTCCGGGACGGCGCGGGCAGCGGCCGGCTGTCGCACGACACCTTCCTCGGCCGGATGGACATCGTCCTCCAGGCCACCAGCCGCGACGAGTTGGACGCGGCGGTGGCCGGGCTGCCCACCGGCGGGCCGGTCGAGCGCCTGGTGCTGCGGACGGTCGGCCGGGTCTCCGCCTTCGGCGCCCGGCTGAACCGGGCCTGGCGCACCGAGCGGCTGCCCGGGCTGAGCCTGCCGCACACCGGGGCGGGACTGCTGACCATCGGCCGGCTCCCCGGCTCGGGGCTGCGGCTGCACGACGCCTCCGTCTCCCGGCACCACGCCGAACTGCGGCACGAGAACGGCGGTTGGGTGCTGTACGACCTCGGGTCGACCAACGGCACCCATGTGAACGGGCGGCGGGTCGCGGGCGGGATCCCGGTCCGGCCGGGCGACCAAGTACGGTTCGGGAACCTGGAGTTCCGGCTCGCGCCGCACTGAGCCACTCCCCCGCTCCCCCGCTCCCCCGCTCCCCCGGTCAGTGCGGGAACGGCCGGGGCGGTCGCCGGCTGGGCAGTTCGTCCCGGAACTCCTCGATGAGGGTGGCGATCTGGCGGGTCACCACGGTGTCCTCCAACCGGTCCAGGTAGCGGTTCTCGGCGGCCAGCGCCTCGACCGTGACACCGAAGTAGAGCGTCATCAGCGGATTGACGAAGAGCTCCGCGCCCTTGGTCCGCTCGGTGAACTGGACGTCGCCGAACTCGCCGCGCAGCGCCGCCGCCACCGAGCCGTTGACGATGCTGGGGTGCTTCGGGAACGCCGCCCGGGCGTGCTCGACGGCGTCCAGGTACAGCGCCCCCTCCCGGCTGCCGCGCGGGATGGAGAAGGCGCCGAGGTAGCCGCCGGCCCGGTCGATCGCGGCGAGGTTCTCCAGCACCAGGGCGTGGTTGACGCCGTGGTGGGCGTCGATGCCGAAGCCCAGGCAGGCGACCAGCCGTTCCGGCACCTCCGACAGGCCCGCCACCGCGCCGAGGCTCGCCATGTCCTCCTCGGGGGTGCCGAGTCCGGTCTCGTCGCCGCGCATCAGGATGTCGGTGCCGCCGTCCACCAGCAGGATCGCGTCCACGCCCAGGTGGGCGACGAGTCTGCGGTAGGCCTCGCGCAGCAGCCGGACGCCGACCGTCGGGAAGGCCCACACGGTGTCGGGCATCCCGTGCAGCCGCAGCCAGCGGGCCAGCGTGCGCTCCGGGAAGTAGCCCTCGGGGGCGGGGGTGTCCGGCCCGATCCTGGCCACGTCGGGCTCGTGCCAGACCTCGCCCGGCAGGCCGTAGAGGTGGGTGAAGGAGAGGTTGGCCAGGTGCACCTCCTTGCCGGCGGCCCGCAGGGCGAGGGCGATCGGCAGTCCGGCGTAGACGTCGAAGCCGCCGCCGGCCCCGGCGATCAGGATCCGCTCGGCGGCCAGCAGACGGGTGATCAACGGGGGTTGCAGCAGAGAAGTCATCGCCGGACGGTAGCGCACCGGTGGGGACCGCGGGACGGGATTGTCAGTGGCGGGTGCGAGGATGCGGGCATGACCCAGGACACGGCGCTCACCCACGACGTGCTGCTCGAAGCCCAGGAGCGGGCACGCGAGTTGATCCGGTGCGGCTTCCAGGAGCCGGACGAGATAGCCGAGTCCCTGGTCGAGGTCCTCGACGACCAGGGGCTGACGCAGGAGGAGGCGGAGCGGATCGTCGCTCCGCTGTGGGAGGAACGGCTGGCCGAGCAGGCCCATTGGCCGGAGTTCACGGACGTGGACCGGCTGGGGGACGCCTTCGACCTGCTGGAGGATCAGGGCATCGTCGCGGCAATGGACTTCACCTGCTGCGCCGGCTGCGGCTACGCGGAGATCGGCGGCGAGGCGGACGAGGACTCCCGGGGCTTCGTCTTCTTCCACCAGCAGGACACCGAGGCGGCCGCGGCCGGGCGCGGGCTGATGCTGCGCTACGGCGGCTTCCGCACCGGGGAGGAGCCGGAGGAGTCGGACGAGGCGAACGAGGCGGCGGAGCGGCGGACGGTGGAGATCGGCCGGGCCGTGGTGGCCGCGGTGGAGTCGGTCGGCCTCCCGGTGGAGTGGGACGGGTCGCCGCACACGGCGATCCGGGTCGCTCCGCTGGAGTGGCTCAACCGCCTGCCGGAGTAGGGCCGGTACGGGCCCCGGGCCGGATGGCCGCCCTGGCCGTCCGGCCTGATCTTCCGGTCCCGCCCTGCCCGGTCCTGCCCGGTCCTGCCCTGCCCGGTCTCGTGCCCGGCATATGTCAGGAGCACGTGCCACGCGCGTAGATCGACGGCCCGCGAAAGGGCCCGGCGCTCAGTCGACCAGGCTCCCCAGCTCGCCGCCGGCCGCGCCGGCCACCGGGCCCCAGAGCGGCGCGGTGCAGCGCTGGTAGGTCGCCTGCCAGTGCGGCCAGTTGCGGGCCACGTCGTCGTCGCACTCGGCCAGCAGCCGCTCGACCAGCACCGGGTCGACCCCGTCCAGCAGCCAGGCCAGCGCGTCCGCCGTGCCCGGGCCGTCCGCCCCGCGCAGCAGGTCGAGCAGTTCGGCGAGGCCGCCGAGCCGGGAGTTGTCGGCGACCACCCGCTCCATCCGGGGCAGCAGCTGGCGCTCCTCGATCCGCAGGTGGGTCTCCAGCCGGGCGGCCAGGTCCTCCATGGCGTAGGCGACCGGCCAGGCGCTGCCGGTGTCCCGGCTGGCGATCCGGACCAGCGTGGTGACCCGGGTGAACGAGTGGTCCAGGTTGTGGTGGTCGGCCTCCAGCCAGTTGAGCAGCAGGCGCAGCTCGGGTGCGAAGCGCCGCACGATCGGCCAGATCCGGGTGTCCTGCTGCTCGTGGTGGCAGGTCAGCATCGCGGTCATGAAGGTCCAGTGGCGCAGGATCGCCTCGCCCTTGTCCTCCTCGTCGGGCTGGAGCAGGCGCAGCGCGTTGGGCAGCCGCGCGAGGTCCCGGCGGAGCGCGGCGTGCACCAGCCGCAGTCCGGCGAACCGGACGGTGACCGGCTCCTCGTCCGTGGCCGGCCCGTACGCGTCCGCACCCCGGGGGTCGACTCCGGGCTCCGCCTGGGCGGGGACGGAGACGGCGGGCGGGGGCAGCAGGTGGATCGGCATGGCACTCTCTTCACGACTGGGTGAGGGCGGACGGGGCGGCCGGTGAGGACCGCCCCATCCAAGGTGCTCGCAGTCGATCAGAAGCGAATCAATGTCCGATTGACGCGCAGGTCACGGGCCTGCGCGGGGGTGGGGCCGGGGCGGGGGCGGCTGCTGCGGCCACCCCTCCCCGAGGGCCCGGATCAGTCCGAGGCCGGTCCCGCCAGGTTGGCGCTGAGCCACTGCAGGGTGTCCGGGATCATCTTCTTGAAGTCCGAGGTCAGGTGCTTGCCGCCGGGCTGCTCGTAGTACTGGATGGTCACCGGGGCGACGGCCTTGGCCACCCAGCTCTTGACCAGGTCCTTCTCGTAGCCGTTGGCCCCGCCGGCGGTGACGTACATCTTCACGTCGGCCTTGCCCTGGGTGATGAGCAGGTTGGGGTTGTTGGCCGCCTTCTCGGCGTCGTGGCCCTTCCACAGCCCGGAGTCGGGGATGAAGTAGCCGTCGATCGGCACGGCGGCCTTGTAGACGTCCGGGTACTGCAGGGCCATCTTGGCGCTGCAGAAGCCGCCGGTGGAGGCGCCCATCACGCCCCAGCTGTCGCGGCCCTGGAGGGTGCGGAAGTTGGCGCGGACCCAGGCCGGGATGTCCTCGGCCATCCAGGTGCCCATCTTCGGCTGGCCCGGGATGTCGGAGCAGTCCAGCGCGTTCTTCTCGTCGCTGTTGAAGTTCTGCACCGGCATGATCATGATGAACGGGTGGGCCTTGCCCTGCTTGACCAGCTGCTCGTCCACCTCCTGGATCGGCAGCTGGTTGTCGGTCCAGGTGTTGTAGCCGTTGCTCTGGCCGCCCGCGTAGAGGGTCAGCACCGGGAAGCCGGTCTTGGCGTACTTGGGGTCGTTGTACTCGGGCGGCAGCCAGACCCAGACCTGGCCGGTGACGCCGGACTTCGCGCCGGTCACCTTGGTCATCATGATCGGGCCGGCGCCGGTGTCCCGGACCTTGTTGAGGCTGGCGGCCGGGCCGGTGGGCATCAGCACCTTGCCGTTGGCCGGGGTGGGCTGCTCGGCGGTGGGCGTCCCGGGGACGGCGCTGCCCGTGGCGCTCGGGCTGCCCGGGCCGCCGGTCGCAGCCGGGGTGCCGTCGGCCGAGGAGCTGTTGCCCTTCCCGCCGTCGGACCCTCCGCAGGCCGCGAGCGAGGCGGCCAGGGTGAGCACGGCGGCGCCGGTCAGGACGGCACGGGAACGGGACGACTGCCTAAGCACGGTGAGGACTCTCCGACCGATGTCGCGCCCGGTCCGTCTGACCGGGCGGCGGCCCCCCGGTGGGGCCGGACAGGCCCGGGGTCGCGGGCGCTGTGCGGTCCCCGGAGCGATGGTGCGCCGTCCTTCGCGGAGGCGCGCCTTCCTGCGATCTTATGACGTGGCCCGGGGTCGGCCGGTTGCGAGGTGGCCACCGGAAATCCAATGTTTGTTCGCGATCAGGTAAAGGCCTTCACCACGCCCGCCGGACGACGGGGGCCGTACGGCGGGGGGCACAGTCGCCGGGCCGCCCGGCCGTCCGGATTTTGGGCGCTTTGCCCAGTGACGGCGGCCCGCGCGTCCGGAACGATCGCCTCAGCACGCTCCCCGGCGGCGCCCGGGCAGAGTGTGACCGTACCGGTACCGAGCCACCGAGCCACCGAGGAGAGCGTCATGCTCGAACAGATCGCCGTCGTCACCGGAGCCGGGAGCGGCGTCGGCCGGGCCGTCGCGGTGGAGCTGGCCGCGGCCGGCTGGCGGCTGGTGCTGGCCGGCCGCCGGGCCGAGCAGCTGCGCGGGACGGCCGACGCCTTCCCGGCGGGTGTGCTGCCCGCCACGGTGGCGCCGACCGACGTCACCGACCCGGTCGCGGTGGACGCGCTGTTCGCGACGGCCGTCGAGCGGCACGGCCGGGTGGACCTGCTGTTCAACAACGCCGGGACCTTCGGCCCGGCCGTCCCGGTCGAGGAACTGTCGGTCGAGGACTGGCGGGCCGTGGTCGACCTCAATCTGACCGGTGCCTTCCT
Source organism: Kitasatospora sp. NPDC058162 (assembly GCF_042884005.1). Lineage (NCBI taxonomy): Bacteria > Bacillati > Actinomycetota > Actinomycetes > Kitasatosporales > Streptomycetaceae > Kitasatospora > Kitasatospora sp. NPDC058162. Next base: position 21,580 of record NZ_JBHVUS010000007.1, read on the forward strand.
CTGCGCCCGGGCCGCCTTCCGGCAGATGAAGGCCCAGTCCCCGCAGGGCGGCCGGATCATCAACAACGGCTCGATCTCCGCGCACGTCCCGCGCCCGCAGTCGATCGCCTACACCGCGACGAAGCACGCGGTCACCGGCCTGACCAAGTCGCTCTCCCTGGACGGCCGCCCGTACCGGATCGCCTGCGGCCAGATCGACATCGGCAACGCGGCCACCGACATGACGGCCGCGATGGGCACGGGGGTGCGGCAGGCGGACGGCCGGATCGCGCCGGAGCCGACCATGGACGTGGCGGACGTGGCCCGCACCGTCCGGCACATGGCCGCGCTGCCGCTGGAGGCCAATGTGCAGTTCGCCACGGTGATGGCGACGGCCATGCCGTACGTCGGGCGCGGCTAGCCCGAATCCCCCGATGGCGCCACCCCCTCCCGGGAGGTTCGAAGCGGCACGGCCGCTCACCGAGGGACCCCCGTCAGCCGTGGGCTGACGGGGTCCCCGGGGGCCGATGAGCAGGGCGCTACGGGCGCCAGGTGTCGTTCAGCGTGACGTTCCCCGAGCCCGGCGCGGTCGCCGTCCGGTTGGCGCCGGACTCCCAGGTCACCGCCCCGCTCGCGTCCTTGCGCAGGTACTTGTACTGGAAGGACGTGCCGGCCGGCAGCGAGAGCGCGAGCGACCAGACCGGGTACCCGGCCGAGGAGAGCGGCAGCGCCTTGGCCGGGTCCCAGCCGCCGAGCGCCGCGGCGTCGCCGGCCACGTAGAGGTTCTGCCCGTACGCGGTGGTCGCGTTGACGTTGAAGGAGGCGCCGGAGGCGGCCGTGCCGGGCTGGACGTACAGCGCGACCGCGTCGCCCGCGCCGACCGTCGCGGTGAACTGCCCGTTGGCGCCGACCTGGTACGTCGGGCCGGTGCAGCCGCCGCCGGGCTGCGGGTCGCCGTGCTGGACGTCGCAGTACGTCCCGGCCGGGAGCCCGGTCTGGAAGGTCTGGGTGATCGCGCCGCTCTCGTGGTTGATCGCGACGTAGCCCCGGTTGCCGCGGCCGAAGGCGATCGCGTTGTTGCCGTTGGACCACCAGTCGGTCACCCCGGTGCCCGCGACGGCGTTGCGGAAGCCGACCATGTTGGCGATCTGCCGCCAGGCGTGGGTGCAGTTCCAGCCGTCCTGGTAGCAGGCGTTGACGGTGCCGCCGTTGGGCGGGCCGTCGTCGTTGTTGGTGAAGCCGTAGCCCGAGTAGACGTTGGGCGAGCCGTAGGTCGAGGCCAGCAAGAAGACGTTGGCCAGGGTGTAGGTGTTGCCGTAGGTGTAGTTGAGGGTGGAGCCGTTGCGCTCGGTGTCCCAGTTGTCGACGAAGCTGCGCGCCTGGTTGCTCGGCAGGTAGCCCCAGGAGGCGCCCCAGTTGCTGAGGTTGGCGAGCTTGTCGCTGGTGAAGACGCGCTTGAGGTCGGTGCCGACCCGGAACTCGTCGACGTCGCCGTTGCCGGTGTACTCGGAGGGCTGGATGGGCTCGCCCGCGCCGTAGATGACCTCCTGCACCCAGTAGGCGTTGGGGTTGGCCATCCGGGCCTTGATCGCGGCGAGTTCGGTGGCGGCGATGTGCTTGGCGGCGTCGATCCGGTAGCCGTCGACGCCGAGCGAGCCGAGGTCGTCCAGGTAGTGGGCGATGGTGGTCTGGACGTAGGCGCTGCCGGTGTCCAGGTCGGCCAGGTTGACCAGCTCGCAGTCCTGCACGTTGGTGCGGTCCTGGTAGTTGGAGATCGGCTGGCGGCAGGTGTGGAAGTCCTGGTCCTGGTAGGTGCCGGGGTAGTTGTACTTGGTGTACGCGGTGCCGCCGGTGCCGGTGCCGGAGCCGGCCGTCATGTGGTTGACGACCGCGTCGGCGATCACCTTGACCCCGGCCGCGTGGCAGGTGTCGACCATGTTCTTGAAGGACGTGCGGTCGCCGAGCCGCCCGGCGATCTTGTAGCTGACCGGCTGGTACGAGGTCCACCACTGCGAACCCTGGATGTGCTCCTGCGGCGGCGAGACCTCGACGAAGCCGTAGCCCTTCGGGCCGAGGGTCGTGGTGCAGGCCTGGGCGACCGAGTCGAAGCGCCACTCGAAGAGGGTGGCGGTGACGTCCTTGCCGTTGTTCGCGGGCGGGGCGGCCTGGGCGGCGGGGGTGCCGACGGCGGTGCCGAGCGAGAGGGCGAGCGCCGCCGAGGCGGCGAGCGCTCCGGCCGTGCGGGCGGGCCGGCGGGTGGGCCGGCCGGTGGGGGTGGTGACCACGTTGTCTCCTGGGGGTGGCTGGGGTGGGGGCAGCCGGGGTGAAGCCTGCAAGAAGCTTCTGTAACTTGCCGGAAACTTGCAGCGCTGAACCTAGGGCGACCGGAACAGGCCGTCAAGGTCCCAGGAGATTCGTTTCTGCATCGACACGAACCGGGGCACGAACCGGAGCACGAACCGGGGCCCGAACCCGAGCACGACAAGGGGCCCGGCAGCCGTAGCCGCCGGGCCCCTCACCTGTCCTGGTTCACCGGTCCGTCAGGAGCCGGTGCGACCTCAGCCGGTCTGGATGGAGGTGTCGTCGATCACGAAGCTGGTCTGCAGCGAGGAGTCCTCGGTGCCGGTGAACTTCAGGGTGACCGTCTGGCCCGCGTAGGCGGAGAGGTCGAAGGTGCGCTGCTGGTAGCCGGCCGCGGCGTCCACGTTGGAGTAGGTCTTCAGCGTGGTGCCGTTCACCGCCACGGTCAGCTTGTCGTACGCCGTGGTGCCGGTCTCGGCGGTGTCGATGTGCAGCCAGAAGCTCAGCGTCGCCTTGCAGCCCGCCGGGATGCTGACCGTCTGGGACAGCGTGTCGGTGTGGGTGCTGCCGTAGCCGTCCAGGTAGGCCTTCCAGCTGCCGCTGTGGGCCGGCTCGGAGGAACCGTTGTCGATCACACCGCTCGAAGCCGTCCACGGCGCCGCCGTGCCGGTCTCGAAGCCCTGGTTGCCCAGCAGCTGGGCCGGGGTGCAGGAGCCGCCGCCACCGCCGGTGACCGTCCAGGTGAAGCTGGTGGTGCCGGACTTGCCGGCCGAGTCCTTCACCGTGACCGTCACGTTGGAGCTGCCCGCGGCGGTCGGGGAACCGGTGATCACACCGGTGGAGGCGTTGATGGCCAGGCCCGCCGGCAGCCCGGTGGCCGAGTAGGACAGCGGGGCCGTCCCGCCCGAGGCCTTGATCTGCAGGTTGACCGAGCCGCCCACCGCGGTGGACTGGTTGCCCGGGCTGGTGACGCTGACGCCGCCCGGGTTGGGCAGCGAGCCGACGTTCACGGCGGCCCAGGCGGTGGCGACCGCGTTGTACTCGGCGCTGTTGGCGCCGTACAGGTCGGTGGCCGCGTTCAGGGTCGCGGTGCGGGCGGCGGCGTAGTCGGTGGTGGAGGTCATGTAGGCGGTCAGCGCCTTGTACCAGACCTGCAGCGCCTTGTCGCGGCCGATGCCGGAGACGGTGATGTTGTTGACCGTCGGGCTGTTGTAGTTGAAGCCGTTGATGGTCTTCGCGCCGCTGCCCTCGGACAGCAGGTAGAAGAAGTGGTTGGCCACGCCGGACGAGTAGTGCACGTCCAGGTTGCCGACGCCCGAGTACCAGGAGTCGGCCGAGGTGCCGTCCTTGGAGGGCTTGTCCATGTAGCGCAGCGGCGTGCCGTTGCCGTTGAGGTTGATCAGCTCGCCGATCCAGTAGTTCGGCGGGTTGGAGGGCAGGTTGGCGTAGAACTCGACGCCGGTGCCCATGATGTCGGAGGTCGCCTCGTTGAGGCCGCCGGACTCACCCGAGTAGTTCAGGTTGGCGGTGGCCGAGGTGACGCCGTGGCTCATCTCGTGGCCGGAGACGTCGATCTCGGTGAGCGGGTGGGTGTCGCCCGAGCCGTCGCCGTAGGTCATGCAGAAGCAGCCGTCGTCCCAGAACGCGTTGGTGTAGCCGGTGTCGTAGTGGACCCGGCTCATCGCGCCGACGCCGTCGTTCTTGATGCCGCTGCGGCCGAAGGTGTTCTTGTAGAAGTCCCAGGTGGCGGCGGCGCCGTACTGGGCGTCGACGGCGGCCGACTCGCGGTTGCTGGCCTGGCCGTTGCCCCAGGTGTCGGAGGACTTGGAGAACAGCGTGCCGTTGCCGGACGTGCCGTTGGCCATGTCGGTGGTGTACTGGCCGCCGCGGGTGGCGTCCTTGAGCGAGTAGGTGGAGCCGCTCTGGGTGGTGGTCAGCGGGACGGTGCCGACGAAGACGCCGGTGCCGGTGCCGCGCTTGATGCCGTCGGCCTTGCTGAGCACGGCACCGGTCTTGGCGTCGGTGACGACGTGCAGCTTGCTCGGGGTGCCGTCGGACTCGCGGCCGTTGACCACGGTCTCCCAGGCGAGCTTCGGGGTGCCGTCGGCGGCCCAGACGACCAGCCGGGGCGCGCCCTCGGCGGTGCCCTGCTCGGTGGCGAGCGCGGCCTCCTGGGCCTTCGGCGCGGCCACGGCGGGGGCGGTGTCGACGCCGGCGAGGTTGGCCTCGCTGGCCTTGGTCACGCTCTTGGTGGCGCCGGCGGCGTCCTGGTGGACGATCAGGTCGCCGCCGAGGACGGGGAGTCCGGCGTAGGTGCGCTCGTACCGCAGGTGACGACCGCCGTTGGCGTCCTGGACGACGTCCTTGGTGACCAGCTGCTCCTTGCCGTCCAGGCCGAGCGCCTGGGCCAGGGAGGTGGTCTGCTGGTTCGCCGAGGCGATCAGCGCGGCCCGGCTGGCCTGCTGGGTGGCGACGGCGGTCGGCGCGTCCGGGGCCGCCTGCGCGATCACCGGTATGCCGGTGACCAGCAGCGCCGTGGTGGCGGCCATGACGACCGCCGCCTTCCGGACGTGGGCGTGACGTGACATGCGGACTCCTTTTCCGACCGGCGCGCCGAGTGGATCGACCCGGCGTGCGCGGTGGACAGAACCTGGGCCGCGGTTGCGGCGCAGTGGGGGCCCCCGTCGGGTGCAACGGGGGTGCGGTTGCCGTGCGTTGCGGTGCTCTGCCGTGCTCTGCGGTGCGGTGCTCTGCGGTGCATTGCGGTGCATTGCGGTGCTCTGCCGTGCTCTGCCGTGCTCGCACGTCGTGCAGGGGTTTCGTTCGCAGGTCGGGACGCGCTGCACCTGAACTGGGGCAGCTGCACCGGGGGGTGGGGCCCCCTCGTCTGCAGCCGGAGGAATCGTGGCAGCAAACGCGCCGTTAATGACAGATGCATGCCACCGATTGGCCGATTATTTACCGAAACCGTATGCACAACGCTTAGTCAGTTGTGTTACGGCATGACCAGGTCTTGAACACGGTTTTCATGCCCCCGGCAAAGTTCGATCACCACCGGAGGTGACTGACCAGCGGTCAGGGCCGCCCCCCGCCCCGGCGGGCGCCCGGCAGCGCCGCCTCCGGGCGGCACGTCACAGTTCCGGCCGTGCCACCGCCGGTTTCCGGCCATTCCCCGGCCGGAACGGAACCGGGCCCCGCCCCGCCCGAACGGCGGTGCGGGGCCCGGGAGTCGGGTCCGACGGGATCAACCCTGCACGAACACCGCCACGGTGCGACCCGGCACGGTGAACGTCCCGGTCGCGGGGTCGAAGCCGGACTGCTGCACCACCCGGTCCACCCCGCCCGCCTGGACGGGGTGCAGCGCCTGGCTCGTCCCCTGCAGCGCGGCCACGGTCTGCGCCTGCGCGGTGGGCGTGGCGTTGAAGACCACCGTGAAGCCCTTCGCCGCCCCGGCCAGCCCGGTGCCGTCCAGGTGCAGGGTGATCACCCCGGGCGTCTCACCGGGCGTGCCGGAGAGCGGGTACGACAGCCGCTGCTGGACCTCGGCCAGGGTCGGCAGCGAGAACAGCGGCGAGGACTGCTTGATCCGCAGGAACTCCTGGTACTGCGCACTGGTCGCCCGGATGTCGGCCGCCCCCACCGTCAGCCGCGGGTTCGCCAGCAGCGGCCCGGCGGTCGGCCAGAGCTCCTGGTTGTCCTTGGCCGGCGGCAGGCCGCGGCCCCAGCCGTTGCCCTGCGAGGCCCCCGTCAATGGATTGGGCCAGTGGATCGCGTTGAACCAGTCGCCCGAGTCGTAGGAGTTGGAGTCCAGCGACTTGGAGCGCAGCAGGTCGCTGCCGGCCTGGGCGAAGCCCGCACCCTGGGTGAGCGCGGTCAGCGACAGCCCGAGCGCCTGCATCCGGGCCCGGTCGGCGGGCGCGGTGGTGGTCGGCAGCTTGTACGCGAGCGCGTCGAACAGGTCGGTGTTGTCGTGGGCGTCCACGTACTCCACCGCCTCGCCCGGCTTCGCCGCGTACCCGGTCGGGGAGCCGTTGTAGTCGACCTGGGCGCCGGTGACGGCCTTCCCCGAGCTGTCGGTGAAGGAGTAGCCGGCCAGGTTGCCGGTGAGCCCGACCTTCAGCTGGTCCATCTGGTGCAGCAGCCGGGCCTTCTGCTCCTGCGGACCGCCGTTCGCGGCCGAGCCGTTGGGATCGGTGTACAGGCCCGAGGCGAAGCCCTGCTGCGGCGCGGAGCCCAGCATGAAGTTGCCGCCGCGGGCGGCGTCGCGGAACCGGTCGTCGAAGGTGGCGATGCCGGTGCCGGCCATGTTGGCCTGGGTGGCCTGCTCGAACCGGGCGTTGTTCGCGACGGTGCCGAAGTTCCAGCCCTCGCCGTAGAGGAAGACGTTCTTGCCGTCCACGCCGTCCGACTCGGGCGTCATCCTCCGCAGCGCCGCCTGCACGTCCAGCATGGTGGACTTCGGGTCCAGGCCCATCAGGTCGAAGCGGAAGCCGTCGACCTGGTACTCCCGGGCCCACAGCGTCACCGAGTCGACGACCAGCCGGTTCATCATGGCGTGTTCGGGCGCGGTGTCGGCGCAGCAGCTGTCCGTGGTCACCTTGCCGTCGGCGTCCAGCCGCTGGTAGTAGCCGGGCACCACCTTGTCGAGCACCGAGTGGTCGGCCTGGCCGCTGGCGGCGGTGTGGTTGTAGACCACGTCCAGCACCACCCGCAGCCCGGCCGCGTGCATCGCCTGGACCATCCGCCGGAACTGCACCGTGCGCGCCGTCCCGTTCGGGTCGGTCGCGTACGAGCCCTCCGGCACGTTGTAGTGCAGCGGGTCGTAGCCCCAGTTGTAAGCGTCGTCGGCGGCGACGGCCGCCACGCACTCCTGCTGCTTCGGGCCGTCCGGGGGAAGGGACTTGAGGTCGCAGGCGGGCAGCTTCTGGTCCGCCCGGTTCTCGTGGATGGTGGCGATGTCGAAGGTCGGCAGCAGGTGGACCGTGGTCACCCCGGCCTTGGCGAGGTCCCGCAGGTGCTTCATCCCGGCCGAGTCCGACTCGGTGAACGCCAGGTAGGTGCCGCGCTCGGCCTCCGGGACGGTGGTGTCCTCCACCGAGAAGTCCCGGACGTGGAGTTCCTGGATCTGCTGCTGCGCGGGCGGGACGGCCTGCGGGCGGGCCTGGTCGTCCCAGCCCGGCGGCTTGAGCTCCTTGGCGTCCAGGTCGGCGACCAGGCTGCGCTTGGAGTCGGTGGCGAGCGCCACCGAGTACGGGTCGGTGACGGTGTTGACCACCAGCTGCTGCACCGAGGGCGCCCAGACCTTCACCTGGTACAGGTAGTACTTGCCGTCCAACTCCTTCTTGTCCCGGACGACTTCCCACACGCCGGTCTCGTCGTCCAGCTTCAGCGGCAGCGTCCTCGGGGTGCCCCCGGTGGCGCTGTCGAAGACCTGGACGGACACCTGCTGCGCGGTCGGCGCCCAGAGCGAGAGCGCGACCTTGCCGTCGTAGTAGGCCGGGCCGAAGTCCACCTTGCCGGTACGGCGGGCGTACAGGTCGTCCAGCACGCCCGGGGTCTGGACCCCGGTGCCGGCCAGCACGGCGCCGCTGGGCAGGTGTTCGGTGAACAGCAGCTGGCCGCGCAGCGCCGCCGGGACGCGCGCGGTGTCCCGGGCGTCCACGGTGAAGGCCCGGTAGCCCGCCAGGTGCGGGTACTTCGCCTTCTGGGCGTCGGTCAGCCCGCCCGCGACGGGGGTGAGGCGGATCCACTTCCCGGGCTTGGTCAGCACGCCCTTGTCGGTGCGGATACCGCCCTCGGGGTCGTAGACCAGCTGGGCGCTGGTGCCGCCGGCCAGGGCCTGGTCGGTGGCGCCGTAGTTCGCCGGGACGACGACGGTCCGCGCGTCGATCCACTGGGCCTTGGCGCTGCCGAGGTCCAACTGCGAGGCGGCGGCCGGGTTCTGCGGCAGCAGGTAGCCCTCACGGCCGCCGAGGATCCACACCTCCCTGCCGTTGACGGCGAAGTCCAGCGACTGGTCGGCGGGCAGGTCCTTGTCGTTGCCGTTGTGCAGGATGTAGCTGAGGCTGGTCGCCCCCGGGGCGAGCGGCACCTCGAAGACGGCGCCGAAGGCGTCGCGGCGCACCGGCTGCAGCGGCTTGCCCCAGTCGGTGGGGGTGGCGGCGCCGGTCCAGTCGTGCAGGCCCCAGCCGTCGTAGTTGCCGTCGGCCCGGTTGTAGTGGATGACGGCGGTGCCGGCGGGCGGGGTGCTGGTGGGGCCGGGGTTCGCGGTGCGGACGGTCGGGTCGCCCTGCTTCAGCCACACTTCGCCGGTGGCGCCCAGGTCGAGGTGGCGGTCGGCGTCCACGTCCTTGACGCCGTTCTTCTCGACGATGAAGCCGAGGTCGGAGGCGCCGGGCTTGAGCCGCACGTACGCGAAGGCGCCGTACGCGTCCCGCCCGGTGAAGGGGTGCCCGGCCGGCCAGCTGGTGCCCTCGCCGTCGGCGAGGTCGCCCCAGGCGTAGAGGTTCCAGCCGTCGTAGTTCCCGTCCGGCCGGTTGTAGTGGACGACGGCGTACGGGCGGGCGCCGGCGGTGGGCACCGGCTTGGGGGCGGGGGTGCCGGTGGTGAAGCTCGCGGTGGCGGAGCGCAGGTGGCCGCTGGAGTCCTGGACGACGGCCTTGTACCGGACGACCGTGCCGGGGGCGACGGCGCTCAGGTCCTGGGTGACCGCGAAGAGTCTTTGGCCGTCGGAGCCGGACTTGCCCGTGTCGGCGGTGCCGAGCGTCTGCCACGGCCCGTTGCCGGTCTGCGCGGCGAACGTCACGCGGTTGAAGCCGCCGCCGTCCGCCTTCGCCCCGATCGTCACGAGCCCGGTCGAGCCGTCCGCCGGCGGCTGCACCGACAGCTGCGGTGCGGCGTTCACGGCGGCGAGCTCGGCCCCCGCCTTGAGCACCACCGAGGACAGCGCCGGGACGGTGACGGTCACCTTGCGGTCGGCGCCGCTGGTGAGCCGCGGTCCGGTCGCGGGGTAGATCGGGTCGAAGCCCATCCCCGCCGAGAAGGTGTCCAGCGTGACGGTCTTCGCCTCGGTGGCGTTGTTGACCGCCACCAGGTACTCGACCTGCTGCCCGGCGTCGATCCGGGAGAAGGCGTAGACGCCCACGCCGTCGGCGGCGTAGCGCTGGATCTGGGCGCCGTCGGCGAGCGCCGGGTTGTCGCGGCGCAGCGCGGCCAGTCCGGCGATGCCCTGGTAGAGCTCGCCGCCCTGCCCGTAGCGGTCGGCCGGTCCGGAGGGGCCGCCGAGCACCCGGTCACTGTTGTACGAGGGCGTCTTGGAGGCGAACATGTCCTGCCGGGCGTCCTTGTCGCCGCCCGCGCCGGTGAAGCCCTGCTCGTCGCCGTAGTAGACGACGGGCTGGCCGCGGGTGAGGAACTGCAGCTCGTTGCCGAGCCGGTCCTTCTTCAGCAGGGTGGCGTCGTCGGCGCCGGGGTTGTCGGCGAGCAGGAAGGAGCCGAAGCGGCCCATGTCGTGGTTGCCGAGGAAGGTCGGCAGCTCGTAGGCGTCGCTGTCGGCGCTGGTGTAGCGGTAGTCCTGGCCGTAGACGTCGGCGAGGTTCTGCGCCGAGCCGCCCTGGGAGACGTAGGAGCGCGCGGCGCCCTGGAACGGGAAGTCCAGGGTGGCCTGGAGCTTGCCCTTGGTGACGTAGGGCGAGGTGACGGCCGGGTCGCCGGAGTAGACCTCGCCGAACATGAAGAACTTCTTGTTGCCCTGCTTGGCGGCGAAGTCCTTGAGTGCGGGCGCCCACTGCTGCCAGAAGGCCATGTCGACGTGTTTGACGGTGTCGATCCGGAAGCCGTCCACCCCGGCGTCCTTGACCCACTGCTGGTAGACCTGCTCGAAGCCCTTGACCACCCGGGGGTTCTGGGTGTCGAGGTCGTCCAGGCCGTTGAAGTCGCCCTCGGTGGCGGACTCGCCGACGAAGGTCGAGTCGCCCCGGTTGTGGTACAGCGCCGGGTCGTTGAGCCAGGACGGGCTCTTGGCGGTCGCGTCGGCCGGGGTGCGGAAGACCGGGGTGTAGGGGAAGGAGTCCTTGGTGGTCTTCGGCCAGGGGGCCCGCGCGTCGGCGGTCGCGGTCTCGTCGACCGGGTTGCCGTCCGCGTCGAGGGTCGGGTAGGCGCCGGTGGAGCGGTAGGCGTGCTGCTGCTCGGCGTAGTCGATGACGTCGGCGGTGTGGTTGGTGATGACGTCGAAGAAGACCTTCATGCCGCGCGCGTGCGCCTTGGCTATCAGCTCCTTGAGCTGCTCGTTGGTGCCGAAGTGCGGGTCGACCTGGGTGAAGTCGGTGATCCAGTACCCGTGGTAGCCGGCCGACGCGTCGGCCCCGCTGCCCTGCACCGGCTTGTTCTTGAAGATGGGGGCGAGCCAGATCGCGGTGGTGCCGAGGTTCTGGACGTAGTCGAGCTTCTGGATCAGGCCGGCCAGGTCGCCGCCGTGGTAGAAGCCCTTGTCGGTCGGGTCGAGGCCGTTGTCCAGCCGTCCGCCGGTGATGCCGCCGCTGTCGTTGGCGGTGTCGCCGTTGGCGAAGCGGTCGGGCAGGACGAAGTAGAACTGCTCGCGGGTGAGGTCGTGCCGCCCGGCGGTGGCCGCCAGGGCGGCGTCCGAGGGCGGGGCAGGCGGGGCGGCGGCGAGGGCCGCGGGGGCGCTGCCGAGGGTGGCGGCGGTCAGCGCGGCGGCCAGCAGGACGGCCGTGCGGCCGGGTCTGCGGGCGGGACCGCGACGGCCGGGGCTCCGTCGGGCGGTGCTCCGTCGGGGGCGGAGCGGCGTATCGGCCACTGAGGGCTCCCTTAGGGGAAGGGGCGATCGATTTCCCAGGAAGCTAGCGGCCTGCAATATGTTTCAGCAAGATGCAGAAAGCGTTTCGTGCCGGGAAAATCCAGGCCACCGGCCCGCCCGAGGACCCCGGTTACGTCCGGACGGCCGAGCGCGTGACAATGGGACGTATGTCCGTCCCACCGGTAACCCCCAGATCAGATCGCACCCCCTACCCCGGTGGGATCCGCCCCCTACCCCTGGAGGGGGACAACCGGTGAAGAATCCACTTCCAGAGGATGAGCAGACGGCTACGAGTGGTCTGGCAGACTTCTCGTCCATGGGGGAACCGACCGAGATCCAGCGAGGCGACGCCCGGCGCGCCGACGCGGCCCACGGTGGCGGTTCCGAGGCAGCCGAGGCCCGCCCGGCCCGACTGCCCGAAGGAGCCACCCGTGCCGCCCAGTCCCGCACCGCCGCCCTGCGCGGCCGCATCCGGGACCAGCGGCGCTCACCGGCCCGACCGCGGATCTGGTTCGAGCTCGCCCTGATCGGGATCAGCTACTGGCTCTACTCGATCGTGCGCAACGCCGTCCCGGAGCAGGAAGCGATAGCCCAGAAGCACGCGCGCTGGATCTGGGACCTGGAGAAGGACCTCGGCATCGCGGTCGAGCGCTCGATCAACCACGCCGTGGACGGCGTGGGGTGGCTCATCACCGGGATGAACTACTACTACGCGACGCTGCACTTCATCATCACCATCGGTGTGCTGGTCTGGCTCTACCGCAGCCACCCGGGCCGCTACGTCGCCGCCCGCACGGTGCTGTTCGTCACCACCGGGATCGCCCTGGTCGGCTTCTACTTCTTCCCGCTGGCCCCGCCGCGGCTGATGACCGACGGCGGCTTCATCGACACCGTGCAGGCCCACCACACCTGGGGCTCCTTCGCCTCCGGGCCCGCCGCGCACGTCTCCAACCTGTACGCGGCGATGCCCTCGATGCACATCGGCTGGTCGATGTGGTGCGGTCTGACGATCTTCTTCCTGGCCCGCCGGACCTGGGTCCGGGTGCTCGGACTGATGTACCCGGCGGCCACCCTGGTGGTCATCATCTCCACCGCCAACCACTTCTGGATGGACGCCGTCGGCGGCGAGATCTGCCTGACGGTGGGCTTCCTGGCCGCCCGCTGGCTCTACCACGAGTGGGTCTACAAGCTGCCGCAGGTACCCTCCCGGGAGCAGGCCGAGGAGCCGGTCACCGTCCCCGAGCAGTGGAGCGAACCGGCGGCCAGCAGCGCCCGCCGCTAGTCCGTGAACGCGAGAGGGGCCCCCGCCCGGCGGGGGCCCCTCTCGCGTCTCCGGTCAGTCGGCGTCTCCGGTCAGTCGGCCCCGTAGAACAGCCGGTCCACCACCGCCCGGGCCCGTCGGGTGGTGCGCCGGTAGTCGTCCACCAGCTCCCCGCTGTGCCCGGCGCCGTACCCGAGGTAGCGGGCCACCCCGGCCAGCTCCCGGGCCTCCCCCGGGAAGCTGTCCCCCGGCCGCCCGCGCACCAGCATCACCGCGGAGCGCACCCGGGAGGCCAGCACCCACGCCGCCTCCAGCACCTCCGCGTCGGCCGGCTCCACCAGCCCGCCCGCGACGGCGGCCGCCAGCGCGGCCCTGGTGCGGGTGGTCCGCAGGCCCGGCAGCTCGTGCCCGTGCTGCAGCTGGAGCAGCTGCACCGTCCACTCCACGTCCGCCAGCCCGCCCCGGCCGATCTTGGTGTGGGTGGTCGGGTCGGCGCCGCGCGGCAGCCGCTCGGCCTCGATCCGCGCCTTGATCCGGCGGATCTCCACCAGGTCCCGCTCCGGCACCCCGGTGCCCGGGTAGCGCAGCGGGTCGATCAGCTGCCGGAACCGGGTGCCCAGCTCCTCGTCCCCGGCCACCGGCTCGGCCCGCAGCAGCGCCTGGCTCTCCCAGGCGTGCGACCAGCGCCGGTAGTACGCCGCGTACGAGGCCAGGGTGCGCACCAGCGGGCCGCTGCGCCCCTCCGGCCTCAGGTCGGCGTCGACCAGCAGCGGCGGCTCGGTGGACGGCGCGGCCAGCAGGGTGCGCAGCTCGTTGCAGACCGCCTGGGCGGCCTTGGCGGCCTCCTGCTCCAGCGAGCCGAGCAGCGGCTCGTGGACGAAGAGCACGTCCGCGTCCGAGCCGTAGCCCAGCTCGTGGCCGCCGAAGCGGCCCATCGCGATCACCGCGATCCGGGTCGGCAGGTCCCCGTGCTCGGCCTCCCAGCCCGCCACGCAGGCGCGCAGCGCGCCCTGGAGGGTGGCGGCGTTGAGCGCGGTGAGCGCCTCCCCGGCGACGTCGAGCGCCTCGGCCGGGTCGTCCCCGAGCCGGCCGAGCACGTCCGCGGCGGCCGTGCGGAACAGCTCCCGGCGGCGCACCGAGCGGGCGGCCGCCACCGCGGCGGCGGTGGACCCGGCCCGGCCGACGGCGGCCAGTATCTCCGACTGCAGGGCCGCCCGGCCGCGCGGCACCGGGCCCTGCGGCTCGCCCAGCATGGCCACCGCCTCGGGGGCGCGCAGCAGCAGGTCGGGGGCGAGCCGGCCGGCCGACAGCACCCGGGCCAGCTGCTCGGCGGCGGCGCTCTCGTCCCGCAGCAGCCGCAGGTACCAGGGGGTGCGGCCGAGCGCGTCGGAGACCAGGCGGAAGTTGAGCAGCCCGGCGTCCGGGTCGGCGGACTCGGCGAACCAGCCGAGCAGCACCGGCAGCAGGGTGCGCTGGATCGCGGCCTTGCGGCTGACCCCGGAGGCGAGCGCGCTGATGTGCCGCAGGGCGGCGGCCGGGTCGGCGTAGCCGAGTGCCTCCAGCCGGGCCCGGGCCGCGTCCGGGGTCAACCCGGCGGCGCCGGTGGGCAGTTCGGCGACGGCGTCGAGCAGCGGCCGGTAGAACAGCTTCTCGTGCAGCCGCCGCACCTCCACCGCGTGCCGCTTCCACTCGCGCTGCAGCGCGGCCACCGGGTCGGAGCGGGTGTCGTCGTTGATCAGCGCGGTGAGCGAGCGGGCGAGGCGGCGCTGGTCCTCCTCGGCGGTGGGCATCAGGTGGGTGCGGCGCAGCCGGTGCAGCTGGATGCGGTGCTCCAGCGAGCGCAGGAAGCGGTAGGCGGTGTCCAGCGAGACGGCGTCCGCCCGGCCGACGTACCCGCCGCGGGAGAGCGCGGCCAGCGCCTCCAGGGTGTTGCCGCTGCGCAGCGCCGGGTCGGTGCGGCCGTGCACCAGTTGGAGCAGCTGGACGGAGAACTCGACGTCGCGCAGCCCGCCCGGGCCGAGCTTGAGCTGGCGGTCGACCTCGGGGGCCGGGATGGAGTCGATCACCCGGCGGCGCATCTGCTGCACGTCGGTGACGAAGTTCTCCCGGGCGGCGGCCTGCCAGACCATCGGGGCGAGCGCCTCGACGTACGCGGCGCCCAGCTCGGCGTCCCCGGCGACCGGGCGGGCCTTGAGCAGCGCCTGGAACTCCCAGGTCTTGGCCCAGCGCTGGTAGTAGGCGAGGTGGCTGGCCAGGGTGCGCACCAGCGGGCCGTTGCGGCCCTCCGGGCGCAGGTTGGCGTCCACCGGCCAGATGGTGCCCTCGCCGGTGGTGTCCGAGCAGAGCCGGGTGAGCGCGGCGGCCAACCGGGTGGCGGCCCGCACCGCCGCCTGCTCGTCCACGCCCTCGCGCGGCTCGGCGACGAAGATGACGTCCACGTCGGAGACGTAGTTGAGCTCGCGGCCGCCGCACTTGCCCATCCCGATCACGGCGAGCCGACAGGCCGCGGCGGCCTCCGGGTCCTGCTCGGCGGCGAGGTCCAGGGCGGTCTGCAGGGTGGCGCCGGCCAGGTCGGCGAGTTCGGCGGCGGTCTGGGCGAGGTCGGTGGTGCCGGTGAGGTCGCGGGCGGCGATGGCCAGCAGGCAGCGCCGGTAGGCGACCCGCAGCGCGTTCTCCGGGCTGCGGTCACCGCCCCGGACGCCCTCGGCGAGGGCGCGGCGGAAGTCCGCCGGCCCGGGGTGCATGTCGCGCAGCTCGAAGGTGACCAGCACGTGCCAGTCGTGCGGGTGCCGGGCCAGGTGGTCGGCGAGCGCGGTGGAGACGCCGAGCACGCCGAGCAGCCGGTCACGCAGCGGCTTGGACGTGGTGAGGGTGTCGCGCAGGGTGTGCCGCTCGGCCTGGTCGGCGGCCTCCAGCAGCCGGGCCAGGCCCAGCAGCGCGAGGTCGGGGTCAGCGGTGGCGCCGAGCGCGTCCAGCAGCACCGGGTCGTCGGCCAGGCCCTCCAGGCCGGGGCCCTCCAGCAGCCGGACCGCCTTCGCGGGATCGGTGAACCCGCGCCGCACCAGCCTGATCTCGGGCCGGCTGACCCTGCTCCCGGCCCGCTGCTCCTCCACCGCCATCGGCCCCTCCGTCCGTCCGCCCCCGCAGGCAGGTTACGCGCCTACACGACGCTGCGCCGGACGGAGGAGCCTCCGCGTCGGGGCTCAGAGCACCTGGAGGTTCTTCCGCAGCTCGAACGGGGTGACCTCGGAGCGGTACTCCTCCCACTCCTGGCGCTTGTTGCGCAGGAAGAAGTCGAAGACGTGCTCGCCCAGGGTCTCGGCGACCAGTTCGCTGCGCTGCATCAGGTCGATGGCCTCGCCGAGGTTCTGCGGCATCGGCTGGATGCCGAGGGCGCGGCGCTCGGAGTCGGTCAGCGCCCACACGTCGTCGTCGGCGCCGGGCGGGAGCTCGTAGCCCTCCTCGATGCCCTTGAGGCCGGCGGCGAGGGTGACGGCGTAGGCGAGGTACGGGTTGCAGCCGGTGTCCAGGGAGCGGACCTCGATCCGGGTGGAGCCCTGCTTGCCCGGCTTGTACATCGGCACCCGGATCAGCGCCGAGCGGTTGTTGTGGCCCCAGCAGATGTACGAGGGGGCCTCGCCGCCGGCGCCGGCGGTGCGCTGGGAGCCGCCCCAGATCCGCTTGTAGGAGTTCACCCACTGGTTGGTGACGGCGGCCGTCTCGGCGGCGTGCTTCAGCAGGCCGGCGATGAACGATCTGCCGACCTTGGAGAGCTGGTACTCGGCGCCGGACTCGTGGAAGGCGTTGCGGTCGCCCTCGAACAGCGAGACGTGGGTGTGCATGCCGCTGCCGGGGTGCTCGGAGAACGGCTTGGGCATGAAGCTCGCGTGCACGCCCTGCTCCAGCGCGACCTCCTTCATGACCAGGCGGAAGGTCATGATGTTGTCGGCGGTGGACAGCGCGTCGGCGTAGCGCAGGTCGATCTCCTGCTGGCCGGGGGCGCCCTCGTGGTGCGAGAACTCGACCGAGATGCCCATCGACTCCAGCATGGTGATCGCCTGGCGGCGGAAGTCGTGGCCCACCCCGCGCGGGGTGTGGTCGAAGTAGCCGGACTGGTCGGCGGGGATCGGCGCGGTGCCGTCGCCGGGCAGGTTCTTCAGCAGGAAGAACTCGATCTCGGGGTGGGTGTAGAAGGTGAAGCCCAGGTCGGAGGCCTTCTCCAGGGTGCGCTTGAGCACGAACCTGGGGTCGGCGTAGGAGGGTGAGCCGTCCGGCATCAGGATGTCGCAGAACATCCGGGCGGTGCCCGGGGTCTCCGAGCGCCACGGCAGGATCTGGAAGGTGGTCGGATCCGGCTTGGCGATCATGTCGGACTCGTACACCCGGGCGAATCCCTCGATCGCCGAGCCGTCGAACCCGATGCCCTCCTCGAAGGCCTGTTCCAACTCGGCCGGCGCCACCGCGACCGACTTGAGGAACCCGAGCACATCGGTGAACCACAGCCGGACGAACCGGATGTCACGCTCTTCGAGCGTCCGAAGCACGAACTGCTGCTGCTTGCCCATGGGGACAGTCTCACCTCTGCTCTTTACGCTCGTGTTACGCCCGGAAGGCCCCCGAACGACCTGATGGAGCGATTGCCCCCATCATGGCCGATCACGCCGCGGTACGGCAGGGGCGACCCCCCTGGCGCTCGCCTTCGGAGCACCTGCACGGGACATTGCGTCAGTTAGACGATTAGACTTCGAGCATGCCCAATCTCCGTCTCGCCCTGAGCCAGATCGACCCCTGGGTCGGTGACCTCGCCCGCAACAGCGATGAGGTGGTGCGCTGGACCAAGCAGGCCGTGGAGGCCGGCGCCCAGCTGGTCGCGTTCCCCGAGATGGCCCTGACCGGCTACCCGGTCGAGGACCTCGCGCTGCGCGGCTCCTTCGTCGAGGCCTCGCGCGGCGCCCTGGTGGAGCTGGCGGGCCGGCTGGCCGACGACGGGCTGGGCGAGGTGCCGGTGGTGGTCGGCTACCTCGGGCGCTCCGAGCACGCCTCGCCGCGCTTCGGCCGCCCGGCCGGCTCGCCGCAGAACTGCGCCGCGGTGCTGCACCGGGGCGAGGTGCTCACCCGCTTCGCCAAGCACCACCTGCCCAACTACGGCGTCTTCGACGAGTTCCGCTGGTTCGTCCCCGGCGACCAGCTGCCGGTGCTGCGGCTGCACGGGGTGGACGTGGCGCTGGCGATCTGCGAGGACATCTGGCAGGACGGCGGCCGGGTCAGCGCCGCCCGCGAGGCCGGGGCCGGACTGCTGCTGGTGGTCAACGGCTCCCCGTACGAGCGGAACAAGGACGACCAGCGGCTGGAGCTGGTGCAGCGGCGCGCGGCCGAGGCCGGCTGCACCCTGGCGTACGTCAACATGGTCGGCGGCCAGGACGAGCTGGTCTTCGACGGCGACTCGATCGTGGTCGGCGCGGACGGTGAAGTCCTGGCCCGCGCACCGCAGTTCGAGGAGCACCTGGTGCTGCTGGACCTCGACCTGCCGGCCGCGAGCAGCGACCACACCGACGGTCTGCTGCTGAGCGACGGGCTGCACCTGGTCCGGACCGAGCTGGGCGACGAACCGGCCCCGGTCCCGGTCGGCCCGCCCGCCGCCGCCGGCGTCGCGCCGCGGCTGTCCGACGAGGCCGAGATCTGGGCCGCGCTGGTCTCCGGCACCCGGGCGTACGTGGTCAAGAACGGCTTCCGGTCGGTGCTGATCGGCCTGTCCGGCGGCATCGACTCGGCGCTGGTGGCCGCGATCGCGGTGGACGCGCTCGGCGCCGGGAACGTGCACTGCGTCTCGATGCCCAGCCGCTACTCCTCCCAGCACTCCCGGGACGACGCGGCCGAGCTGGCCCGCCGCACCGGGCTGCACTTCCGGACCGTCTCCATCGCCCCGATGTTCGACGCCTACCTGGGCGCCGTCGAACTGACCGGCCTGGCCGAGGAGAACCTGCAGTCCCGGCTGCGCGGCACCCTGCTGATGGCGATCTCCAACCAGGAGGGGCACATCGTGCTCGCGCCCGGCAACAAGAGCGAGCTGGCGGTCGGCTACTCGACCCTGTACGGCGACTCGGTGGGCGCCTACGGCCCGATCAAGGACGTCTACAAGTCGCTGGTCTTCCGCCTCGCCCGCTGGCGCAACGAGGAGGCCGGGCGGCGCGGCGAGGTGCCGCCGATCCCGGAGAACACGATCAGCAAGCCGCCGTCCGCCGAGCTGCGGCCGGACCAGGTGGACGCCGACTCGCTGCCCGACTACGACCTGCTGGACAGCGTGCTGGACCGCTACATCGAGGGCGACGAGGGCCGGGACGCGATCGTCGCGGCGGGCTTCGACCCGGCCGTGGTGGACCGGGTGGTCCGGCTGGTCGACACCGCGGAGTACAAGCGGCGCCAGTACCCGCCGGGCCCGAAGATCTCGGTCAAGAACTTCGGCCGGGACCGCCGGCTGCCGATCACCAACCGCTGGCGCCGCGGCTAGGGCGTGTCTGACGATTCGCGTCGGATCAGCGCGCGGCGTTGGGGTGCGTGCATCGCAAGGCGGAGGAGGGAGTCCATGCGGTGGGGGCACCTCCCGGCCGAAGGCTGGGGGCCATCGGCGACCGACGACAACGCGGCGAGGTGCGCTTGTGCCCTGGGGGTACCTCCCGGCCGAAGGCTGGGGGAGCGTCGCGCGCCCGGCGGGAATCGTCAGACACGCCCTAGGGATCACTGGAACCGGTAGGTGGCGGCCACCGCGAGGTGGTCGCTGCCGTCCCGGGGCAGGGTGCGGGAGTCCACCGGCTTGAGCCCGCCCTTGCTCATGATCTGGTCGATCCGCGCCATCGGGAACGCCGCGGGCCAGCTGAAGCCGAAGCCGTCCCCGGCCGCGCCCTGGGCCGAGCGCATCTGCGAGGTGACCGGTGCCAGGCTGCGGTCGTTCATGGTGCCGTTGAGGTCGCCGAGCAGCAGGACCTTCTTCACCGGCTCGGCCTGGATCGCGTCGCCGAGCGCCTGGGCGCTGACGTCCCGCTGGTGGACGGTGAACCCGCCCTCGGCCTTGAGCCGGACGGACGGCAGGTGGGCGACGTACACCGCGAGCGGGCCCTGCGGGGTGGTGACGTGGGCCCGGAAGGCCCTGGTCCAGCCGATCTTCAGGTCCACCGGGGAGACGTCGCCGATCGGGTACTTCGACCAGAGCCCGACCGTCCCCTCCACGGTGTGGTACGGGTACGCCCCGGCGAGCCCGGTCTCGTACGTCCGCAGCTGGTTGCCGGCCAGCTCTTGGAGGGCGACGATCTGGGCGCCCGAGGCCACCAGGCCGCGGATGGTGCCCGGCACGTCGGTGTTGCCCGCCTCGACGTTGTGGCTGACCACCGTCCAGTCGCCCTGGCCGCCGCTCTTGTCGGACACCAGCCCGCCGAACAGGTTGACCCACAGCACGGCGGGCACCAGCAGGGCGAGCAGCGCGGTGGCGGAGCGGCGCAGCAGCGCGGGCACCAGCAGCACCGGGACGGCCAGGCCCACCCAGGGCAGGAAGGTCTCCAGCAGGCTGCCGAGGTTGCCGACGCTGTTGGGCACCTGGGCGTGGCAGCCCAGCAGCACGCCGGTGAGCAGGGCCAGCAGGGCGATGAGCAGCCCGCGCCGCCAGGTGCCGGAGCCGCGGGCGTTCCGGCCCCAGTGCCGCAGGCCGAGGAAGCCGCCGGTACGGCCGGCCGCCGCGCCCGCACCGCCACGGGCCGTGGTCCGTTCGGTGCTGTCCGCCTGCGCCATGCCGTGGCTCCCGTCGCTCGTGCCGTCGCCGGCCCGGTGTCCGGTCCGTGGGGGTACGGGCGCGGCGCCGGACTGGTGCCGGTTTGATCGGATACCCGGCTCAGCCTATGCCGGGACAGACGCGCGGCCCCGGGAGCGGGTTCCGGCGTGGCCCGCTTTGGTGAGCCAGGCCACGTCGGACACGAAGGAGTGAACCTCAGCGGCGCGCGATGCCCTCGAGCACGCAGTCGACCAGCTTGCGGGACAGGTCCGGGTCCTCCAGGTCGGTGTCGTCCGAGAGGATGCTGCGGTAGAGGATCGGCCCCATCAGCAGGTCGCCGAGCAGCTCCACGTCGAGGTCGTCGCGGATCAGGCCCTCGGCGACGGCCTGCCGGATCGCGAGGATCCCGACCTCGCGGCGCGGCCTGATCACCCGCTCCCGGTACGCGTTGTGCAGCTCCGGCAGGGCCTGCATCTGCCCGAGCGCCGCCTTGAGCACCCAGCGGGTGCGCTTGGCCAGGCCCCGCCGGCGGATGTAGTCGACCATCGCGATCAGGTCGTCGCGGGCGCCGCGGCCGGTGGGGGCCGGGATCGGCTCCTCCAGCCGGCTGACCACGTCGACCAGCAGGGCCTCCTTGTTGGGCCAGCGCCGGTAGATGGTCGCCTTGCCGACGCCGGCGGCGGTGGCGATGCCCTCGATGGTGAGTTCGGACAGCGCCTTGCCGTCGGCCATCAGGTCCTCGACGGCGGTGAAGATGGCCTGCTCGGCGGCCTCGCTGCGGGGCCGGCCGCGGCGTACCGCCGCGCAGGCCTGCCCGGTGTCGGCGCTCGGCGCGTCCGTCTTCATCCCCGCTGCCTCTCCCTCGCTGGGTTCCGGGCGCGCAGGCGCCGCGGTGGATCCGTCGGTCCGGCCCGGGGAGGGGTCGCCCCCGCCCGGACCGAGGCCCTGCCGGTCGGACGCACCGGCCGGCAGGGCCATTGTCGCTCAGCCGTCGCAGGTCAGGCGGCCGCGGCCGTCCGGGACTGGTCCTGCTGGCCGGGCACCTGCCCGCCCGGGCCGCCGGGCGCGCCGGGGGCTCCGGCGGCGGCGCGGCGCGGGAGCAGGAACCAGGCGACCAGCGCGCCGATCAGCGAGATGCCGACCGAGAGCGAGGCCACCACGTGCATGGCGTGGATGAAGGCGTCGTTCGCCGGGCCGATCAGCCCGTCGGCCAGGCCTCCGGGGACGTGCTCGATGAAGGCCCGGGTGGACTCCAGCGACTCGCCGGCCCGGTCCAGGTTCGCCCCGGCCTTCTCCTGCACGGCCTGCGGCAGCTGGTGCAGCGGGCCGGTCATCCCGTCGCGGTAGACGCTGGAGAGCACCGCGCCGAGCACGGCGACCCCGAGCGAGCCGCCGACCTGGCGGAAGGTGTTGTTGACGGCCGAGCCGGCCCCGGCCTTCTCGCGGGGCAGCGAGCCCATGATCGCGACGGTGACCGGCGGCATGACGTGCGCCATGCCGGCGCCCATCACCAGGCCGAGCACGATCAGCACCCAGATCGGGGTGGTCGCGGTCAGCACGGTGTAGCCGACGAAGCCGAGCGCGACCAGCACCATGCCGCCCGCGGCCGTGGCGGCGACCCCGAGGCGGTCGACCACCAGCCGGGCCCGGGGGGCGAACAGCAGTTGGGCGGCGGCCAGCGGGAGCATCAGCAGACCGGCCTGGAGGGCGCTGTAGCCGCGCACGCTCTGGGTGTAGAAGACGCCGAAGAACGAGACGCCCATCAGCGCGAAGAAGATCACCGCGACGACCACCACCGAGGCGCTGAACACCTTGTTGCGGAACCAGGTGACGTCCAGCGCGGGGAACTGCGTGCGGCGCTCGAACCAGACGAAGGCGACCAGCGCGAGCACGCCGAGCAGGGTCGGGCCCCAGGCCTCGAACGCGGTGAAGTCGGCCAGCTCGCCGCCCTTGATGATGCCGTAGATCAGCGCGACCAGGCCGATGATCGACAGCAGTACGCCGACCGGGTCCATCCGGCCCGGGTTCGGGTCCTTGGACTCGGGCACCAGGACGGCCATCGCGATCACCGCGACGATCACGATCGGCACGTTGACCAGGAAGACCGAGCCCCACCAGAAGTGCTCGATCAGCACACCGCCGGTGATCGGGCCGATGGCGATGGCCAGGCCGACCGCGCCGGCCCAGATGCCGATCGCCTTGGGCTGCTCCTCGCGCTCGAAGACGTTCATGATGATGGCCAGCGTGGCGGGCATCGCGAGCGCGCCGCCGACGCCCATCAGGGCGCGGTAGCCGACGAGTTCACCGGGCGAGCCGGCCATCGAGGACAGCAGCGAGGCGATGCCGAAGACCACCATCCCGGCCAGCAGGGCGCGCTTGCGGCCGAAGCGGTCGCCGAGCAGGCCCGAGGTGAAGAGCAGCCCGGCGAACACCAGGGTGTACGAGTTGATCGCCCACTCCAGGTCGCTCTGGGTGGCACCCAGTCCGACCGGGGCGGGGGTCGCGATGGTCTTCATCGCGACGTTGAGGATCGAGTTGTCGAGCACGACGACGAGCAGGGCGAGCACCAGGGTGCTCAGGATCGCCCAGCGCCGGCGGTGGATGGCTTCCGGCACACGGGGTGGCGCGGCTGCGGTGGTCATTGGTCTTCCCGTCCGTGTTGGCGTGGCACTGGCGGGCATTTGCGAGTCGTTCACGTCTCGTAACCCCCCGGACCAGAGTAGCGGCCAATACGATACGAGACGACTCCGTTTCGCAAAAAAGAGGCAAAGCCCGACGGGCGCGGGAAGCCGGTGTGGCGTGGATCGCACGCCGCCGACCGCACCCCTCTTTGCGCTCACGCCGGGGCGTGCAAGCATGGAGGTGATCCGGGGACGCCGTACGGCGCCACGAGACGACAACCCTTCAGGAGCCCGTTCGATGAACGCTTCTTCGCCTTCGCCTGCCCAGAACCAGGCGTCGACCGCCACGCTCTACGGCGGGGTCACCAACCGCCGCGTCACCGTCCGCGACCTCGCCGCCGCCAAGCCGCGCGGCGAGAAGTGGGCGATGCTCACCGCCTACGACGCCCTCACCGCGGGCGTGTTCGACGAGGCCGGGATCCCCGTCCTGCTCGTCGGCGACTCGGCCGGCAACTGCCACCTCGGCTACGAGACCACCGTGCCGGTGACCATGGATCAGATGGTGATGCTCAGCGCCGCCGTCGTCCGCGGCACCCAGCGCGCCATGATCGTCGCCGACCTGCCGTTCGGCTCCTACCAGGAGTCCCCCGCGCAGGCCATGCACAACGCGGCCCGGCTGATGAAGGAGGCCGGGGTCGGCGCGGTCAAGCTGGAGGGCGGCGAGCGCAGCGCCCGCTCGATCGAGCTGCTGGTCGAGGCCGGCATCCCGGTGATGGCCCACATCGGCCTCACCCCGCAGTCGGTGCACGCCTTCGGCGGCTACCCGGTCCAGGGCCGCGGCGACGAGGCGGCCCACCAGCTGCTCCGCGACGCCAAGGCCGTGCAGCAGGCCGGCGCCTTCTCCGTGGTGCTGGAGGCCGTCCCGGCCGAGCTGGCCGCCCAGGTCACCGAGCAGCTGGCGATCCCGACCGTCGGCATCGGCGGCGGCCCGGAGACCGACGCCCAGGTACTGGTCTGGACCGACATGGCCGGCATGACGGCGGGCCGGGTGCCCAAGTTCGTCAAGAAGTACGCGAACCTGCGCGGCGTCCTCGGCGACGCCGCACGCGAGTTCGCCGAGGAGGTCCGCACCGGGGCCTTCCCGGCGGCGGAGCACAGCTTCCACTGACGGCTCCCCCGCTCTGCCGCGCCCCTGCTCCGAGCCGCTCGGAGCAGGGGCGCTGTCATGCCCGGAGTCATGCCCGGACGGCGGTGACAGCGGGCTGACAGCGGGGGCGGGCGCGCGACAGGGGGCTGACAGCCGGGGCGGACAACCTGGGGGCATGACAGGAATCGCGACCGCCCCGAACACGCGGGGAACAGCCGGGAACGCCGTCGAGGTCCACGGCATCGTCAAGCGCTTCGGCACCACCAAGGCCCTGGACGGCGTCGACCTCACCGTCCGCGAAGGCACCGTCCTCGCCCTGCTCGGCCCCAACGGCGCCGGCAAGACCACCCTGGTACGGGTGCTCTCCACGCTGATCAAGCCGGACGCGGGCACCGCGTTCGTCGGCGGCTACGACGTCCTGCGCCAGCCCAAGCAGCTGCGCCGCACCATCGGCCTGACCGGCCAGTACGCCTCCGTGGACGAGCTGCTCTCCGGCTACGAGAACCTCTACCTGATCGGCCGGCTGCTCGACCTCTCCGCCCGCGAATCCAAGGCCCGGGCCACCGAGCTGCTGGAGCGCTTCTCGCTCACCGAGGCCGCCAAGCGGACCGCCAAGACCTACTCCGGCGGCATGCGCCGCCGCCTCGACCTCGCCGCCAGCATGATGGGCCGCCCCCGGGTGCTCTACCTGGACGAGCCCACCACCGGCCTGGACCCGCGCACCCGCAACGAGGTCTGGGACGAGGTGCAGCGGATGGTCGCCGAGGGCAGCACCGTGCTGCTGACCACCCAGTACATGGAGGAGGCCGAGCAGCTCGCCCAGGAGCTGACCGTCATCGACCGGGGCAAGGTGATCGCCAACGGCGGCGTCGCCGAGCTCAAGGCCAAGGTCGGCGGCCAGATCCTCCAGGTCCGCCCCGCCCACCCGGCCGAGCTGCCGGAGATGGCCCGCTGCCTGCACGAGAACGGGATCACCTCCGCCACCTTCTCCCCCGACGACGGCCTGCTCGCGGTGCCGCTCGTCGACGAGGAGCAGCTCACCGCCGTGATCGGGGTGCTCGGCGGGCGCGGCTTCGCGATCGCCGGCATCGACACCAAGGTGCCCAGCCTGGACGAGGTCTTCCTCGCCATCACCGGCAAGCCCACCGCCGACGCGGCCACCGCGCCCGCCGCCGACCTCGTCAAGGAGCCCGTCGCATGACCACCGCCACGCTCGCCCCCGCCCGGGCCGCGGACACCGACGAGACCCGGATCGGCCCGGCCGCCACCCTGCGCCACATCGGCGCGCTGACCCGCCGCAACCTGATGCGGATCAAGGCCGACCCGGAGTCGATGTTCGACGCCGTGCTGATGCCGATCGTCTTCACCGTGCTGTTCGTCTACGTCTTCGGCGGCGCCATCTTCGCCGGGGACCAGGACCACTACAAGCAGTTCATGATCCCCGGACTGCTCGGACAGACCGGCATGACGCTGGCGCTGGCCGTCGGCACCGGCCTGAACACCGACTTCCAGACCGGGGTGATGGACCGCTTCCGCACCCTGCCGATCGGCCGGGCGTCCGTCCTGCTCGCCAAGATCGTGGCGGAGACGCTGCGGGCGCTGCTCTCCTCCCTCATCCTGCTGACCTTCGCCTTCATCCTCGGCTTCGAGCTGAAGACCGGCGTCCCGGAGCTGCTGGCCGCGATCGGCCTGTCGCTGGTGTTCGGCATGTCGATCGTCTGGATCTCGATGCTGCTGGGCATGTCGCTGCGCAGCGCCCAGGCCGTCCAGGGCGTCTCCATGCTGGTCCTGATGCCGATGCAGTTCGGCAGCTCGATCTTCGCGCCGACCAGCACCATGCCGGGCTGGCTCCAGGCCTTCACCAAGGTCAACCCGCTGTCCGCGCTGGCCGACGCCTCCCGGGCACTGCTCAACGGTGAGGGGGCGGTGGCCCACCCGGTGATGATCGTGCTGATCTGGTCCGCCGCCTCGACCGCGATCTTCGCCCCGCTCGCGGTGGCCCGCTTCCGCAAGCGGACCTGAGCGAGCCGGTGGCGAGGGCCCGGCGGCCGTGGACGGGCCGCCGGACGGCGAGCGGCCGTTCAGCCGGTGACCAGGGGACGGGCACCGGCCGGCGGCCGCTCAGCCGACGGCCCGGCCGACCGCTCCACGGATCGACCGCCCAGCCGGCCGCTCAGCCGATCAGCTCCTCCAGTAGCTCCTGGGTCTGCTGCTGCGTCATCCCGCTGCCGGAGCCGTGCGCCGCTTCGTACTCGGCCTCGCCCAGCAGCTCCCGCACGACGGCCGCCGACCGCTCGCGCTCCACCCGGTCCAGGAAACCGCCCTTCGGGCCGTTCAGCTGCTTGTGCGCACCGATCAGCACCGCCGCCTGTCGGGCCCGCTCCAGGTCGCCGTCCCGCTCCACGTAGGCCACCAACATCCCGGCCACGGCCGGCACCACCATGACCGTCATCTGCTCGGCGAAACCGCTCGCGGCCGTCACCGAGATCAGCAGCCGACGGCCCTCGCGCAGCAGGGCGTGCCCCTCCTCCGGAGCCCCGGCCCGGGCCGTGATCCAGCCCCGGGAGCACAGCAGCAGCCCGCCGACGACGCCGGGGACGAAACCGCCCGAACTGATCCCGTCGAGCTCCGACAGCGCCGCCTTGGCCTCCTCGAACTCGCCGCGATGGGCGTGCAGGGCGCTGAGCGTCAGGTGGCCGAACAGCAGGGCGCCGGTGGTGGACTGGTTGAGGCCGGTGCCCTCGATGGCGGCCAGCGCCGACCGGATCATCCGCTCGCCGCGCTCCTGGTCGTACTCCAGCAGGGCGCTGCCGAGGTTCACCTGCAGCATCGGCACCTCGTGCGGCGCGCCCAGCTCCTCGGCCAGCGCGATCGCCCGCTCGTACGCGGCGACCGCGCCCACGGCGTCGCCCCGGTTCGCCAGCGACTCACCGCGGGCCGACAGCGCCTGGGACACCCCCCAGAGGTCGCCGGCCTGCTCGAACAGCTCCAGGGAGCGCTGGCCGTCCCGGATGCTCTGCTCCTCGCCCTCCGGCCAGTCGTTCAGCATCCTGGCCCGGACCTGCAGGGCGAACGCCAGGTCGCTCGGATCGCCGTGCAGCTCGCAGCCGCGGACCGCGTCGTCCATCAGCTGCTTCATCAGCTCCAGGCGGCCGGCCAGGAAAGCACCGAACACCCGCATCAGCGCCGGGAACCGGTAGCCCTGCGGCAGCTCCGGGGTGTAGCTGTCCAGCAGCTGCTCCGCGATCCTGACCGCGTCCTTGTCGCCGAGCACGTCGAGGTTCCCCTCGAACATCCCGATCAGCCGGAACATCGCGGCCAGTCGGCGGGCCTCCTCGACCACCCCCGCGGGCATCGGCACGCCGTACTCGAGCACGTTGCGCTCCAGCGGCACCGGCGGCGGGGCGTCCGGGGCGAACGGGTCCGGGCCGAGCGCGGCGATCGCGTTGTACCAGCCGCGGGCCTCCATGCTGTAGCCGCGCAGCGACCAGTACCAGCCCATGCCGACGCCCAGGACCAGCGCCTGCTCCTCGTCCGCGAGATCGATCGCGCGGCGCAGCGCGGCCCGGATGTTGTCCTGCTCGCGCTCCAGCACGTTCAGCCAGTGCAGCTGCTGCGGGCCGTGGACGTTCAGGTCGGCGGTGGCGACCAGCGCGCGGAAGTGCGCCAGGTGGCGGGCGCCGGTGGCGTCCCGCTCGGCGGCGGACCCGGCCAGGCGCTCGGTGGCGTACTCGTGGATGGTCTCCAGCATCCGGTAGCGCGGCTGGCCGCCGTCGTCCGCCAGGTCGGCCACCAGCAGGGACTTGTCGACCAGCGAGAGCAGCAGGTCGGCGACCTCCGGGCCGACCACCTCGGTACCGTCGGCGCAGACCGCCTCGGCGTCCTCCAGCTGCCAGCCGCCCGCGAACACCGAGAGCCGGCGCAGCACCGCCCGTTCCCGCTTGCCCAGCAGGTCCCAGCTCCAGTCGACCACCGCGCGCAGGGTCTGCTGGCGCGGCAGCACGGTGCGGCTGCCGGCGGTGAGCAGGGCGAAGCGGCCGTCCAGCCGGTCGGCGATCTGGCGGGCCGTCATCACCCGCAGCCGGGCGGCGGCGAGTTCGATGGCCAGCGGCAGGCCGTCCAGGCGGCGGCAGATCTCGGCGCAGGCCTCCGGGTCGCTCTGCGGGTCGAAGCCGGGGCGGGCGGCGGCGGCCCGCTCGGCGAGCAGCCGCAGCGCCACCGGGTCGGGCAGCGGCTCGACCGGCAGGGCTATCTCGCCGGGCACGCCGAGCGGCTCCCGGCTGGTGGCGAGCACCGTCAGCCCCGGGCACTCGGCGAGCAGGGCGTCGACCAAGTCGGCGGCGGCCTGGATCAGGTGCTCGCAGTTGTCCAGGACGAGCAGCATCCGGCGGGGACCGCAGTGCTCGACCAGTCGGCGCACGGGGTCCTCGGCGCGCTTCTCCATCACCTCGGTGACCATGCTGGCGCTGTGCAGCACGATCTCGCGCAGGCCGAGCGCGGAGACCACGGCGGAGGGGACGGCCTCCGGGCTCTCCAGCGGGGCGAGTTCGGCCAGCCAGACGCCGTCCGGCCAGTGCCCGGCGGATTGCTCGGCGCGGCCGGCCTCGACCGACAGCCGGGTCTTGCCGGAACCGCCCGGGCCGGTCAGGGTGACGAGCCGGTGCTCCGTCACCAGGGCGCGCAGGGCGGTGAGATCGGCGTCCCGGCCGACGAAGCTGGTCAGCCGGCCGCGCAGGTTGCCGGTGACGCGCGGGAGTTGGGACGCGGGGGCGGGGGCAGGCGCGGAGGCGGGCGCGGAGGCGGACGCGGGGGCAGGCGCGGGCCGGGCGGCGGCTGGGGGCGGTTCCGCCGATGTGAGCAACTCGCCGTAGCAGGACTGGAGTTGGCGACCGGGGTCGACTCCGAGCTCGTCCGCCAGGGCGCGCCTGGTGCGCTCGTAGTGGCGCAGCGCCTCGGCGGTGCGGCCGCTCCCGTGCAGGGCCCGCAGCATCAGCAGTTGGAGGGGCTCGTCCAGCGGCTGCCGTTCGCACAGCTCGGCGAGTTCGGCGACCAGCTCGGCGGCCCGGCCGAGGCCGAGGTCCGCGGTGATCCGGTGCCGGCGGGCCTCGTCCCGCTGGGCCTCCAGCCGGGCGGCCGCGGCGGCGCGGTCGGGCAGGTCGGCCAGGGCGGGGCCGCGCCACAGCGCCAGGGCGGCGCGCAGTCGCTCGGCGGCCAGGGCGTCGTCGCCGGCGTCGAGGGCGTGGCGGCCCTCGGCGCTCAGCCGCTGGAAGTCGGCGAGGTCGGTGGCCGGGTCGGCCAGCCAGTACCCGGCCGGGCCGGAGCCGACCCGCTCCCGGCCGATGGTGCGGCGCAGCCGGCCGACCAGGGTCTGCAGCGCGGCGGAGGAGTCCTGCGGTGGCTCGGCCTCCCACACCTCGTCCACCAGCAGGTCGGCCGGGACCGGCCGCCCCTGGCGCAGGGCCAGCGCGGTGAGCAGCGCCCGCAGCCTGGCACCGCCGAGCGGGACCGGCGTGCCGTCGTCGTGGTGGGCCGTGGTGGTACCGAGGATGCCGTAGTGCACCGGTCCATTCTGGTCGATGAACGGGCACCCGGGCGCACAATTGTGCTGGCCCTTCCCCGGCCCCTGCCCGGCCCCTCCCCGACCACTCCCCCCGCCCTCGGCTCCGGCGGAACCGGACAGCTCCCCTCGGACGTTCACCCTGGGCGGCTTGTCCGGCCACCGGCCCGCCCGGCATGATCGGTTCCTGCCGGTATCCGCCATCCCTCTGTCCACGGAGCACCCACAGATGACCTTCGCCGCCACGCCGCGCTCCCGCAGCGAGGACCGCCGGATCAGCCCGGTGTTCTGGGTGCTGCTCGCCACCCTCGGCACCTCCGGCTGGGCGGTGTACTCGGGCTTCGGCAACGCCTCGTTCGGGGTGTTCCTGTTCGTGGTGTCCGGCTGGATGGTCTCGCTCTGCCTGCACGAGTACGCCCACGCGCGCACCGCCCTGCACGGCGGCGACATCACCGTCGGCGCCAAGGGCTACCTCACGCTCAACCCGCTGAAGTACGCCAACGTGCTGCTCAGCTTCGTACTGCCGATCGTCTTCGTGATCCTCGGCGGCATCGGCCTGCCCGGCGGCTCGGTCTGGATCGAGCGCAGCCGGATCCAGGGCCGGCTCAAGCACAGCCTGATCTCGGCGGCCGGGCCGCTGGTGAACCTGGTGATCGCGGCGGCGCTGCTGGTCCCGATCGGCGCGGGCTGGCTGGACGACCCGACGGTGCACGCGGTCTGGAACGGCTACGAGCTGTCCTACTCGCCATTCTCCGGCGCCCTGGGCTTCCTGGGCTTCCTCCAGCTCAGCGCGGCGGTGCTGAACCTGCTGCCGATTCCCGGTCTGGACGGCTACGGGATCGTCGAGCCGTGGCTGTCCTACCGGACCCGGCGCGCGGTCGAGCCGTTCGCGCCGTACGGGATGCTCGCGGTGTTCGCGCTGCTGTGGCAGCCCGAGGTGAACTCGTTCTTCTTCGGGATCGTCCACGACCTGATGGGCCTCTTCGGCGTGGACCAGAACTACGCGACGCTCGGCCGGTACCTGTTCAGCTTCTGGAAGAACTAGGACTCAGCCCTGCTGCTCGGCGGCCGCCGCCTCGGCGATCTTCGCCTTGCGCCGGTTCAGCCAGAGCACATTGCTCGCCACACCGGCCAGCGGGAGCCAGATCAACCCGATCCAGAAGCCCTCGACCATCGAGACCACGGCGGCCGCCAGCGCGAGGACGACGACGAGCAGGGCGAACAGGGACGTGCGAGGCATGGGGCGAAGCTCCTAGGACCGGGTACGGACGGCCGGACGACGGCCGCCACCCATTGTCGCCGACCTCACCTCCGGACCCGTCCAGGGGTGAGGTCGACACGACCCGTGACTTCCTACACGTCGGTGATCCGCAGGCCCGCGTGGGCCTTGTAGCGGCGGTTGACCGAGATCAGGTTGGCCACCAGCGCCTCCACCTGGTGGGCGTTGCGCAGCCGGCCCGCGAAGATGCCGCGCATGCCGGGGATCAGCCCCGCCAGCGCCTGCACGATGTCGGTGGCGGCCCGCTCGTCGCCGAGCACCATGACGTCGGTGTCGATCCGCTCCACCGACTCGTCCTGCAGCAGCACCGCCGAGAGGTGGTGGAAGGCGGCGGTGACCCGGGAGTCCGGCAGCAGCGCGGCGGCCTGCTGGGCGGCGCTGCCCTCCTCCGGCTTGAGCGCGTAGGCGCCCTGCTTGTCGAAGCCGAGCGGGTTGACGCAGTCGACGACGATCTTTCCGGCGAGTTCCTCACGCAGCGCCGTCAGGGTGGCGGCGTGGCCGTCCCACGGGACCGCGACGATCACCACGTCGCTCTCCCGGGCGACGGTGGCGTTGTCGGCGCCGCGCACGCCGAGGCCCAGCTCGGCGGCCGAGGCCTCGGCCCGGGCGGCGTCGCGGGAGCCGATGATCACCTGCTGGCCGGCCTTGGCCAGGCGCAGGGCCAGCCCACGCCCCTGGTCGCCGGTGCCGCCGAGGACACCGACCACCAACTGCGAGACGTCCGGCAGCTCGTGGGCCGGGTTTGTCGCTGAATCGAGGGAAGTCATGGGCTGATCTTCCCAAATCGGCGGCCCGGCGCGACATCCTGGCCCGCATGGACGCAGTGAGAGTTTCGGCACTTCGTGAACGACTCACGGGCACCGGCTGGTTGGAGGCGGTCGGCGGCTTCGCGGGCTCGCTGCGGCGCTCGGTGGAACGCCGCGGGGCCGGTGAGCTGCTGCTGGTCGGCACCGAGGCGTACGAACCCTGGCACCTGGCCGCCCACCTGGAGGACGAGGCCGCCTGGTCGGCCGTCCCCCGGCTGGCGCCCACCCTGCTGCGGCACGCACCGCCCGCCGCCGCCCCGGCCCACCTGGCCCATGGCCTGCGGCGGCTCACCGGGGCCGGGCGGGGGGCCACCGTGCTGGTGGTGGCCCCGGGGGCGGCCGGCGCCCCGCTGCTGGAACGGGTGCAGGACGCCCGCCGGCGCGGCGCGACCGTGCTGGCCCTGGACGGCGCCGACCCCACCACGTCGGCCGCCCGCGGCGGCCTCGCAGGCCACGGTGGCTTGGGCGACCTCGCCGGCCTCGCGCACGAGCGCCTCGCCGTCGGCACCGCCGCCGAGGAGCCCTTCGACCTCGCCCAGCACCTGGTCAGCGCCGCCGCCGGGCAGCCGCTCGGCCGCCGCTCCGCCCTGGGCCGGCTGGCCGACCTCGCCGGGCGGCTGACCTCCGCGCCGCCGCTCAGCCGCTGGTGAAAAACCCGTTGCGACGGGCGAACCGGCCGTCCCAGGATGGTGGTTCGTGAACGACGACGAACCACCTCATACCGGTCGGCCACGCGCGCTGCTGCGCTCGCTGACGCCCGACCTGACACCGTGGCGCGCCTCCCGCGACTTCCGCTACCTCTGGACGAGCGGCTGCGTCACCAGCTTCGGCAGCTTCCTCACGTACGTCGCCGTGCCGATGCAGATCAAGGAGCTCACCGACTCCTCCTTCGCGGTCGGCCTGATCGGCGCCGTCGAACTCGTCCCGCTGATCGTCTTCGGCCTCTGGGGCGGCGCCCTCGCCGACGCCCTCGACCGCCGCAAGCTGGTGCTGCGCTCCGAGGCCGCGCTCGGCCTGCTGGCCGGACTGCTGCTGCTCAACGCGCTGCTGCCGCACCCGGTGCTCTGGCCGGTCTACCTGGTCGCCGCGCTGGTCGCGGCCTGCGACGGCCTCCAGCGGCCCGCCCTGGACTCGCTGCTGCCGCGGATCGTCGCGCACCAGCACCTGACGGCCGCCTTCGCCCTCAAGTCGCTGTACCACAACGTCGCTTCGGTGGCCGGGCCGGCGCTGGCCGGCGTCGTGGTGGCCTTCTCCGGGGTGCAGACCGCCTACGCGCTGGACGTGCTGACCTTCGCCGTCTCGCTGCTGCTGCTCGTCCGGATCAAGGCGGTGCCGCCGCCCACCGGCGCCGAACGCCCGTCCGTACGGGCGGTGCTCACCGGGGTGCGGTACGCGTGGAGCCGCAAGGACCTGCTCGGCACCTACGCGATCGACCTCTGCGCCATGCTGTTCGCCTTCCCGGTGGCCGTCTTCCCGTTCCTGGCCTCGGACTTGGGCGCGGACTGGGCACTCGGCCCGATGTACGCGGCCTCCGCCGTCGGCGCCCTGCTGGTCGGCGCGACCAGCGGCTGGACGTCCCGGATCCACCGGCACGGCCGACTGCTGGTGGCCGCCGCGGTCGGCTGGGGCGCGGCCATGGCGCTGGCCGGACTGGCCGGGAGCGTCTGGCTGGTGCTGTTCGGGCTGGCCCTGGCCGGCGGCGCCGACGAGATCAGCGGACTCGCCCGCTCCACCATGTGGAACCAGTCCATCCCGGACGAGGTCCGCGGCCGGATGGCCGGCGTCGAGCTGCTCAGCTACTCCGTCGGCCCCCAGCTGGGCCAGGTCCGGGCCGGCACCATGGCGGGCCTGATCGGCGTGCGCGCCGCCGTCTGGACCGGCGGCCTGGCCTGCGTCGCCGCCGTCCTCGCGGTCGCCGCCGCCCTCCCCCGACTGCTCGCCTACGACGACCGCACCGACCCCCACACCGCCGCCGTCCGCGCCGAACACGAACGCACCACCCGCGAATCCCCCACCCCGGCCTGACCCCAGCCCGGCGCCCGAGCGGTCACTCGGGGCCCTCGTCCTTCGGGCGGTCGCTCCAGCGCGGGTCGCCCTGCCACTCGCGGTTGCGCTCGTCGGCGAGCTGGAGGGCGTGGGCGGCCTCGTCGGGGGTGGCGTAGGGGCCGAGGCGGTCCTTGGCGGGGCACTCCGGGCCCTCCTCGACCTTGGCGTGCTTGATGCAGTAGAACCACTCGCCGGGCTTGCCGGTCGGCTTGCGGTGGAATCCCAGGGGCATGGCGCTCTCCCGTCCAGAGGTAGCGGGTCGGTACAGATCATTCCCCGGGCGGGGCCGCCGTGCACACCGCGCGGGAACCGCCGGGCGGCGGCGGGGGCGGCGACTAGACTCGCCGCCATGGCTCTCGTACCCGGCATCCAGTCCCCCACCCGCAAGGTCCCGGCGCACATCGCGCGCCCCGAGTACGTCGGGAAGCCCGCTCCGACGCCGTACACCGGGCCCGAGGTGCAGACCGCCGAGACGATCGAGAAGATGCGGATCGCGGGCGGGATCGCGGCCCGGGCGATGGAGGAGGCGGCGAAGCTGATCGCCCCCGGCGTCACCACCGACGCGCTGGACGTCGTCGCCCACGAGTACATGTGCGACCACGGCGCCTACCCGTCCGACCTCGGCTACCGCGGCTTCCCCAAGTCCGTCTGCACCTCCGTCAACGAGGTGATCTGCCACGGCATCCCGGACTCGACCGTGCTGCAGGACGGCGACATCGTCAACATCGACGCCACCGCGTACATCCACGGGGTGCACGGCGACCTCAACGCCACCTACCTGGTCGGCGACGTGGACGAGGAGTCCCGGCTGCTGGTCGAGCGCACCCGGGAGTCGCTGAACCGGGCGATCAAGGCGGTCAAGCCGGGCCGTCAGATCAAC
Source organism: Kitasatospora sp. NPDC058162 (assembly GCF_042884005.1). Classification (NCBI taxonomy): domain Bacteria; kingdom Bacillati; phylum Actinomycetota; class Actinomycetes; order Kitasatosporales; family Streptomycetaceae; genus Kitasatospora; species Kitasatospora sp. NPDC058162. Next base: position 56,031 of record NZ_JBHVUS010000007.1, read on the forward strand.
GTCATCGGACGGGTCATCGAGTCCTACGCCAAGCGCTTCGACTACGGCGTGGTGCGGGACTTCACCGGACACGGCATCAACACGTCGTTCCACTCCGGCCTGATCGTCCCGCACTACGACAGCGAGCGGGCCACCGAGGTCATCAAGCCCGGCATGACGTTCACCATCGAGCCGATGCTCACCCTGGGCACCTACGACTACGAGATCTGGCCGGACGGCTGGACGGTCGTCACCAAGGACCGCAAGCGCACCGCCCAGTTCGAGCACACCCTGGTGGTCACGGCGGACGGCGCGGAGATCCTCACCCTGCCGTAGCCCCGCCGCCGGCACCGGCGCGCCCCGAGCCGAAGGGGCGCGCCGGTGCCGAGCGGGCGAGTAACGGCTTCTAGCCGATGAGCCACTGCTCCTCGGCGACGGCGCCCACCTCGGTGCAGGCGTCGGTGAGCACGTCCAGGACGCGCAGCGGGTCCGGGAGCGGCAGTTCGGGCCCGCGCAGCCACCGCACCTCGGAGCCGTCCGGCAGTGCGGCCGGCGGGAGCAGGGTGTAGGAGCCGCGGCAGTGCCAGCGCAGGCCGGGGTGCTCGGACACGGTGTCCGGGGTGGAGTCGAGGGCGCTGTCCCACCACTCGTCCTCGTCCTGGGGGGTGCCCCGGGTGGCGGTGAAGAACAGGTAGCGGTCCTCGCCGACGGCGGCGACCGGGCCTTCGACGCCCAGGGCGGTCAGCCGCTCCAGGGCGAGCCGGCCGGCCTCGGCGGGGACGTCCAGCACGTCGTGCACCCGCCCGGTGGCGGTGACGAAGTTGGCCTGGGGGTCGCGGGAGAGCCAGCGGGAGAGCTGGTCGGGGTCGGTGGTGGCCTGGGTCTGCCAGGCGAAGGAGACGGGGTGCCGGGCCGGGGCCGGACAGGCCACCCGGTCACAGGAGCACCGGTAGCCGGCCGGGTGGGCGGCGGGTGCGAGGGGGAATCCGGCGCGCACCGCGCCGAGCAGCTGATCCAGTCTGGCGGCCGGGTCCGCGCCTCCCGGGCGGGCCCGCTCTCGGTCACGCTTCTGCCACCAGGTCGTCCACCTGCTGCCGGCTTCCATCGGGCCCCTTCCGCGCAACTGCCGTGCCTGGTGCGACACAGCGTTCGACGTACCACTCCGACGCAACGCGCGGCGCCCCCCGCTGCTTCCCGGGACGGTGCTCGGCCCTGCTGTCCGCGCCCCGCCGACCGCGGCCGGGGTCACCGGACGACCGACGCCCGGGTCTCGGTACGCCTGTCGCGGCAGCACGCTGTCCGCGCCGGTGACGGCCGGAGGGCACGCTGACTCGCGCCTCGCCCGGCCCGTACGGGGCCCGCTGGCCCGGGGTGAACCCCGAGGGCGTAACAGGAAGGATAAGGGTGCGCGGGGCCTCCGAATGACCGGGGGCGGTGCCTCTCCGGTCACACTCCGGGCACGCGGGCCACACTCCGGGCACTCCGTCGCCACCGGGTCTCCGCCCCCGGGTGCTCCCGCCGTGGTCAGCGCGTGGAGGTGAGACCCTGGAGGGGTGAAGAGCGCGGACACCGAATTCGTCGGCGGGCCCCTGGACGGGACGGTCCTCCCGATCCCGCTGGGGCCGATGCTCGGCGTGCCCAAGAAGTACAAGGTCCCCGTCCCCGCGCAGGGTGACTCCCCCGCGCGCACACTGGTGTACGTCCGGAGCAAGCAGGTGCGGGGGCTGAGCTGGTTCTGGCGCTACGAGTACGACGAGGCGGCCTCCACGGGGTCCACCAGGCCTACCGAGCTCTCCGGGCCCGCAGAGCCCACCGGGCCCTCGGACTGACCGGCCGCCCGTTCCCCTTCGCCCTCCCCGGGAGGTCGGCATGGCCAGGACGGTTCGGCGCCCCGTACGGCACGGCAGGAGCCGCGCGCAGGCGGCCGCGCACCACAACCGGCAGGTCGCCTGGGTGACGGGTGCCCTGCTGCTGGTGGTCTGCCTCTACAGCGTGACGATCGGCCCCGACGGCTGGCTCTGGTTCGGCTGGGCGGTGCTGCTGCTCGCCTGTGCGGGCCTGTTCGTGGTCCGTCCCTGAGCAGCGGCACCGCCCGTGTCACCGGCCGTGTCACCGGCTGTCGCCGTGACCGGTCCCCCGCACCGGTCAGTCATCCTCGGCGAGGATGAGGTAGAGCTTCTTGCGGGTCTCGGTCAGCACCGCCAGGCCCTTGGCGCGCTGCGCCTCGGTGCCCGTCCGCATGACCTGCTGGACCGCCTGGTCGACGGCGGCGAGCGCCTGGCCGACCTCCTGGACGGCCTCCCAGTCGACCTCCCGGCCGGCTTCGGCCCACGGCTCCGCGGGACCGGCCTCGGCCTCGGCGCGGCCCTTCTCGGTGAGCGAGACCAGCCGCTTGCCGCCGACCTCCTCCGCCGTGATCAGGCCCTCCTCCTCCAGCAGTTGGAGGTTCGGGTAGATCGAGCCGGGGCTGGGCCGCCAGGCCCCGTTGGTCCGTTCGGTGATCTCGGCGATCATCTCGTAGCCGTGCATCGGCCGCTCCTTGAGCAGGGCCAGCAGCGAGGCCCGGACGTCGCCGCGCCGGGCCCGGCCGCCGCGCCGCCCGTGCGGCCCGCCGCGCCGGCCGCCGTGGCCGCCGAAGCCGTGCCCGAACGGGCTGCCCGGCGACCGGCCGGGGCCGCCGCCGCCGAACGGCGGGCCGAAGCCGCCGAAGGCCGCCCGACCGTCGAACTCCTCCCCGGGCATCCCCCGGAACTCCGGACCCGGCCCGCGGCGGCGTCCACCGCCGCGCGGGCCCTCCGCGCGAAATCGCATTCCTGAGCGCATGGCGCCCACCTCCTTGAGGTTTCACCTCGTTTCCGAGACAGTCGAGTCACTGTCTCGATAGTTCGACGATATATCGGTGACTGTCGCTCGTCAACGGATCCCGATACGGTTCCGACACGGTTGCGACAGACCGCACGGGCCCGGGGCGAACGGATACGGTGACGGGCATGTCCGGTGAACGAGACCTTGCGACCCTGCTGCGCGGGATGCGCCCGCAGCTCAACCCGGGGCGGTACGTCTACTGCACGCTCCCCGCGAAGGTGCCCGCCGGGATGCGGCCGGTGGTGACGGTCGCCGAGCCCGAAGGGGTGACGGTGGTGGTCACCCAGGACGAGGCCGACGCGCTCGGACTGCGCTACGAGTACGTGGCCGCCTGGATCACCCTGCAGATCCACTCCGCGCTGGAGGCCGTCGGACTGACCGCGGCCGTCGCCGGGCGGCTCGCCGAACAGGGCATCAGCTGCAACGTGGTGGCCGGCTTCCACCACGACCACCTGTTCGTCGCCGCCGACGACGCCGACCGCGCCGTCCAGGCCCTGGAGCAGCTCTCGGCCGACTCCGCCGACTCCGCCGACTCCTCCGGCTCGGCCTGACCGCCCCGCCGGACGGGCCCGCCGGGTGGCCGCCGTCGAGCGGCCCTTCGACACTGGTGGGAGCCGCCCCGCCAGGGCCGGCCCCGACCGGAAGGAGACGGCCGCCATGGCCATCTGCGTCACCTGCGGCAACGACTACTGGCTCGCCTTCGAGATCAAGACGGTCACCGGCGACACCTACACCTTCGACAGCTTCGAGTGCGCGATGGAGAAGCTCGCCCCCCGCTGCGAACAGTGCAACGTGCGCATCGTCGGCCACGGCGTCGAGGTGGCCGGCATGTTCTTCTGCTGCGCCAACTGCGCCCGGGTCAACGGCGGCCTCGGCGAACAGATCCGCGACGCCGTCGGCGCCCACCCGGCGTAGGAGGACGTTCCCCATGCCTCGCCTGACCCGCACGGAGCAGGACTCGTTCGAGGTCGAGACCTACCGGCTCGACCTCACTGACGACGAGCAGACAGATCTCCACGCCGACCCCGGGGCCTACCTGCGCTCCTTCCTGGAGGCCGAGGGCCACACGGTCAACGCCGTCGTGTACGACCCCCTCATCGTGAGCGGGGCCGCCCGGCCCATGTATGTGATCCACGCCCTCAAACCGCAGTACGTCAGCTCCAGATGGGTGTTCATCCCCGTCGAGCTTTCGTGACCGAGGGCGGAGCCGCCTGTCGCACACCCGTCCGACCCACCAACGCACGAAGGCCCCCCGGCCCGCGCTTCTCGCGCGGCCCGGGGGGCCTTCGGCTGTTCAGGGGGCGGAAGAGTCGGCCTGTACGCCGGGTTCTGTCACCCGGGTTGCTTGCGCGGCCCGGGGAGACGGCCATCCATCTAGGGCTGCCGTTGCCGACAGCCTCGTGCGGTCTACCCGCGAGCTCGGGCGAGCAGCCCTCGAACACTCGCGCACGGTGCCCGAGGGCACCGATCTTGACCTTGCTCCAGGTGGGGTTTACCTAGCCGGCCGGGTCACCCCGGTCGCTGGTGGTCTCTTACACCACCGTTTCACCCTTACCCACGCGCCTGAGCGGTGGGCGGTCTGTTTTCTGTGGCACTGTCCCGCGGGTCACCCCGGGTGGGCGTTACCCACCACCCTGCTCTGTGGAGCCCGGACGTTCCTCGGCGGGTCAGGGACCCGTCGCGACCGCCCGGCCGGCTCTTCCGCCGTAGTGGTCATCGTAGCCGCTCGGGCGGAGCCTCCCGAACACCGGACCGGGCCTCCGGGACCTCGGCGCCCAGGCGGGCGGCCACCCGGGCGGCGGTGGCGGTGGCCCAGGTGCCGGTGGTGAGCACGCCGAGGACCAGGATCGCGCCGCCGAGGCCGACCAGGATCCACCAGCCGGCGTGGCTGGCCGGGGCGAAGCCGGTGGCCACCGGGCCCACCACGGCCGAGGTGACGACCGTACCGATCACCGCCACGCCCAGCGACTGGCCCACCTGGCGGCTGGTCGAGGCGACGGCGGCGGCCACCCCCGCTTGGGAGCGCGGCATCCCGGAGACGGCCGCGTTGGTGATCGGCGCGTTGACCAGGCCGAAGCCGAAGCCGAACAGCGCGTACGCGGCCAGCAGCAGCGCGGCCGGGGAGTCCGCGGTCAGCCGGGTGAGCAGCAGGCCGCTCGCGGCCAGGCCCAGCCCGGCCACCACCAGCGGCAGGCGCGGGCCCCGGCTGCCGACGATCCGTCCGGACAGCGGCGCGCAGACCAGCATCAGCCCGGCCATCGGCAGCGTCCACAGGCCCGCCTCGACCGGGCTGTAGTGCCGGACGTCCTGGAGGTAGAGGGTGTTGAGGAAGAGGAAGCCGCCGAGCGCCGAGAACGCGCAGACCGCGGTGACGGTGGCCCCGGCGAACGGCGCGCTGGCGAAGAACCGCGGGTCCACCAGCGGCTCGGCGACCCGCCGCTCCCAGAGCGGGAAGGCGATCAGCGCGGCCACCGCGGCCGCGGCGAGGGCCAGGATCAGCGGGGAGGTCCAGCCGTTGGCCGGGCCCTCGATGATCGCGGCGGTGCCGCAGCCGAGCAGGACGACCATCAGCGCCTGCCCGACCGGGTCCAGTCGGCGCGGTCGCGGCGAGCGCGACTCGGGGACGTAACGGACGGTCAGCAGTATGGCGAGCAGCGCCACCGGAACGTTGATCAGGAAGATCGACGGCCAGCCGGCGCCGTCCACCAGGAAGCCGCCGAGCAGCGGGCCCAGCGCCATCGAGATGCCGACCACACCGCCCCAGACCCCGATCGCCCGGGCCCGTTCCTTCGGGTCGGTGAAGGTGTTGGTGATGATCGACATCGCCACCGGGTTGAGCATCGAGCCGCCCACCGCCTGCAGCGCCCGGAAGGCCACCAGCCACTCCAGGCTCGGTGCCAGGCTGCAGAGCAGCGAACCCAGCGCGAAGCAGGCCAGCCCGATCTGGAACACCCGGCGGCGGCCGAAGCGGTCGGCCACCGAGCCGAACAGCATCAGCAGCGAGGCCAGCACCAGGGTGTAGGCGTCGATGATCCACTGGAGGCCGGAGGCCGGGGCGTCCAGGTCCTTCTGGATCGCCGGCAGCGCGATGTTCACCACGGTGTTGTCCAGGCCGACGATGAACAGGCTCAGGCAGCAGATCGCGAGGACCAGCAGCCGGCGGCGGCGCCCGGGGTCCGCGGCGGGGGACGGGGCGGTGGGGGGTGTGGCGGCGGGGGCGGGGGGCTGAGGATCGGGCACGGACCGATCCTCCCACCCCCGGAGCGGGGCGGGCGGTTCAGACCGCGGCGAAGCGGACCGTCCGGGTGGCCGGGTCGGCCGTGGTGAGGCGGACGTCGATCACCCGGCCCAGCGGGAGCGCGGGCCCGCCCCCGTTGCCGTCGGCGGCGTCGCAGCGGGCCCGGACGGCGGGCTCGCGCAGTTGGACGACGCCCGAGCCGGGCCGCTTGCCGTCCACCTCGATGACCACCGCGGGGAACTCCTCACCCTCCCGGCCCACCAGCAACTCGGCCTCCACCAGGTCCACGCAGGCCCGTTCGACCTCGGCCGCCCGCCGGTCCCCGCCCGCCATCAGCGCCGGCACGGTCGGCAGCGCCGCACGCGCCCAGTCCGGCACGTCCTCCCCCGCCGCCACCGCCGCGCACACCTCCTGCGCGAAGCGGTCGCCGAGCCGGCGCAGCGGCGCGGTGCAGTGCGCGTACGGGGCGGCCAGCGCGGCGTGCCCCGGCTCGGCGGGGGCGGGCAGGCCGCGGGACTCGTCGAAGGCGTGGTAGCCGGCGCCGCGCAGCAGCCCGGTGCAGGCGTTCAGGAAGGCGGCGTTCAGCGGCGCGTCCGGGTCCAGCGAGCGGATCAGCTCCGGGTAGGGGACGGCCTGCGGCCAGTCGACGTCCAGCGCGGCGGCGATCCGGCGCAGCCGTTCGTACGCGGCGGCGGGCGCAGCGGGCAGGGTGCGCAGCAGGCCGACGCCGGCGTCCAGCATCAGCTCGGCCGCGGCCATGCCGGTGAGCAGCGAGATCTGGGCGTTCCAGCCGTCGGCCGGGCTCAGCGCGCGGTAGCCGAGGACGTAGCCGTGCAGGGTCTCCTCGACCTCCTGCTCGGGCACCGGCAGGCTGATCCCGCCCCGGGCGCGCTCCTGCTCCTCGCGCAGCCGGCCGACGGTGGCGAGCAGGGCGAGCTGTTCGTCGGCGCCGCCGAGGTCCACGGCGCGCTGGACGGCGGCGTAGTCCAGGCGGCGGTGGGAGCGGACCAGGGCGCGGCGCAGGTCGGCCAGCACGACGGCGCCGTCGGCGTCCAGGTCCAACTGCCAGAGCAGGGCCGGGCGGGGCTCGCCGGGCAGCAGGCTGGCGGCGTCCTCGGAGATCCGGGCGGGGTGCAGCGGGACGCGGTGGTCCGGGAAGTAGAGGGTCTCGACCCGGCGCCGGGCCTCGGTGTCGACGGCGCCGCCGGGGCGGACGAAGGCGGCGACGTCGGCGATCGCGTAGTGCACCCGGTAGCCGCCGCCCGGACGGTGGGTGAGGTGCATGGCCTGGTCGAGGTCGCGGGAGCCTGGCGGGTCGACGGTGAACAGCGGCAGGTCGGTGGCGTCGTACTCCGGCAACCGGGGGTGCCCGGCCGCCTCCTCCGCCTCGGCGAGCACCGCCTCCGGCCACTCGGTGTGGATCTCCAGGCGGGTGCGGAGTTCGGTCAGCTCGGTGTTGATCCGGGCGGAGTCGACGGCCTTGACGCGCAGTTTTCGGCGAGGCATGCAGGCCAGCGTAGGGCGAACCGGGTGATTCCGGGCGCAGGCCCCCGGCGCGTCCGCCGAGGGCCTGTGCCGGGGGCCTCCGCCGGTCAGGCCTCAGCCCGTCGGGACGACGGGGCGGCGCCCGGGGTGGGGTGTAAGGGCTCGTACGGTGGGGGGAGGCGGAGCTTCACGGAGGGGGTGCGGGCGATGGACGGGGTCAAGGCGGCCGGGGTCGTGGTGTCGGCGGGGTTGGCGGTGACGGGGGCGCTGCACGCGGTGTGGGTGGTGACGCCGTGGCCGTTGCGGACTCCGGAGGAGTTCGCGGACACCGTGGTGGGGACGGGCGAGGGGGTGCCGCCGGCGGCGGCCTGTCTGGCGGTGGCGGGGCTGCTGGGGACGGCCTCGTACCTGGTGGCGGCGGAGGCCGGGGTGCTGCCGGCGCTGGGACCGCGGCAGTTGCGGCGGGCGGGAGTGCGGACGGTGGCCGGGGGGCTGTTGGCGCGCGGGCTCGGCGGGCCGGTGGTGTTCGGGCGGCTGAGCGAGCGCTCGGCGCGGTTCCGGCGGCTGAACGTGCGGTACTACTCGCCCCTGTGCGTGGCGTTGGGAGCCGGGGCGGCCGCAGTAGGGTGGCGGGGTTCGTCCGCCACAAACTGTTGAGGAGTCCGCTGTGCTGGTGCTGTTGCCGCCCTCGGAGGGCAAGGCCGCGTCCGGGGACGGCGAGCCGGTCGCGCTCGACGGGCTGTCGCTGCCGGGGCTGACGGCGGCGCGCGGCGCGGTGCTGGACGCACTGGTCGGCCTCTGCCGGGGCGACGAGGACACCGCCGCCGAGGTGCTCGGCCTCACCCCCGGGCTGCGCGGCGAGATCGGCAAGAACGCCGGCCTGCCCACCGCCGGGGCCCGTCCGGCGGCCGAGGTGTACACCGGGGTGCTGTTCGACAACCTGGGCCTGGCCACCCTGGACGCCGCCGCGTACGACCGCGCCGAGCGGGCGCTGCTGGTGTTCTCCGGCCTGTGGGGCGCGGTGCGGATCTCCGACCGGATCCCGTCCTACCGCTGCTCGATGGGCGTGAAGCTCCCCGGGCTGGGGGCGCTCGGCGCGTACTGGCGGAGCGCGACGGCCGCTGTGCTCCCGGAGGTGGCGGACGGGCTGGTGCTGGACCTGCGCAGCTCCGCGTACGCCGCGGCCTGGAAGCCGGCCGGCGAGGTGGCCTCCCGGACGGCGACCGTGCGGGTGCTGCAGGAGCGCGACGGCAAGCGCAGCGTGGTCAGCCACTTCAACAAGGCGACCAAGGGCCGGCTGGTCCGGGACCTGCTGGTCGCCGGGGCCGAGCCGAAGACGCCGTCCGAGCTGATGGACGCACTGCTGGAGCTGGGCCACCGGGTCGAGCTGGCGGCGGAGGGCACGGCGCGCAAGCCGTGGCAGCTGGACGTTGTGGTCACCGAGGTGCACTGAGGCCAGTGCACCCCGGTGGGGAGGGTCAGCGCAGGTGGGAGCTGTCGTTGAGCAGCCGCAGCGAGGCGTTGCCGTCCGCGTAGTACTGGACGGCGCAGATCGAGGCGGCGGACAGCTCCATCCGGTACATCGAGTCCGGCGGGGCGCCGAGCGCCAGCCGGACCAGGGTCTTGATCGGGCTGACGTGCGAGACCACCAGCACCGTCTTCCCCGCGTACCGGGCGAGGATCTTGTCCCGGGCGACGCCCGCCCGGTGGGTGAGGGTGGTGAAGCTCTCGGCGCTGCCGGTCGGCTTGGCCTTGGCCGAGCCCAGCCAGGCCGACAGGTCGTCCGGGTACCGCTCCTGCACCTCGGCGAAGGTCAGGCCCTCCCAGTCGCCGAAGTCGACCTCGCGCAGCCCGTCCTCGTACCGGACCTCCAGGCCGAGCCGGGCGGCGACGATCTCGGCGGTCTGCCGGGTGCGGCGCATCGGGGAGGCGACGACCGCCTGGATGCTGCCGCGCGCGGCCAGCGCCTCGGCGGCCCGCTCGGCCTGCCAGCGGCCCTTCTCGGACAGCTCGGGGTCGGTGCCGCCGCTGCCGGAGAAGCGCTTCTCCGGGGTGAGCGGGGTCTCGCCGTGGCGCAGCAGGACGAAGGTGGTCGGGGTGCCGAGGTCGGCGGGGGCGGCCCAGCCGGCCTTGGGGGCGGGGGGCTTCGGCAGCGGCTCCTCGACCGCGGCCGCGGCCGCGGCTACGGGCCTGGGCTCCCACTGGCGGCCGTCGCGGCCGGCGTCCATCGCCTCGTTGGCCAGCTTGTCGGCGTCCTTGTTCTTCTCGCGCGGGATCCAGGTGTAGCTGACCCGGCCGCGCGGGAAGACCGTGCGCGCCTCGGCGGCGAGCGGCTGCATGTCGGGGTGCTTGATCTTCCAGCGCCCGGACATCTGCTCGACGACCAGCTTGGAGTCCATCCGGACGTCCACGGAGGCGTCCGGGTCGAGCTCGCGGGCCGCCTTGAGCCCGGCGATCAGGCCCCTGTACTCGGCCACGTTGTTGGTGGCGTGGCCGATGAACTCGGCGGCCTCGGCGACGAGCTGCCCGGTGTCGGCGTCCCGGACCACCGCGCCGTAGCCGGCCGGCCCCGGGTTGCCCCGGGACCCGCCGTCCGCTTCGACGATGAAGCGCGCCGCCACCGGATCAGACGCCCGAGTCGGCGGTGCGGACCAGGATCCGCCCGCAGTTCTCGCAGCGGACCACCTTGTCGGCCGGCTCGGCCTTGATGGCGTTCACCTCGGTGATCGAGAACTCGGTGCGGCAGCCCTCGCAGCGGCGCTGGTAGAGCCGGGCCGCGCCGACGCCGCCCTGGGTCTCGCGCAGCTTGGCGTACACCTTCAGCAGGTCGGCCGGGATGACGGCGGCGACGGTCTCGCGGTCGCGCTTGACCTTGTCGGCCTCGCCGTCGATCTCGGCGAAGGCGGCGTCGCGGCGGCCCTCGGCCTCGGTGAGGACGACGGTGGAGTGCTCCAGGCGGGCAGACAGCTCCTCGACCCGGGTGTTGGCGCTCTCCTGGCGCTCCATGATCTCCAGCACGACCTCCTCGAGGTCGGCCTGGCGCTTGGCCAGCGAGCCGATCTCGTGCTGGAGGTTCTCCAGGTCCTTCGGCGAGGTGATCGCGCCGGAGTCCAGGCGCTGCTGGTTGCGGGCGGCCCGGGCGCGGACCTGCTCGACGTCCTGCTCGGCCTTGGTCAGCTCGCGGGCGGTGTCGCCCTTCTGGGCCTCGGCGGCGACGACGAGGTCCTTGAGCGCGGTGTGGTCGGCGGTGGCCTTGTCGATCTCGGCGTGCTCGGGCAGGCTCCGACGCCGGTGGGCCAGCTGGTCGAGCTTCGAGTCGAAGGCCTGGAGGTCGAGCAGGCGGATCTGGTCGGCGGGCGCGGCGTTCAAGGGGAAAGCTCCTGTGAATCGGGTCAGGCGGTGAAGGACATGGGGGCGTGCGCGGTCCACGGGTCGGTGACCCGGTCGGAGACCTTGGTCTCCACGGCCCAGCCGTGCTGGTCGGCGACGGCCCGCAGGGCGCGCTCGGCCAGGCCGAGCCAGGGCCACTCGGTGGCCCAGTGGGCGGCGTCGACCAGCGCGACCGGCGCGGCCTCGGTGGCCTCGGAGGCCGGGTGGTGGCGCAGGTCGGCGGTCACGTAGGCGTCCACGCCGGCCGCCCGTACGTCGGCGAAGAAGCTGTCGCCCGAGCCGCCGCACACCGCCACCCGGCTGATCAGCCGGTCCGGGTCGCCGGAGACGCGCACGCCGGTGGCGGTCGCGGGCAGGCCGGCGGCGACCTGCGCGGCGAAGGCCGACAGCGTCAGCGGGGGCTCCAGCTCGCCGATCCGGCCGGTGCCGCGACGGCCCAGCGGGTCGGTCCGGTCCGGCACCAGCGGGCCGGTGACCCGCAGGCCGACGGCCTCGGCCAGCGCGTCCGAGACACCGGGGTCGGCGTGGTCGGCGTTGGTGTGGGCGACGTGCAGCGCGATGCCGTTGGTGATCAGGCTGTGCACCACCCGGCCCTTGAAGGTGGTCGCGGCGACGCTGGTGGTGCCGCGCAGGTACAGGGGGTGGTGGGTGACCACCAGGTCGGCGCCCCACTCCACGGCCTCGTCGACGACCGCCTGGACGGGGTCGACGGCGAAGAGCACGCGGCGGACCTCGGTCTGAGGGTCCCCGCAGACCAGGCCGACGGCGTCCCAGGACTCCGCCCACTGCGGGGGGTAGACCTCTTCGAGCGCGGTGATGACGTCGGACAGTTTCGGCACCTGTCGAGACTACCGTGCGCGCGGGGCCGCCCGGGCCTCGGCCGTTCGGGGGACGGGGGCGGGCGTTGCCGTGGGCGGCGGCGGCAGGCGTTCGGACGTGGGTGCCGTCGGCGTACGGATGCGCGTCAACCTGCAGCTGGGGCGCGTGTCGGCGCCCACGCGCGGCGCACGCGCCCGCACGCCGTGCGCCCGTTACTCACAGCAGTGTTCTCGTACGAATTCGAAACCGCCCCCTGATCACCCTTACGAGTGAAGTGACCGGCTCTGCGTTGAGGGTTCGGTTTTCTCGAAACTAACTTCAGTCCTGCGAACGGGAGTTGCCCCGGCTGCCCCGACCGAACGGTCCTCGACCGAACGGACGGAGGCCCGATTGAGGACTCCCGTCCCGGAGCGGGACTCCCGCTCCTCCCGAGGAAACCGATCAGGCCGGGCCGTCGCGCCGCGGATGCCGAGCAGGGGCATCCGCGGCCCGGGCGGCCACGACGAAGGGGTGTGGCGACGGATGAGGGCGAACACATCCCTTCGTACGGCCGGGGGCCGGGGATCGGCGGGCCACGGACCGGATGCGGCCGGTGCGTGGCCGGAGGCGACGCGGACGGCCCTGACCGAGGCCGGGGGCCGGGGAGACGACGGCGACTGGGACGTCACCGTCGGGGGCTTCTGGTGCACGGCCAGGCCGTCCGCGTCCGCACCGTTACCGGCGCAGGGGTGGAAGCTCCACGTCAGCGCCGCCTCGATGGTCGGCGGGGAGGTGCTCGCGGCGGTGGCCCGGGTGCTCGCCGCGGACCCGTGCAGCTTCAAGTTCGCCGCCGCCGAGGAACGGCTGCGCGAACTCAACTCCCGCAACAGCGACCGCGGTTCAGCGGGCAAGTTCATCACCGTCTACCCGGCGGACGACGCGCAGTTCCAGCGGCTGGCGGCCGCACTGGACCGGGTGACGGCCGGGCTGCCCGGGCCGGTGGTGCTCTCCGACCGGCCGTACCGGCCCGGCAGCCGGGTGCACTACCGCTACGGCGTGTTCGCGGCCCGGGCGGAGCTCGGCAACGACGGGGAGTACCGCTCGGTGCTGCGCGGGCCCGGCGGGGAACGGGCCGAGGACGTGCGCGGGGGGTCGTACCGGGCGCCGGGGTGGGCGCGGGATCCGTTCGCCGCGCCCGCTGTGCCTGTCGTTCCCTCTGAGCCCGGCGCTCCCGTCGCCCCGGGGCGGCACAAGGGCGGGGTGCTGCTGGCCGGGCGGTACGCGGTGACCGCCGCCGTCCGGCACGGAGCCAAGGGCGGGGTGTTCCTCGGGCGCGAGGCGGCGAGCGGCGCTGAGGTCGTGGTCAAGCAGGCCCGCGCACACATCGAGGTCGACCGCGCCGGAACCGACGCCCGCGACGCGCTGCGCCACGAAGCCGCCCTGCTGGCCCGGCTGGACGGGCAGGGGCTGGTGCCGCGCGCCGTCGAACTGATCGAACAGGACGACTCCGTCTTCCTGGTGCAGGAACGAATCGCCGGGCAGCCGCTCGGCTCCTGGGTCGCCGCCCGGCTACGGCGCGACGGCAGCCCGGACGTCGACTGGGCCGAGGCCGGACCCGTGGTGCACGGGCTGCTCGACCTGGTCGAGCGGGTGCACGGCCAGGGGCTGGTGCTGCGCGACCTCTCCCCCGGCAACGTGATGGTCCGGCCGGACGGCAGCCTGCGGCTGATCGACCTCGAACTCGCCGCCGAGACCGGCCGCCGGGCCGGCAGCGCCGGCACCCCCGGCTACCGCGCCCCCGAACAAGGACGACTCGCCCTCGCGGGCTCCTGCACCGCCGACCCGGCCGTCGACCTGTACGCCCTCGGCGGGCTGCTCTTCCTGCTCGCCACCGGGCACGACCCGCTGCTGCCGGAGGACCTCCCGCGGGCCCGCCCGGTCGCCGAGCGCCTCGGCCGCTGGCTCGCCCTCGCGGCCCGCTCCGGGGCGACGGCGCGGCGGCTGGCACCGGTGGTGCTGGGGCTGCGGGCGGAGGAACCGGAGCTGCGCTGGAGCGTGGCGCGGGCCCGGGAGGCGCTGGGCGGCTCTGCCCGTCGGCCGGAGTCCGAGCCGGCCGTGGTGGTCGCTCCGCTGTGGCAGGCCGCTGTTGCGCCGGGCGCGGGCACCGGCCGGACCGAGGCGGGCACCGACGGCCCGCTCCTCGATCGGCTGCTGCACGACGGCCTGCGGCACCTTGCCGCCACCGCGACGCCGGAGCGGTCCGACCGGCTGTGGCCCGTGGTGCCCGCCGGGGAGCGGACGGATCCCTGCAATGTGCAGCACGGCGCCGCGGGCGTGCTCGCCGTACTGGCGCGGGCGGTTACGACGGAGGGGCTGCCGGCCGAGGTGCGGGCGGAGGCCGCGCGGACCGCCCGTACCGCCGCGGCCTGGATCGAGCGGCGGGTCGCCGTCGAACCGGTGGTGCTGCCCGGGCTGCACTTCGGACGGTCGGGGACGGCGTGGGCGCTGCTGGACGCCGCCCGTGCGCTGGGCGACCCGGCGGCGGCCGAGCGGGCCGCCGTACTCGCCCGGCGGATCGCCGTCGAGTGGCCCAACCCCGACGTGTGCCACGGCGCGGCGGGGGCCGGCCTCGCCCAACTCCGCTTCGCCGACGAGGTCTTCGACGAGGCTTGCGGCCAGGCTTGCGACGAGGTTTCCGACGAGGTTCTCCGCGAGAGCCACGGCTTCGCCGAGCGGGCCGACCGCTGCGCCCGCGCCCTGCTCGGCGCCGCCCGGCGGGAACCGTACGGGACGGTCTGGCCGGTGCCCGCCGACTTCGACTCGGCGCTCGCCGGGATCACCCACCTCGGCTTCGCGCACGGCGTGGCGGGCGTGGGCGCCTTCCTCCTCGCCGCCGCCGGGGCGACCGGCGACCGCGCCCTGCGGGAGGCCTGCACGGCGGCCGCCGTCGAGGCGGGGCGGACGCTCGGCGCGACCGCGCGGTGGAGCGGAGACGGCAGCGACAGCGGTGGCGCCAGCGGTGGCGATACCGCTCAGGCCTGCGCCTGGTGGCCGCAGAGCGCGGCCGACCCCGGGCACATCCGGCTCTCGCACTGGTGCAGCGGATCGTCCGGCGCGGGCAGTTTCCTGCTGCGACTGTGGCGGGCCACCGGCGACGCCGAGGCGCTGCGCCTCGGCCGGGCCGCCGGCCGGGCCGTACTGGCCGGGCGCTGGCACAGCGGCGTGAGCGCCTGCCACGGACTGGCCGGCGACGGCGAGTACCTGCTGGACCTCGCCGAGGCCACGGACGATCGCGAATTCCGCTCCGGGGCCCATGAGTTGGCACGGTTGATCGCGGCCCGGGCCGCCCTGCGCGACGGCCTGCTGGTCCTGCCCGACGAGACCGGGACGGGCTGCGCCGCCGCCTACGGCACCGGCACCGCAGGGCCGTTGGCCTTCCTGCTCCGGCTCCGCCACGGCGGCCCCAGGCTCTGGCTGGACCCGGCCGCCCCCTCCCGCCGCCAACTCCCGTGCGGAACCGACGGGGTGAGCGAGGCATGAACACGGCCACCCGCACCACCACCCGGGCGCTGCGCCGGCTGAGCTTCTCCTTCGCCGCCGACGGCAGCCACGCGGCCTGCCTGGCCGCGGCCGCCGACAGCGGCTGGTACGTGGAGAGTTGGCGGCTCCCGTCGGACGGCTCCCCGGCCGTGCCCGCCGCGCTGCCGCTGACCGGCAACCGGTCGGAGCAGCTGCGCTCGCAGCTGGTCGCGCTGCCCGACGGCTCGGTCCTGATCTGCCGGCACGACGGCGAACGGCACGACCTGGTCCGCCTCTCGTACGGCGAGAACGGCACCGTGGAACAGCAGTTGGCCACGCTCCGGATGCCCGGCCTGCGCCTGCTGCCGCTCCCGGTGCCGCCCGGCGCGGACCCGCGCACCCCGGTGGCGATCGCCCTGGGCACGGACACCCGTCCGGCGACCACCGCCTGGCTGGTCCGGGCGGACGGCAGCGAACCCGTCCAGGTCGCCGAGATCCCCGGCCTGCACGGCGGCGGCGCCTGGCTGGACCACGCGGGCACGCTGCTCGCGCTGGACCGGGTGGCCGACGGGCTGGTCCGCAGCGTGGTGCTGGACCTGCGCAGCGGCACCACCACCCCGCTGCTGGAGATCGGCGAGCACAGCAACGACCGGCTGGTGCTGTTCGACCCCGACAGCCGCTTCGCGATGGTGCGCAGCGACGCACCCGGCACCGACCGGCTCGGCTGGGGCGTGCTGGGCGGCGGGCAGCCGCTGCGGTTCCCCGAATGCCTGCACGTCACGGGCATGTTCCTGCGCCCGGTGGCGCTGCGGCAGGCCGCGGACGGCCCCCGGGTCGCGGTCCAGATCGACCACGGCGCCGGGTCGGCGCTCGCCCTGTGGCGACCCGCCGTCGGACGGCTGGACCCGCTGCCGGTGCCGCCCGGGCGGCTCGGCGCGGTCGGGCACTGGGACGCGGCGGGGCTGCGGATCCCGTACTCCTCGCCCGACCACCCCGCGGCGCTGGCCACACTCGACGTGGACGCCCTGCTGGCACACGGCCCGGCACCCGCCGAGACGGCCCCGATCCCGCTGCCGCTCCAACTCGCCCCCCTCGGCTCGGGCCTGCCCGGACCGTGGCGGGACACCGTACTGCCCTGGCAGCCCGGCGCACCGCGCCCCATCCGCACCCCACCGGCCGGCTGGCGCCTGGACGGCAGCACCCAGCCCGGCGACGGCAACCGCTGGCATCCCGCACAGAGCCTCGAACTCGCGGGCCCGGCAGGACCGTTGGAGGCCCTGGTGTACGGCGGTGACGCCTGGCTGAGCAGCCCGCACCTGGTGCTGGCCCTGCACGGCGGACCCGCGGACGCCTGGCGGCTGGAGTTCGACCCGGCGCTGCAGCGGATGGCCGCCGAAGGCCTGGCCGTGGTCGCGCCCAACCAGCGCGGCTCCACCGGCTACGGGGTGCCGCACGCGCTGGCCATCCGGGGCGCCTGGGGCGGGCCCGACCTCGACGACGTGCTGTACCTGCTGGACGGCATCGCCGGGCAACGCGCGGCGCTCGGCCTGGAACCGCCCGCCCTGTTCGGGGTCAGCTACGGCGCCTTCCTGGCACTGCTGGCGGCCGCGCACGCGCCGGCCGAGCAGGTCGCCCGCTGCGCGGTGGTCGCGCCGTTCCTGTCCGGCGCCCGACTGCTCGCCGAAGCGGCGCCCCCCGTACGGGCGTTGACCACCCGGCTGGGCGGCGGCGAGCCGATCCTGGACGCCCGCGGCCCGCGCGACGTGCTCCAGCTCGCGCACCGGCTGAGCGCGCCGCTGCTGGTCGTGCACGGCAACCGGGACGAGGTCGTCCCGGTCAGCCAATCCCGTTCGCTGCGGCACGAGTTGCTGCGGATCGGCCGGGTCGAGGGGGCGGACTTCCGGTACGTGGAGGCGGCCGGCTCCGGACACGAGGTGCTCGCCGAGGAGGGCGCCGCCGTGCTGCACGAACTGCTGGCCGCGTTCCTGCGGACCGGCCGGCCGGGCTGATCCCGCCCGGCCGCTCACAGACTCCCGGGCCCGTCGAGGCCCGGGGCACCAACCCCGGTGCGGCGGATGGAGGCCGCCCGGGGATCAACACCCGACGCCCGCAGGCAGATCGCGGCGGGCGCACCCCAAGGGGAGGACCCGATCATGGAGAACATGGTGGACTTCGAGACCGACCTCGTGGCGCTGCAGGACCTGCCGGAGACCGAGTCCGTCGAGCTGACCGGCCACGGCAGCGGCTGCCAGTACACCTGTCTCATCCTGACCTGCCTGATCTTCACCAACAGCTGATCCATCGGCTGAGGCATCGGCTGATCCATCGGCTGAGGCATCGGCTGAGGCATCGGCTGATCAGGAGTGACCCATGGGTGCCGCCCTCGCCTGTCCGGACAGGCGAGGGCGGCACCCGGCTTCTTGCACCCGTACTTCCAACTCAGCGACGGGAGAGCTGATTTGCCCCGCCGACCCACCGGATGGACCCTCGCGCTCGGCATCGCCCTGCCGGTCGAGGCCGCCACCACCCTCGCGCTGCCCGCCGTCCTCGCCGGGGCCGTCGACACCGTCCTCGCCCACCGGAGCGGGGCCGCCCTCGCCCTACCCGCCCTCCTACTCCTCACGGCCGCCGTCGCCAACGCCACCGCCGCGGCCGCCGCCCCGGCCTGCTCCGCCGAGGCCACCGCCGCCCTGCGCGGGCGCCTGCTCCACCACCTGTTCGCCCTCGGCCCCGGCGGCCGCCTGCACGGCGGCCCACCGCCCGGCGACCTCGCCGCCCGACTCCTCGGCTCGGCGGGCGACGCGGGCGGCCGGCTCCCCGCCGCCCTCGGCGCGGCCACCGCACTGCTCACCTCGATCGGCGCGATCCTCGGACTCGCCGTGTTGTCGCCATGGCTGGCCCTCGCGTTCTTCGCCGGCGTGGTGCCCGGCGTGGTGCTGATCCGGCTCTTCCTACGCCAGGCCGGACCGGTGTTCGCCCGCTACCAGGAGGTGCAGGCCGACCTCGCCGCCCGGCTCAGCGGCGCCCTCACCGGACTGCGCAGCATCCACGCGGCGCGCGCCGAACACCGCGAAGCCGCGCGGGTACTGGCCCCGCTCCCGGAACTCTCCGCGGCCGGACACGCGCTCTGGGCCGCCCAGCGGCGCACCGCCTGGCAGGCCACCCTGCTGATCGCCCTGGTCGAGGTCGCGGTGCTCACCACCGCCGGGGCCCTGCTCGCCGACGGCGCCCTCGCCCCCGGCGCGCTCGCCGCGGCGGCGGGCTGGGCGGCGCTCGGCGCGGGACTCTTCGAGCAGGTCGAGTCCCTGGTCGGGGTCGCCCACGCGCGTGCCGGTCAGGCCCGGGTCGACGAACTCCTGGCCCTCGCCCCGGCCCCGGCCGGCACGGCGGCCCTCCCGGCGGGCGGGCCCGGTGAGGTCACCCTGCGGGGCGTGATGGTGCGCGACGGCGAACGGGTGCTGCTCGGCCCGCTCGACCTCACCGTCCCCGGCGGCCGTACGGTCGCCCTGGTCGGACGCTCCGGCTCCGGCAAATCCCTGCTCGCCGCACTGCCCGGACGGCTGCGCGACCCCGATGAGGGGACCGTACTGATCGACGGCGTCCCGGTGAGCACCCTGTCCCCCGCCGACCTGCGGGACGCGGTCGGCTACGCCTTCGCCCGGCCCGACCTGGTCGGCCGCACCGTCCGCGACGCACTCGCCGGAGCGGGACCGGCCGAAGCCGCGGCCGCCTGCGCGGACGGCTTCCTGGCCCGGCTCCCCCGCGGCTGGGACACCCCGCTGGACGAGCTCCACCTCTCCGGCGGCGAACTCCAACGCCTCGGCCTCGCCCGGCTGCTGGCCCGCCCCACCCGCGTCGTCATCCTCGACGACGCCACCTCCGGCCTGGACCTCGCCACCGAGTACCAGGTCACCGAGGCCCTCGACCGCGCCACCCACGGCCGCACCCGACTGGTCATCGCCCACCGCACCACCGTCGCCGCCCGCGCCGACCTCGTCGCCTGGCTGGACGGGGGCCACCTCCGCGCCCTCGCCCCCCACACCCAACTCCTCACCCACCCCGACTACCGCGCCGCCCTCTCGACCACCACCCTCCAAGCAGCGACGGCATGACCCACCCCAAACCCCAGAAGTCGGCCCGGCTTGCTTCTCGCGCAGGACCGGGCCGTCACCGCCGACACAGGAAGGGTGCGAGCCCGACAACCTCGCACTCCACCAGAAGTCGGCCCGATCGACTTCTGGTGCAGGGGGCAGGCCGCCCGGGCACTTTGCCGAACGCTCTGCCCCTTCCCACAGCTGCGCGGGAAGTCGGCCCGGCCGACTTCCCGCGCAGGGAGTCCCCAGCAGGCCTCCACACCATGGGGGTGCCGCGCCGTGCCGAGACCGAGCGGGGCGCACCGCCGAGGAGCCCCGCTGAACCCTCCCGCTGCCCCGCGACCGCGGCCCGTCATCACGCGGCCGCACCGGAAGTCGGCCCGCTCGACTTCCTGCGCGCAACGCCTCCCGCGCCGATCGCGCAGGGCCGGGCCGTCACCGCCAGCACAGGAAAGGCACCCACCCGACAACCACGCACCACAACGGGCGCTGCACCAAAAGTCGGCCCGATCGACTTCTGGCGCAGGGGGGGCGGGCCACAGGGGCGCTCTGCCGAACGCTCTACCCCTTTGCCGCAACTGCGCGAGAAGTCGGCCCGACCGACTTCTCGCGCACACCGCTTAGCCGTACATGGGAAGCCGGCCCGGCCGACTTCCCATCCTCCCGGAAAGCCAACTGGATCGACTTCCATGCGACTCACTTCGAACCACGCCAGCACCAACGCCAGCGCCGACACGGAAAGTCGGCGGGGCCGACTTTCCGTGCAACCGCCGAACCGGGCGGGCCACCGTGCGAGGGGGCGGCGACGGGGACCGGGCGAGAGGGCGCCCGGGCGGGGGTTGGTGCGGCCGGTGCGGGGAGCGTTGGTGGGGGTGCTCGCGTGGTGCGGGGTGGAGGTGTCGGCACCCAAGGGTCGGCGGCGGGCGCTGGGTGCGGGGTTGTTGGCGCGGCTGGTGCGGGGAGCATGGGTAGCGCTGGTGGGGGTGCTCGCGTGGTGCGGGGTGGGGGTGTCGGCGCCCAGGGGCCATCGTGCGAGGGGTCAGGGGCTGGGTGCGGGGGCGCCGGGGGTGTTGGGGCGGGTCGGGGTGGGGTGGGGGCTGTGGGTGGGGGAGGTGCGGGGGACGCGGGCGGCGTTGGTGGGGTTGCTCGTGTGGTCGGGGGTGGAGGCCGTGCCGCCGTTGGTGTCCGGGTTGTTCGTGTCGGCCGCGGTCGATCAGGGGTTCCTGGCCGGGCGGCCGGGGGTCGGGGTGGCCTGGTTGGGTGGGTTCGGGGCGGCGATGGGGGTCCGGGCGTACGCGGCGCGGGCCGGGTTCCCGTACCTCGCGGGGGTGGTGGAGCCGTTGCGGGACGCCTTGGTCGAGCGGGTGGTCCGCGGTGCGCTGGCGCGGCCGGCGGCGGACCCGGCCGCGGTCGCCCGGTTGACCGAACAGGTCGAGTCCGCACGGCAGTTGACCGCGACGCTGCTCCGCACGCTGCGCGGGGTGGGGGTGACGCTGGTCGCCGCGCTGGTCGGGCTGGCGCTGCTGGCACCGGTGGTGCTGCCGCTGGTGCTGGTGCCGCTGCTGGCGGCCGGGCTGCTGTTCGTGCGGCTGCTGCGGCCGATGGCGGCCGGGCGGCAGGCCGTCGTGCTGGCCGAGGAGCGGCTCGCCGCCGAGGCCGGGCGCGCACTGCGCGGGCTGCGCGATGTGCAGGCGACGGGCTCCGGGGAGGCGGTGGCCCGGGCGCTGACCGGGGCCGCGTGGGAGAGCGCCGCAGCCTCCCGCGCGTTGGGCCGGGCGTCGGCCCTGCGGGCGCTGGTGGTGGCGCTCGGCGGGCGGCTGCCGGTCCTGGCCGTCCTGGCGGCGGCCCCGTGGCTGCTGGCGCGCAACGCGCTGACGGCGGGTGAGCTGCTCGGTGTCGCCACCTATCTGCTCCAGCAACTCGACCCGGCGGTACGGACGTTGGCGGGCACGGTCGGCGGCTGGCTGCTCAACCTCGCCGTGGTGCTGGACCGCCTGGCCGCGGCAGCCACCACAACCGTCACAACCGCCGACACCGGCGGCGCACCCCCCGGCGTTCCGCTCGGCGAGGTGCGGCTGACCGGGCTGCGCTACGCCCACGCCCCCGGTGCCACGCCCGTGCTGGACGGGGTGGACGCGGCGTTCCGCCCCGGGGAGCACGTGGCGGTGGTGGGGCCGAGCGGGGTGGGGAAGTCGACGTTGGCGGGGCTGCTCGCGGGCTTGGCGACACCGACCGCCGGGGCCGTGCTGGTGGGCGGCGGCACGCGCGGGGTGGTGCTGCTGCCGCAGGAGGCGTACGTGTTCCCGGGCTCGGTGTGGGAGAACCTGACCTGGCTGGCCCCGGGCGCGTCCGAGCCCGAGGTCGTGGAGGCCGTCGGCCGGCTGGGGGCGGACGGGGTGGTGGCGCGGCTGGGCGGGCTGGCCGGACCGCTGCGCGATCCGGGTGAACTGTCGGCCGGCGAGCGCCAGTTGCTGGCGCTGGTGCGGACGTACCTGGCGGCTTCGCCGGTGGTGGTGCTGGACGAGGCGACCTGCCACCTGGAGCCGGCCGCGGAGGAGCGGGTGGAGCGGGCGTTCGCCGAGCGGCCGGGGACGCTGGTGGTGGTCGCACACCGGATCAGTTCGGCGCTGCGGGCGGACCGGGTGCTGTTGCTGGACGGCGGTCGCGGGGTGCTGGCCCGGCACGGCGACCTCCAGGTGCTGTCGCCGTTCTACCGCGAACTCGTCGGTCACTGGTTGGGTTCGACGACGGCCCCCGGGGCCGCGGGCGGGGCGGGACTCGCCTCATGAGGTCGATAGGATCTCGTCCGTCCCGGCCGTTATGGTGGCCGGGGCACGGGCCGCGATCACCGGCTGTGGGCGCGTACCGAGCGCCCGATCGGGGACCCGACCGTGTGCCGCAGGCGCCGGACGGGCGCCGATGACCTGCACCCTCGCACGGAAGACGATTTCTCATGTCCGACACCCTCACCGACACCACCGGCCCCGCGGTCAACGGGTCCGACGCCGACGAGAAGACGGCCGAGGACACCTCGCACGGTCGCCACCGCGGCGGCTCGGCCGACAACGACACCCCCGGGGCGGACCCGCACGGTCGCCACCGCGCGGCCGGCGCCCGGGGCTGATCCGACCAGCACGCCGACACACCCCGCGAGGGCCCGCCGAGGACACTCCCCGGCGGGCCCTCGCACGTCACCCGGCGGACCCTCACACGTCACCCCCCGCTTCGGGGCGAGGCGTCAGGCGTCCAGCGAGACCACCGTCCGCAGCGCCTCGCCGCTGCGCATCTGGGCGATCGCCCGGTTCACGTCGGCCAGCCCGACCCGGTGGGTGATCATCCCGTCGAGGTCGATCCGCCCGGCCCGCCAGAGGTCCACGACGAGTCCGATCGTGCGGGCGACCGGCGCCCCGCCGTACAGCGAGGGCAGCAGCCGCTTCTCGTTGAAGAACAGCTCCCCCATGGTGAATTGGGCGAGGTCGTCCTGCGCGCCCGCGCCGATGACGACGACGGCGCCGCCGCGCCGGGCCGCGTCGTAGCCGGCCCGGACGGTGGCCGCGCGGCCGACCGCTTCGAAGACGTAGTCGAAGCCGCCGCCGGCCAACCCCTTGGCGAACGGCTTGAGTTCCTCGGGGGCGATGGCCTCGGTGGCCCCGAAGGCGAGGGCCCGTTCGCGGCGCGAGGCGACCGGGTCGACGACGGTGATCCGGGCGGCGCCGCAGACCCGGGCGCCCTGGACGGTGGCCACGCCGACGCCGCCCGCGCCGATCACCGCGACCGAGGAACCGGGCTCGACCCGCGCGGTGTTGACGGCGGCACCGATGCCGGTGGTCACGCCGCAGCCGATCAGGGCGGCGGCCTCGTACGGGAGGTCGGCGGGCACCTTGATCACCGCGTCGGCGGTGACCACCACCTCCTCGGCGAAGGCGCCGGTGCCGTAGAAGCCGGAGGCCTCGGTGCCGTCGTCGGCGAGCCGGAAGCCGGGGGCGCCGAGCCGCCGCAGGCTGGCGATGCACAGGTGGCCGCGGCCGTGCTCGCAGTGGGCGCAGCGTCCGCAGGGGGCCATCCAGCAGAGCACCACGCGGTCGCCGACGGCGATGCCGGTGACGCCTTCGCCGACCTCGACAACGTCCCCGGCGCCCTCGTGCCCGGGGACGAACGGCGCGGGCTGCGGCAGGACGCCGCTCATCGCGGAGAGGTCCGAGTGACACAGGCTGGCGGCGCGCATCCGGACCCGTACGGTGCCCGGGCCGAAGCCGAGCGCCGTGACGTCCTCGCGGACGTCGAGGGTGTCCTGGCCGGTCTTGTGCAGGACGGCTGCGCGCATGGGGCTGCTCCCGGGGTGCCGCGGGTCAAGGGTCGGGGCGATTCTGGCACGGCCGCCGGTCACCGACTAGAACGCGTTCCAGAACGGCGCGGGGGCGGCGGGCAGGCAGCGCGGTCACAAGACGAACAGCCCCTCTGCCGGCGCCCCCACCGCGCGCACGGACTGGCTGCTGGCCTCCGCCGCGGCCGGGGTGATCCACCTGGTCACCGTCGGCACCTTCGCCCTGGCGCTCTGGCTGCTGATCGCCGGAACCGTCGTGCAGCGCTGCATCGGCGCGGTGGTGCTGGTGATCGCCGTGGCGCTGCGGCCCCGGCTGGGCCGGGTGCCGAAGGGCGAGAACGTGCTCGACCGCGCCGGGGCGCCCGCCCTGTACGGGCTGGCGGACAAGGTGGCCGCCGAGGTCGGCGCCCGCCCGGTGGACGTCATCCGGATCACCGACGAGTTCAACGCCTCGTACGGGCTGGTCGGGCTGCGCCGCCGGTCGGTCCTGCGGATCGGGCTGCCGCTCTGGGAGGTGCTGGACGAGCGGCAGCGGATCGCGCTGCTCGGCCACGAGTTCGGCCACCACGTCAACGGGGACCACCGGCGCTCCTTCTGGCTGTACAGCGCGACCTCGGCACTCTGGGCCTGGTTCGACATGGCCCGCCCCGGCCACGACGGGCACGTCGCGGGCTGGGACGATGTCTCGCTGCTGGTGCGGCTCGGTACGGCCCTCGGCCGGCTGGTGCTCCGGGGCGTCGCCTGGGTGCTGTACCAGGGCCTGGTGCTGTTCGACCGGCTCACCTCCCGGGCCGGCCAGCAGGCCGAGTACCACTCGGACACCCTCGCCGTCCGGGTGGCCGGCGGCGAGGCGGCCCGGGGCATGCTCTCGGCGCTGCTGCTCTTCAGCTCGGTGGACACCGCGATCCACCGGATCCGGGCCGAGGAGCGCGGACGGCCCCGGGTCGGCCGCGCCCGGAACCGCCGGGCCGCGGACGCCCCCGCACCGTCCGCCCCGGAGCTGCTCTGGGAGCGGGTGCGCGAGCACGTCGCCGCCGTCCCCGCCGCCGAGCACGAGCGGCTGCTGCGGCTCAGCGCCCGCGACCGGTGCGCCGTGGACGGCTCGCACCCGCCGACCCACCTGCGGATCGCGCTGGCCGAGCGCGCCGGGGACGGGGGCGGGGGCGCGACCGTCACCGCCACCGCCGCCGAGACCGCGGCGATCGCCGCCGAGCTGGCCCCGTACCGTGCCCGGATCGCCGCCGACCTCCTGGCGGGCTGACGGCACCGGCTTACGGCACCGGCCGACGGCACCGGCTTACGGAACGAACCGACCTCCCGGCCGCCGCCCCGCTACCGTCGAGTAGGGTCCGAGCACGTCCGTCCGCCGCCCGAAACCCGAGGAGCACCGCATGTCCGACCTGCTGGAGGGCGCCCGCCCGGCGCCGGAGGTGCTGGCGGCGTTCGAGGCGGCCACCGGGTTCATGCCGGTGGACGAGGGCCTCGCGCTGTACGCGGCGGCGGTGGCGGCGGCCCGGCGGACCGGGCTGCCGGTGCTGGAGATCGGCACCTACTGCGGCCGCTCGGCGGTCCTGCTGGCCGCCGCGGCCCGGGAGGCCGGGACGGTCGCGCTGACCGTGGACCACCACCGCGGCTCGGAGGAGCAGCAGCCGGGCTGGGAGTACCACGACCCGACCCTGGTGGACCCGGAGGTCGGGCGGATGGACACCCTCCCCCGGTTCCGCCGCACCCTGCACGCCGCGGGGCTGGAGGAGCACGTGGTCGCGCTGGTCGGCCGGTCGCCGCAGATCGCCGCGGTGTGGGGGCGCCCGCTGGCGCTGGTCTTCATCGACGGCGGGCACACCGACGAGCACGCCACCGGCGACTACGAGGGCTGGGCGCCGCACCTGGCCCCGGACGGCCTGCTGGTCGTCCACGACGTGTTCCCGGACCCGGCGGACGGCGGCCAGGCGCCCTACCGGGTGTACCTGCGGGCGCTGGCCGAGGGCTTCGAGGAGGTCTCGGTGACCGGCTCGCTGCGCGTCCTGCGCCGGGCCGCCGCCTAGCGCCCGTCCGACCACCGCCCCCTGCGCCCACCGCTCCCGTCCGCCCCGCGGGATCACCCCCACAGCCGCGTCCCGATGCTCTAACGTCGTGCCGGGGCTGTCGGGCGGGGGTTCGAACGGTACGGTGTCCGCGCAGCACCAGGCAGCTGCGGCACGGGCGGCAGCACCAGGCAGAGCATCGGCGGACGGTGGGGGCTAGCGGCACATGACGGACCAGCACAACACCGCTCCGGCGGTCTGGGACCCGACCGCGCGCGGCGGCGCGGGCGGCTGGGTCCGCAATCCGCAGCGCCCGGACGCCGAATCCGCCCCCGCCGCACCACCCGCGCCCCCCGGCGCGGGCGCGGTCGGCGACCAGGGCCCGCCGCTGGGCGGCCGCCCGTACCTGTCCACCGCCCCGGGCTTCGGCCCGCCGCCGGACATGTCAGAGCCACCCCCAGCACCCCAGCCCGGCCCGGCACCCCAGCCGGACCCCGGGCCCGGGGCACCCACCGCCGCCCTCCCCCGGATCGGCCCGCAGCCCCCGGGCGCCCCGCCCGCGGCCACCCCGTTCCCCTCGCACGCCACCCCGCAGGACCGCGGCCCCCAGGGCGGGCCCCAGGGCGGGCCGCTCCCCGGCCCCGGGTACGTCTACCCGCCGCCGCCCCCGGTCGGCCCGTACCAGCAGGCGCCGGACCCGCAGGCCGGGTACGGGTACCCGCCGCCCCCGCACTCCCAGCCCCCGTACCCCCAGGGCCCGCACGGCGCCCAGCCCTACCCGGCCCAGCCCTACCCCGCCCAGCCGACCGCCGTCCCGCTCGGCGACAAGGACTACGAGGACGACGAGGACCGCCCGAACAACCGCAAGGCCCCGCTGCTGATCGGTTTCGCGGTGCTGCTGGTGCTGGCCGTCGGCGGCGGCCTGCTGTACGCGACCCAGGGCGGCGGCAAGAGCGACCAGGCCGCGCCCGCCCCGTCGACCGCCGGCGCGACCGGCTCCGGCAACCCGCAGCCCGCCCCGGCACCCACCGGCACCGATGCCGCCCCGAGCACCGCGGCCACGCCCGGCGACACCCCCTCCCCGACCGCGACCACCACCGGCCCGAACGCCAAGGCGCAGGCGCAGGGGCTGGACGGGCTGCTCACCGAGGGCGGGAACGCCCGGACCCAGATCGGCAACGCGGTCGCCAAGGTGAGCAGTTGCCCGTCGAAGGCCGACATCGAGAGCGCGGCGCAGGTCTTCGACAGCGGTGCCACCCAGCGCCAGGGGCTGCTGGGCAAGCTCGCCAAGCTGAGCGTCACGGACGTTCCGGGCGGCGCGGACGCGGTGAACTCGCTGAAGTCCGCCTGGCAGTTGTCCGCCGACATCGACAAGGCGTACGCGAGCTGGGCGCGCACCGTGGCCAAGCAGGGCTGCTCCGGCACCGCGCCGAGCACGCCGGACAAGAAGCACGCGGACGAGCTCAACCCCCAGGCGACCCAGGCGAAGTCCGACTTCCTGACCAAGTGGAAGCCGATCGCGGACGCCTACGGCCTCAACACGCCCACTTCGGACAGGATCTGAACCACTCGTGACCGGCCCGACCTCCCCCGCCCCCCGCCGTTCCGCCCTGCTGCGCGCCGCCACCGCGGTGGCCGTGGCCGTTCCGCTCTGCACGGCGGGCTGGCTGGGCTGGCGGGCCCTGGACGACTCCGGCCCGGCGGGCGCCGCGGCCTCCGCAACGCCCGCCGCCGCACCGCCCGCCGCCACGGCGTCCGGCGACCCGGGCCAGGCCACCCCGACGACCCCGCCCACCAGCACCGCACCGACCGGCACACCCACCGGCACGCCGACCGGCACACCCACCGACTCGCCCACCGGCACCCCGACGCCCACCGCCACGCCGGAGAGCCCGGCGCCCGGCCCCGGCGACCTCGCCGGCCGCACCGTCGTGCTCGACCCCGGCCACAACCCCGGCAACTTCTCCCACCCCACCGAGATCAACCGCCAGGTGGACGTCGGCAACGGCCGCAAGGAGTGCGACACCACCGGCACCGAGACCGACGCGGGCTACACCGAGGCCGACTACACCCTGGACGTCACCCGCCGGGCCCGCGCCCTGCTGACCGCCCGGGGCGCCAAGGTGGTGCTGGTGCAGGACGGCGACCGCCCGTGGGGCCCCTGCGTCGACGAGCGGGCCAGGGCGGGCGCCGACGCCCACGCGGACGTCGCGCTGTCGGTGCACGGCGACGGCGGCCCGGCGAGCGGCAGTGGCTTCCACGTGATCATGCCCGCCAAGGTGGTCGCCGGTAAGGCGGACAACTCGGCGATCATCGAGCCCTCGCACCGTCTGGGCCTGCTGCTGCGCGACCGCTTCCACGCCGCGACCGGCGAGCCGTACGCCGACTACATCGCGACCGACGGCCTGGACACCCGCTCCGACCTGGGCGGCCTCAACCTCTCCGCGGTTCCCAAGGTGTTCATCGAGTGCGGTAACATGCGCAACTCCGCGGACGCCCGGCGGATGACGGACCCTCAGTGGCGGCAGCAGGCCGCCCAGGGGATCGCCGACGCGCTGGCCGCCTACCTGACCACCCGCTGAGCTTGCCCGGCAAGGGAGTTGGGGCGGGCGGCCCCGATGGACGACACCCCACCGCGCCCGCACGGTTTGCAACGACTTCGACCCATTGCCGGTCCCGCCGTGCACCGGCGGGACGGTTGGCCCTAGGCTTCTGGTCCGTTCGGGAGTTTCGGCCGGTCGGACCGACCGCACGAATCACCGTCCACGACACGTCAACGAGGGGAACGTCAGTGAATCTGCGAGCGCTCACCAGGGGAGACGCCGCCGTCGCAGGCGCGGCCGTCCTGCTGTTCATCGCCTCCTTCCTGCCCTACTGGAGCGTGGACTGCAGCGGCCGGTACTGCGGGGCCACCTCGCAGAACGCGTGGAGCACCGAGCTGTTCCCCATCCTGCCGTCGATCTACCTGCTGGGGATCGCCGCCGCCGTCCTGATCCTGGTGCAGCGCTTCCAGGGCCCCGCCGCCGCCAACCGCCAGGTGCTCGGCCTGCGGCTGGACCAGTGGGGCATCGCGTTCGGCGTCGCCGCGCTCTGGACCTCGGTCTGGGCGCTGGGCGGCGGCCCGTCGGCCACCGCGCTCAGCCACGGCTTCGGCGCCTGGCTCGGCCTCATCTCGCTGATCGTGCTGGCCGGTGCGGCCGCGGCGGCACCGCTGGTGCCGGCGCTGCAGGCCCCGCTGGTCAACGACCGCCCGGCCGTCCCGTACCAGGGCGGCTACCCGATGCCGGGTCAGCCCGGCCACCCGGGTGCGCCCGGTCAGCCCGGCCCCGGCCAGTACGGCTACCCGGGCCAGGCCCACGACCCGGCCTTCGGCGCCCAGCCGGTCCCCGGCGGCTACGGCTACCCGGCCGCCGGCCAGCCGCAGCCGGGCCAGCCGGTGCAGCCGCAGGACGCGGGCGTCCCGGCTCCGCAGCCGACCCCGCAGCCGGCCCCGGCCGCCCAGCAGCCGGCCGCCCCGGCGGCGGACTTCCAGCCGTTCTGGTTCGCCGTCCCGGCCCCGCGCCAGCTGGCCCCGAAGGACAACCCGGTCGGCGCCCCGGTCGGCGAGGTCGTGCCGGGCACCTGGTACCTGGCCGTCGAGCAGCGCGGCGCGGCCCTGGTCGCCCAGCTGCCGGACGGCACCCAGGGCGTGCTGGCCGACACCGCGGGCATCCAGCGCGGCTGACGCCGTCCGACGGACGACCCGACGGGCACACGGAAGGGGCGGGACCGGATCACCGGTCCCGCCCCTTCGCCGTCCTCGGGGTGCGTCAGCAGCAGTCCTGGACCACCAGGCCGGCGGGCAGCTGGTCCCCGCCGAAGACCGCGACGGTCGCCGGGTCCCCGCCGAGCGCGGCGACCGCGAGCAGCAGCGCCCCGGCCGTCCAGGTGGTGCGCTCCTCGGGCCAGATCGCGTCGTCCTCGAAGACGTACCCGGTCCAGTACGAGCCGTCCTCGTGCCGCAGGTGCCGCTGGATCCAGCGCAGGATGTCCACCGCGCGGTCGGACTGGCCGATCGCCCAGAGCGCGAGCGCCAGTTCGGCGCTCTCGCCGCCGGTCACCCACGGGCGGTCGCTGACGCAGCGCACGCCGAGGCCGGGGACGACGAAGCGCTCCCAGTCCCGCTCGATCCGCGCCACCGCCGCGTCGCCGCGCAGGCCGGTGCCGAGCACCGGGTAGTACCAGTCCATCGAGAAGCGGTCCTTGTCGAGGAACCGCTCGGGGTGGTGGGCGATGGCGTGCCGCAGCCGGCCGGCCGCGAGCTCCCAGTCGGGCTGCGGCTCCTCCAGGTAGTCGGCGACGGCCAGGCCGCAGCGCAGCGCGTGCAGGATGCTGGACGAGCCGGTCAGCAGCGCCTCCTCGGTGGCGGCGCCGTCCTCGCCGACCCGCCAGGCGATCGGGCCGCCGGGCAGCCGCAGGCCGACGATGAAGTCCAGCGCCCGCCGGACCACCGGCCAGATCCACTCCAGGAAGGCGTCGTCGCCGGTGCTGAGGTGGTGGTGCCAGACCCCGACCGCGATGTACGCGCAGAAGTTGCTCTCCTTGGCCCGGTCGGTGACCGCGCCGTCGGTGTACGCGGCGTACCAGGAGCCGTCCGGGTTCTGCCGGGCGGCGAGCCAGCGGTAGGCGGCCTCGGCGGCGGCGTGCTCGCCGGCGGTGTCGAGGGCCATCGCGGCCTCGGTGTGGTCCCACGGGTCGAGGTGGTGGCCGGCGAACCAGGGGATGGCACCGTCGGGGCGCTGCTCGGCCAGGATGCTGCGCACGGTGTCGGCCGCCTGCTCGGCGTCCAGCACCCCGTCGAGCAGCAGCACCTCCGGGACGGCGGCGGTCATGCGCCCGCCCGCCGCGGCTTCGAGGCGTAGGCGACGAAGCTCTTGCCGATCAGCGGGTTGAGCGCCTTCTCGGCGGCCTTGGTGATCGAGCTGATCACCGGGGTGCCGACGATGTCCCAGACCAGCAGCTGGTGGTAGGCCTTGACCGGCAGCGCCTTGTCGTTGTCCACGCCGACCGCGCACTTGATCCACCAGTACGGCGAGTGCAGCGCGTGGGCGTGGTGGGTGCCGTACGGTTCCAGGCCGGCGTCCTTGAGCTTGCCGAGCAGTTCGTCGCCCCGGTAGATCCGGATGTGGCCGCCCTCGACCTCGTGGTACTCGTCGGACAGCGCCCAGCAGATCTTCTCCGGCAGCCAGCGCGGCACGGTGACGGCGAGCAGGCCGCCCGGCTTGAGGACCCGGAACATCTCGTTGAGCACGCCCTTGTCATCGGGTATGTGCTCCATCACCTCGGAGATGATGATCTTGTCGAAGTAGTCGTCCTCGAACGGCAGCGCCAGCGCGTTGCCCTCCATCGCGACCGCCGACGCGCCCTCGGGGGCCTCACCGGCCAGCTCCATCGCGGCGAACCACTTCTGGACCTCGGCGATCTCCTCGGCGTTCTGGTCGAGGGCGATCACGTTGGCGCCGCGGCGGTAGCACTCGAACGCGTGCCGGCCCCCGCCGCAACCCAGGTCGAGCACCCGGTCGCCGGGGGCGAGCGGGAAGCGCGAGAAATCGACGGTCAGCACTGCAGGGCTCCCATTCCTATTGCTACCAAGCACTCCTGACGTTCCGTCAGGCACCTCGCCTCGATCGCCCGGAGCAGGTCGCTCACGAGCGCGCCGCTCAGGGCACGTACCGCCAGCCCGGCCCGGAGCGGGCCCGGGCGCCGACGCCGGTGGCGATCGCCGCGCGGTACGCGTCGGCGGTCAGCTCGGCGGCCCGCTCCCAGGTGAACCGGGCCAGCACCCGCTCCCGGCCGGCCGCACCGAGCCCGGCGCGCAGCTCCGGGTCGTCCAGCAGCCGGCCGAGGGCGCCGGCCAGCGCGCCCGCGTCCCCCGGCGGCACGGCCAGGCAGGTCCCGCCGTCCGGACCGGCCACCTCGGGGATCGCCCCGCCGGTGGTGGCCACCAGCGGGGTGCCGGTGGCCATCGCCTCGGCGGCGGGCAGCGAGAAGCCCTCGTACAGCGACGGGACGCAGGCGACCTCGGCCGAGCGGTACAGGTCGACCAGCTCCCGGTCGCTCAGCCCGGTGCGGAACTCGATGTGCTCCGCGAGCCCGAAGCGGCGCACCGCCTCGGCCACCGGCCCGTCCTCCTTCTGCGGCTTGCCGACCACCACCAGGTGGGCGTCCCGCTCGGTGCGGACCTTGGCCAGCGCCTCGACCAGGAACACCAGGCCCTTGAGCGGCACGTCCGCGCTGGAGGTGGTGACGATCCGGCCCGGGACCCGCCCGATCTCCGCCGACGGCGACCAGAGCCGGGTGTCGGCACCGATCGGCACCACCGAGATGGCGCCGGGGGCGGCCCCCAGGTGCTCGGCGATCTCGCGCTGCGAGGTGCCGGAGACGGTGATCACGTGGTCCAGCCGGGCCGCGACCCGGCGCTGCATCCGGGTGAAGGCGTACCAGCGGCGCAGCGACAGCCGCTTGCCCCGGGTGGTGGCCGCGTCCAGCTCCAACTGCCGGTCCACGGTGATCGGGTGATGGATCGTGGTGACCAGCGGGAAGCCGTGCCGGGCCAGGCCCAGCAGGCCGTAGCCGAGGGTCTGGTTGTCGTGCACCACGTCGTAGCGGCCCTTGTGGCGGGCCAGGTACTGCCGGGCGCGCAGCGAGAAGGTGAGCGGCTCGGGGAAGCCGCCGGTGCGCATGGTGGCGAACTCCAGCACGTCCACCGGGCCGCGGAACTCGCCGCGGGCGGGGGTGCGGAAGGGGTCGTCGGCGCGGTAGAGGTCCAGGCTGGGCAGCTCGACCAGCCGCACCGAGCCGGGGCCGTCGACCTCGTCCAGCACGGGGAAGGGCTGGGCTCCGATCACGTCCACGTGGTGGCCGAGCCGGGCCAGCTCACGGGAGAGGTGCCGGACGTACACGCCCTGACCGCCGCAGAACGGGTCCCCGCGGTATGACAGCAGGGCAATCCGCAGCGGCTTCGCGGTCATCCTCGGCCCTCATCTCTGGCTGCTATCGGTGCGAGCGGCGCCCAAGGACGGCGCCGGTCGCTAAAGTAGATCAGGTTTCAGTGGCTGTGGAACTCGTCATCGACCGTGTGAACAATGAGAGACCTCGAAGATACCGGCCCGTAGCTTTCGCTCAGGAGCCAGGGCTGGTGATTCCCGCCACGCCGGGCCCGACCGAACGCGGGTCGACTTCGGTCGACCTTTCTGGAGCACGCCGCCACCCACGCGCCCCCGGGAGCACCCTTGCCGTCGCCGACCACCCCCGTGAGCCCCGCCCCGCCCGCCCAGGGCGAGCCGCCGCTGTCCGCGCGCCAGGCCGAGCGGCGGCGCCGGATCCTGCGCGCCGCCACCGCGCTGGCCGCCCGCGGCGGGTACGAGGCGGTGCAGATGCGGGAGGTCGCGGAGAGCGCGCAGGTCGCCCTCGGCACGCTGTACCGGTACTTCCCGTCCAAGGTCCACCTGCTGGTCGCGGTCATGCTGGAGCAGCTCCAGGGGCTCCAGGAGCACATCCGGCGGCACCCGCCGACCGACCCGGAGCCGGCCCTGCGGGTCGCCGACGCCCTCACCCGGGCGTTCCACGCGCTCCAGCGCGAGCCGCTGCTGGCCGAGGCGATGGTCCGGGCGCTCAGCTTCGCGGACCGCTCGGTCGGCACCGAGGTGGACCAGGTCAGCGCCGCCACCGGACAGCTCATCCTGGACGCCATCGGGCAGTCCGGCCCGCCCAGCGAGAGCCAGCGCGCGGCCGTCCGGGTGATCGAGCACACCTGGCACTCGGCCCTGGTCGCCTGGCTCTCCGGGCGCGCCTCGATCGCCGAGGTCCGGGCCGACCTGCACACCGCGGCGCGGCTGCTCACCCTGCCCTGACCGGCCCCCGGTACTGGAACCTGTTCCTGCTCCGCCCGCCCCGCTCCGCCCGCTCTGCGGCACACGGCCCGGCGGGCGGAGCGGGGCGGGCGGTTAGAGTCGACGGGCAGCACAACTCCATCCCGCTCCTCCCCCGGGGGAAGCCGGTGCGAATCCGGCGCTGACCCGCAACCGTGAGCCCGGCCGCGTCCCCGCGCGCCGGACGAGCCGGGGCACCCGGGGAGGGAACGAGCGGCGAGCCGGGCCCCGCGCGCCCGGCGACCGTCGAGGACTACGGAACGGCCCCGCCCGGGCCAACCACCGCTCACCGAAAGGCACACCCGCACCATGCTGACCGCCGCCCGCCTGGGCGCCGCCGCCCTGTCCGCCGCGCTGCTCACCGGCATCGCCGCCGGACCGGCCCTCGCCGACGTCCCCCCGCCCACCATCCCGGACGGCCTGTACGGCAAGAGCGACCCGACGTACGACGGCGTCTGGCGGCAGTCCCTCGCGCTCACCGCGCTGACGGCGGCCAAGATCACCCCCGCCGACTCCGCCGTCGGCTGGCTCACCGGGCAGCAGTGCGAGGACGGCGGCTGGCCCTCCTACCGGGCCCCCGGCGCGGCCTGCGACCCCAAGTTCGAGGACAGCAACGCCACCGCCGTCGCCCTCCAGGCCCTGATCGCCCTCGGCGGGCACCAGCCCGCCGTCGACAAGGGCGTGCAGTGGCTCAAGACCAACCAGAACGCGGACGGCAGCTGGGCCTACAACCCCGGCAACCCCGGCGACGCCAACTCCACCGGCCTCGTCGTCAACGCGCTGTTCGCCGCCCGGACCGACCCGGCCAGCATCGCCAAGCCCGGCACCGGGGGCGCCGCCGGGAAGAACGCCTTCGACGGCCTCGCCCGCTTCCAGCTCGGCTGCTCCGCCCCCGCCGACCAGCGCGGCGCCTTCGCCTACCAGCCGGACCAGGTCGCCGGCACCCTCACCCCCAACACCCTCGCCACCGCCCAGGCCGCCCTCGCCGCCGCCGGCGGCCACCTGCCGGTCGCCACCTCGGTGCGCGCCGACGCCGCCCCCAAGGCCCTCGCCTGCACCGACGGCTCCGCGCCCACGACCGTCCCGCACGCCGAAGCGGGCGAGGCCGTCAGCTCCTACCTCGCCGCCCAGCTCGCCTCCGGCGGCGAACACCTCACCCTCACCACCCCCGGCGCCGAGCCCAAGCCCGACTACACCGCCACCGCCTGGGCCGCCCTCGCGCTCACCCAGAGCGGCCACCCCGACCAGGCCACCGACGCCGTCGACTGGCTGGAGGGGCAGAGCGCCACCTGGACCAAGAACGGCACCGACGCCGCCGCCACCGCCACCCTCCTGCTGGTCGACCAGGCCGCCCACCGCGGCGACGCCGCCCTCACCGACCAGCTCACCGCCCTCGGCCCGGCCCCCAAGGCCGCCGCCGCCTCGCCGGCCACCACCGCGGCGAAGAAGAAGGGCGGCGACGGCTTCGGGCAGTTCTGGCTGATCGTCGTCGGCCTCCTCGTCGGCGTCGGCGGCGGGCTCCTGCTCAGCCTCCAGCGCAAGCGCAACCCCAACCTCTGATGCGCGCCCGCCCCGCTCCCGCCCGCCCCGCTCCCGGCCGTCGTGCGCGGCGGGCGTCCGCCGCCCTGCTCCTCCCGCTGCTCGGCGTGCTGGTGCTGCTGACCGCCGCCGCGCCCGCGCAGGCCGCCGGGTACCGGTACTGGTCGTTTTGGCGCGGGGCCGACGGCGGGGCGTGGACGTACCAGCAGCAGGGGCCCGCCGTCGCCGTGCCGCCCGACGGCGCGGTGGACGGCTGGCGGTTCGCCCTCAGCCCGGACGGCGGGCAGGACGCCGCGAAGCCGCGGACGGCGGCCGGGTTCGACGGGATCTGCGCCGCCACCCCCGCCCAGGACGGCCGCAAGCGGGTGGCCGTGGTGCTGGACTTCGGCACGGCCGAGGACGCCGGGGCGTCCGCCGCCCAGCCGCCGGAGCCGCGGACGGCCTGCGCGAGCGTCGCACCGCGCGCCACCTCGGCCGAGGTGCTGGCCGCCGTCGCCCCGCCGCTGCGCTACGACTCCAACGGCCTGCTGTGCGCCATCGCCGGCTACCCGAAGGCGGGTTGCGGTGACCAGGTGGACGCCGGCGCCGCCCAGCCGAACAGCGGCGCCGCGGCGTCCGACCACGGCAGCGGCCCGGACCTCGGCCTGGTCGCCGGTGGTGCGCTGGTCGCCGTCCTCGCCGGCGGCGCCGTCTGGCAGGCGCGCCGCCGCCGTCACTCCTAGGCACCCCCTACCCCTCCCCAGGACAGAACAGATCCGTGAGCAGCCCCGCCCGCCGCACCCGCCCGCCCGTCGGCCCACGCCAACTGCACCCCGGGGCCTGGTGGTTGTGGGCGCTCGGGCTGGGCGCGGCGGCGACCCGGACCACCAACCCGGTGGTCCTGCTGCTGATCGCCGCGACCGTCGGGTACGTGGTCGCGGCGCGGCGCGGCGACGCGCCCTGGTCGCGTTCGTACGGGGCGTTCCTGCGCCTCGGGCTGGTGGTGCTCGGCATCCGGCTGGTCTTCGCGGTGCTGCTCGGCTCGCCGGTCCCCGGCACCCACCTGCTGTTCACCCTGCCCGAAGTCCCGCTCCCCGCCTGGGCCCAGGGGGTGCGGATCGGCGGGCGGGTCACGCTGGAAGGGCTGCTCGCGACGCTGTACGACGGGCTGCGCCTGGCCACCCTGCTGGTCTGCGTCGGCGCCGCGAACTCGCTGGCCAGCCCGGCCCGGCTGCTGCGCGCCCTGCCGGGTGCGCTCTACGAGGCGGGCGTGGCCGTGGTGGTGGCGATGACCTTCGCGCCGAACCTGGTCGCCGACGTGCGCCGGCTGCGCGCCGCCCGTCGCCTGCGGGGCCGTACGGACAAGGGCGTCGCGGCCGTGCTGAGTGTCGGACTCCCCGTCCTGGAGGGCGCGTTGGAGCGGTCGATCGCACTGGCGGCGGCGATGGACACCCGCGGCTTCGGCCGCAC
Source organism: Kitasatospora sp. NPDC058162 (assembly GCF_042884005.1). Lineage (NCBI taxonomy): Bacteria > Bacillati > Actinomycetota > Actinomycetes > Kitasatosporales > Streptomycetaceae > Kitasatospora > Kitasatospora sp. NPDC058162. The sequence continues at coordinate 92,645 of NZ_JBHVUS010000007.1, forward strand.
CGCCGACGTCCCGCGCCGCCTGGCCCGGGCGACGGCCGCGCTCACCCTGGCCGGGCTGCTCGGGGTCTGCCTGGCCGCGTACGGACTGCTGACCGCCGGGGGCGGCGGCTGGGCACTGCCGGTGCTGCTGCTGGGCCTGGCCGCCGCCTTCGCCGGACTACTGCTCGGCAACCGACGGTCCGTCAGATCCCGCTACCGGCCTGACCCTTGGGCCGTTCCCGAGTGGCTGACCACGGGCTCCGGCGTCGCCGCGGCGGCCCTGGTCACGTACCTCGCGTCGCGGGATCCGGCCGCCTTCGCCCCCACCGTCGTCCCGCCGACCGTCCCCGAGCTGCCGCTGGCCGCCGTCCTGGCCGTACTCCTCGGCCTGGTACCGGCGTTCGCCGCCCCGACCCTGCCCCGGAGGGCATCGTGATCACCTTCGAGCAGGTCTCCGTCCGGTACGCGGACTCCGCCGCCCCGGCGCTGGCGGGAGTCGACCTCACCGTGCCCGAGGGCGAACTGTGCCTGCTGGTGGGCCCGTCGGGCTCCGGCAAGTCCACCCTGCTGGGGACGGTCAGCGGCCTGGTGCCGCACTTCACCGGCGGGGTGCTGCACGGCCGGGTGACCGTCGGCGGCCGGGACACCCGCAAGCACCGGCCGCGCGAACTCGCCGACCTGGTCGGCACGGTGGGCCAGGATCCGCTGGCGCACTTCGTCACCGACACCGTCGAGGACGAACTCGCCTACGGCATGGAGTCGTTGGGCCTGCCGGGCGACGTCATGCGGCGCCGGGTCGAGGAGACCCTCGACCTGCTCGGCCTCGCCGACCTGCGCGACCGCGCCCTGGGTTCGCTCTCCGGCGGCCAGCAGCAGCGCGTCGCGATCGGCTCGGTGCTCACCGTGCACCCGCGCGTGCTGGTCCTGGACGAGCCCACCTCGGCGCTCGACCCGGGCGCCGCCGAGGAGGTGCTGGCCGTGCTGCAGCGGCTGGTGCACGACCTGGGCACCACCGTGCTGATGGCCGAGCACCGGCTGGAGCGGGTGGTCCAGTACGCCGACCAGGTGCTGCTGCTGACCCCGGGCGCGGACCCGGTCCTGGGCGAACCGGCCGAGGTGATGGCGCACTCCCCCGTGCACCCGCCGGTGGTCGGCCTCGGCCGACTCGCCGGCTGGCGGCCGCTGCCGCTGTCCGTCCGGGACGCCCGGCGCAAGGCCGCCGCGCTGCGCGCCGACCTGGACGGGCGCGCGCCCGCCGCCGTCGCCGCTCCGGACGGTGCTCCGATCGCCGCCTGCGCCCGCCTGGCCGTACGGCGCGGCCCGGTCCAGGCCCTGCGCGGCGTCGACCTGGCGCTGCGCCCCGGCGAGATCGCCGCCCTGATGGGCCGCAACGGCGCCGGCAAGTCCACCCTGCTCGGCAGCCTGGTCGGCCTGCACGCCCCCGACTCCGGCACCGTCACCGTCGGCGGCCGCACCCCGCACCGCACCCGCCCCGCCGAACTGATCCGCCACGTCGGCCTCGTCCCCCAGGACCCGCGCGACCTGCTGTACGGCGAGAGCGTCGCCGCCGAGTGCGCCGCCGCCGACACCGACGCGGGCGCCCCCGCCGGCACCTGCCGCGCCCTGGTCGAACGCCTGCTGCCCGGCATCGCCGACACCGCCCACCCCCGCGACCTCTCCGAGGGCCAGCGGCTCACCCTCGCCCTCGCCGTCGTCCTCACTGCCCGGCCCCCGCTGCTGCTGCTCGACGAGCCGACCCGCGGCCTGGACTACGCCGCCAAGGCCCGGCTGGTGGAGATCCTGCGCGGGCTGGCCGCCGAGGGCCACGCCGTGCTGCTGGCGACGCATGACGTCGAACTGGCCGCCGAACTGGCGCACCGCACGCTGATCCTGGCCGAGGGCGAGATCGTCGCCGACGGGCCGACCGCAGAGGTGGTGGTCTCCTCCCCGGCCTTCGCCCCGCAGGTCGCCAAGGTGCTCGCGCCCGGGCCGTGGCTCACCGTCCAGCAGGTCGCGGAGGCGCTGAACATGGGAGAGGCGCTGAACACATGAACAGTGGACCCGTACCCCTCGGCCGTCGGTCCGTCGCAGCCCTGCTGCTCGTCTCCGCTGTCGGCGTGACGGCCTTCGGCTGGCCGCTGCTCGCCTCCACCAAGTCGGCCCTGGTCGGCCACTCGGCCGACGCGCCGTGGCTGTTCGCCCTGCTGCTGCCGCTGCTGCTGGCCGTCCTGATCGCCCAGATCTCCGAGGGCCGTTCGGCGGGCGGCGGGGCGCCGGGGCTGGACGCCAAGTCCGTCGCCCTGCTGGGGGTGCTGGCGGCGGCGGGCGCGGCCCTGCGTCCGCTGGGCGCGGGGACGGCGGGCCTGGAGCCGATGTTCTTCCTGATGGTGCTGTCGGGGCGGGTGCTCGGCCCCGGCTTCGGAATCGTCCTGGGCTCCCTGTCGATGTTCGCCTCCGCGCTGCTGACCGGCGGGGTCGGGCCGTGGCTGCCGTTCCAGATGCTCGCGATGGGCTGGGTCTGCCTCGGCGCGGGCCTGCTGCCGGGGTCCGCCACGCTGCGCGGCCGGCGCGAACTCCTGCTGCTGGCCGGGTACGGAGCGCTCTCCGCGGTCCTCTACGGCACGATCATGAACCTCCAGGGCTGGCCGTACATCGGCGGCCTGGCCGGTTCGATCTCCTTCCACCCCGGCGACCCGCTCTCCGCCAACCTGGTCCGCTTCGCCGCCTACTGCCTCACCACCTCCCTGGGCTGGGACCTGCCGCGCGCCGCCCTCACCGTGGTGCTGTGCCTCACCCTCGGCACGCACCTGCTGCGCGCCCTGCGCCGCACCACCCGGCGCGCGGCCTTCGACGCACCGGTCGGCTTCCGGCCGCCGCCGACCGGACGCCGGGAGGGCGAGGCCGGCCCCTAGAGTGGGCGTTCGAACCGCACGCCAGAACGGGAGATCCCCAGTGTCCGACGAGCCCCTCGACATCGACGAAGACGATGAGGACGAGGACGATCCCTGGATCGTCGCAACCTGCCCCGTCGGGCCCGAACTGGCCGCACAGATCGCCGGGATGATGGAACTCGACTGGACGGACGGCGACGCCGGCGAGAAGGCGATGACGGCCGCCGGCTGGCGCTCGACCGGCGACTACCTGGGCGAGCTCAACGAGAAGGCCTACACGCCCGCGGGCCACTTCGTGTACGGCGACGAGTGCCTGTTCATGCCGTTCGCGTACGAGTACTACGTCCACCCCGACGGGCCGATGGGCGAGGACTTCTGGGGCGAGCTCCCCGGCTGGCAGAGCCTCGTCGACCCGCCGGTCGGCACCTTCGACGCCCGCATCGACTCCGTCGTCGACCAGTTCACCGCTCTCCTCGGGCCGCCCGACCACGACGTGACCCACGAACGCCGCCCGGCCCTCGACCACCGCTGGCGCTACCGGATCTGGCGCCGGGGCGACAACCTCCTGGTGGTGGCGCCGGGACTGGACGGCTTCTCGTACTCCCAGTTCGAGCACGCCTTCGTCCAGATCCGTCCCCTCCCGGCGGGCGCACCGCTGCCGCCGTCCACCGAGCTGCCCGGCCTCTTCCGCTGGTAGCCGCCCGTCCTCCGGTCCTCGTGCACCCCGGCTGCTCGGCCGGGGTGCACGAGGAGGCGCACCGTCAGATGAGCCCCTTGGTCGGGTCGCCGGCGGGGAACGCGTCCAGGACGGCGACGTCGGCGGGCTCCGCGAGCGCGTCCGCCAGGGCGGGGCCGAGGGCGGCCAGCGGGGCACCGGTGCTGTGGGCGTCGAGGGCGGCCTGGTCGGCCCACTTCTCGACGACGGTGATCCGGTCGGGGCCCGCGTGGACGGCGTAGAGCTGGCAGCCGTCCTCGGCGTGGATGGCCGGGGTGTGCTGCTCGAAGGCGGCCAGCACTTCGTCGCGACGGCCGGGCTTGGTTCTGATCGTGGCGATGACGACGGGCATGTGGATCTCCAATGGTGGTGAGACGGGCAGGTGCGCGACGGCCGCGGTCGGCCGGCCGTCGGACCTCACCAGTCCAGGGCGGACCGGGCGAGGGCGGCGAGGCCGAGGGCAGCCGGGAGTTCGACGAGGAAGGCCATCGCGAGGGCGGTGTACCAGGCGCCGCCGCCCTCGGCGGTCATCACGTCGAACCAGGCGTCGAGGAGGAGCAGGGTGGCGGCCGCGGCGGCGGCCAGGGCGGTCAGGCGTGAGCGCCGGACGAGCAGCCTGGCGGTGGCGATCAGGCCGGCGACCTGGAGGACGTCCATGCCGATCCACACCGTGGACCAGTTCCTGACCTCGGCCTGCCCGCGGGTGACCGACCCGAGGACCAGGATCCAGGCGAAGAGCAGGACCGCGACGACGACCAGCCCCCCGCCCAGGAGTGTGCGGGAGCGCTCCGCTGTCGGGTCCGCTGTTCCCAGGCGGTCGAGCGCCGCACGCACCGGCCGACCGTCCCCCGTTGACGTTCTCATGTTCGAGAATCTACCCACCCCCTCCCGGCACCCGGCGGGCGGTACCCGCAGGCCGGGCCCGTCGCCCGGTGCCGACGGGCCCGGTTTCACCTCGCGCCCGAACGGGTGAAATCCCCGGATTCGTCGCCCGCGATGGTGCGTGCGCCCCCGTCGTACACGACACGCCCTGTCGAGCCACCTGCCGACCACCGACAGGTCAACGTAACTTTGACGGATCGTCATCTCACCAGGCCGCCCGGCTGGATCCGTCTCCGTCGAACGGTGGTTGCCATGCGACGCCCCTCCCTGCTCCCCCCGCGGATGCGACGCCCCTCTCCGCTACCCCCGCGAACGCGACTCCTCCGGATGCGACTCCCGCGGACGCGACTCCTGGGGACGCGACTCCTCCGACTCGGGCTCGGCGGCTGCCTCCTGGCCGCCGTCACCACCGGCAGCGCCGCAGCCGCCCCGGACGAACGCGCACAGGACGGCCCCGGCGGGCAGGAGCAGCGCATCGAGAGCCTGCTCGCCCAGCTCACCACCGACGAGAAGGTCACCCTGCTGCGCGGCCAGGACGCCCCGGCCGGCGTGAGCTCCGTCGGCTACGTCGCGGGCGTGCCCCGGCTCGGCATCCCGCCGCTGCTGCTGTCCGACGGCCCGTCCGGCGTCCGGGACGGCCGGCCGGCGACCGCGCTGCCCGCGCCCGTCGCCCTGGCCGCCGCCTTCGACCCGGCGCTGGCCGCGCGGTACGGCGACGTGCTGGGCCGGGAGGCCCGGGCGCGCGGCTACCAGGTGCTGTACGCGCCGATGGTGAACATCGTGCGGATCCCCCAGGGCGGCCGGGACTTCGAGACGCTGGGCGAGGACCCGCACCTCGCCGGGCAGCTCGCCGCCGCCGAGGTGCGCGGCATCCAGGCCCAGCACGTCGCGGCGCAGGTCAAGCACTTCGCGGCCAACAACCAGGAGGACAACCGCCAGTCGTACAGCTCGGAGGTGGACGAGCGCACGCTGGCCGAGATCGAGCTGCCCGCCTTCCGCGCGGCCGTCCGGAACGGTCGGGCCTGGTCGGCGATGTGCGGCTACAACCCGGTCAACGGGATCTGGGCGTGCGAGCACTTCCCGCTGCTGCGCGACGTGCTGAAGGGCCGCTGGGGCTTCGACGGGGTGGTCGGCTCCGACTACCCGGCCACCCACTCCGCCGTCAACGCCGCGGCGGGCGGGCTGGACCAGGAGTTCGGCGGTTCGACCTACTTCGCCGACCTTCCCGCCGCCGTGGCGGACGGCCGGCTCGCCCCGGCCGTGCTCGACGACCAGGTCCGCCGGGTGCTGCGGCTGATGGCGCGCACGGGGGCGCTCGACGGAGCCCAGGCGCCCCCGGCCGACCCGGCCGCCGGCGCGCGCGACGCCCGGACCGCAGCCGCCGCCGGAACGGTTCTGCTGCGCAACGAACGGGCCGCGCTGCCGCTGGACGCCGCCCGGCTGAAGTCCGTCGCGGTGATCGGCCCCTGGGCGGACCGCGCCTACACCGGCGGCGGCGGATCCTCCCACGTCACCCCCTACGCCGAGCACACGGTGACGCCCCGCCAGGGCATCGCGGCCCGGGTCGGCCCGAACACCGAGGTGCGCTACCACCCCGGCGACGACGCCGACGCGGCCGCCGCCCTGGCCACGGGGGCGGACGCCGCGGTGGTGGTGGTCGGCGACGAGGAGACCGAGGGCGCCGACCGCGGCTCGCTGCACCTCAGCGACGCGGACGACGCGCTGATCCGGGCCGTCGCCCGGGCCAACCCGCGCACGGTGGTGGTGCTGGACACCGGCGGGCCGGTCACCATGCCCTGGCTGGACACGGTGCCCGCCGTGGTCGAGGCCTGGTACCCGGGCGAGCAGAGCGGCGCCGCCCTCGCCGACGTGCTGTTCGGCGACGTCGACCCGGCCGGGCGGCTGCCCGTCACCTTCCCGACCTCCGCCGATGCCACCCCGATCCGGGACGCCGCCCAGTACCCGGGCACGGACGGCGCGTACCACTACACCGAGCGCCTCGGCACCGGCTACCGCTGGTACGACGCCAGCGGCACCGCCCCGCTGTTCCCCTTCGGCCACGGCCTCTCGTACACCAGCTTCGACTACGGCGGCCTCACCGTGACCGGCCCCGACCCGGCCGGCCGGGTCCGGGTCGGCTTCGACCTGCGCAACCGCGGCTCCCGGACCGGCACCGAGGTGCCCCAGCTGTACCTGGCCTTCCCGTCCGCGGCCGGCGAACCGCCGCAGCAGCTCAAGGCCTTCGACAAGGTCACCCTGGCGCCCGGCGCTTCGACCCACGTGGAACTGCGGCTGGACCGCTCCGCCTTCGCCGTCTGGGACGAGGGCGTCCACGGCTGGGGCGTCCCCGGCGGGCCGTACGGCCTCACCGTCGGCTCCTCCTCCCGCGCACCCCGGCTCCGGGGCACGGTGGACGTGCCCGGTTCCCCCGCCGTCTCCACCTGGTCCGGGCGGATCACCGGCTCCGACGGCTCCTGCCTGGACGCCGGGGCCACCGCCGACGACCCCAACGCGGCCGTGCAGTCCGCGAGTTGCGCGGGCACGACGGCCCAGGACGCCACCGTCGGCTCGGACGGCGGCATCGGCCTCCTGGACGGCTGCCTCACCCCGGCCGGCTCCGCCGACGGCTCCCCCGTCCGCCTGCGGGACTGCACCCGGGCCCCCGACCAGGAGTGGCGCCTGCGCCCGGACTCCTCGCTGCTGCACCCGGCCTCCGGCCGCTGCCTCACCGCCGCCGACGGCCGCCCGCTGCTGCGGGACTGCTCGGGCGCCGCCGAGCAGCGCTGGGCCACCCCCCGCCCGAGCGGCCCGCTGACCGGCATCGCCGGGCAGTGCGTGGACGTCGCCGGGGCGTCCACCGCCGACGGCACCGCCGTCCAGCTCTACCACTGCAACTCCACCGGCGCCCAGGACTGGTCCGTCCGGCAGGACGGCTCACTGCGGGCCTACGGCAAGTGCCTGGACGCCACCGACGGCCGGACCACCGCCGGCACCCCCGTCCAGCTCTACGACTGCAACGGCTCCGGCGCCCAACGCTGGCAGCCGCGCGAGGACGGCACCCTCCTCAACCCCGCCTCCGGACGCTGCCTGGACACCCGGGGCGGCGGCAGCGCCGACAGCACCGGACTCCAGCTCTGGGACTGCCTGGGCACCGCCAACCAGTCCTGGAAGCTTCCCAGTTAGAACCCCGGCCGTGACGTGGCAGTCGACGGCGGGAGCGGTACCCACTCCGCCCCGCCACCGGAATCCGCTCCACCGCTGATTCCCCCTCCACCATTCGAAAGGGCGGAACGCACCCGTACGCTGTCCCGCAACGCCAGCGATACGAGCACACACGGACGTTCGGGGGAGCCGGGGAAGCCAGTGGAACTTCGTCAGTTGCGCGTCTTCGAGGCCGTGGTCGCCCACCGCACCGTCACCGCGGCGGCCGTGGCGCTCGGCCTCGCCCCCTCCTCGGTCGCCGAGCAGATCCGCACCCTCGAACGCGGCCTGGACACCGAGCTGTTCGACCGGGCCCCGCGCGACCTGGCCCTCACCGCGGCCGGCGAGCGGCTGCTGCCCTGGGCCCGCCGACTGCTCGACCAGGCCGATCAGGCCCGCCGCGAGGTGACCGCCGACCGCGCCCGGCTCCGGCTCGGCGCGCTGGCGACCATAGCGGCGACCCACGTTCCGGCCCTACTGGCCCGGCTCTCCGAACACCGCCCCGGCCTCGACGTCTCCCTGCACACCGACACCGCCCGGGACGGCCTGCTCGGCGGCGTCGCGGCCGGGGCCCTGGAGGCCGCGCTCATCCTGGACACCGCCGGCCCGCTCGGCGAACTCGGCTTCTACCTGCCGCCCGCCCCGCTCGACCACCTCGACCTCCAGGACGTCCCGCTCGCCCTGGTCGCCGCCCCCGGCCACCCGCTCAGCGGCGCCACCACCCTCACCCGCGAGGACCTGCGCGGCCAACGGCTCCTGGTGAACGCCCCCGCCTGCTCCTTCCGGCTCGCCGGCGAGCGGCTGCTCGGCCACGACCTCGAACGCGTCCGCACCGGCGGCATCGCCGTCACCCGCGCCTGCGCCGAACAGGGCCTCGGCATCGCCCTGCTCCCCGAGTCCGCCGTCCGGGAGCCGCTCGCCTCCGGCACCCTCGTCCGCCTCCCCCTCGCCCCACCACCCCTCCACCTCCGCCTGGTCTGGCGCGCCGACCGCGAGCCCACCCCCGCCCTGCGCGAGGCCCTGCACGCCGCCTCGGCCTGAACTCCCCTGCCGGACGAGGCGAACGGGCAGACCAACGGCGCGCCCCGGAACCCCGGGACGCGCCGTCCGCCTGCCCGACGTCCGTCAGGCCTTCGGGCCCGCCGACTGCACGACCTCGAAGGACCACAGCGTGGACCCGGAGGCGGCCGGACGCTTCGGCGCCTCGCCGCCCTCGCCGCCCTCGCCGCCGCCACGGTGGGCGGCCTGCATCGGGCCCTCCATCCAGGCCTTGAAGTCCTCCTCGCTGCGCCAGCGGGTGTAGACCAGGTACTGGTCGGTCCCCTCGACCGGGCGCAGCAGCTCGAACCACTCGAAGCCGTCGGAGTTCTCCACCGCGCCGACCCGCGAGGCGAACCGCTGCTCCAGCACCTCGCGCTGCTCGGCGGGCACCGTCAGGACATTGATCTTGACGACGGACATGCCGCTCCTCACTGATCCGCCGGGGCCGCGCGTTCGGCGCGGCCGCCGGCTCGGTTGCTGCCTACGACCAGCAGTCTCCTACACCTCACACGGCGGAGGTCGGGCGATGCGGGTCGGGCGCCGCGGCTCAGGCGATCCAGGTCGGCAGGAGGCGCTCGGCGTCGCGCGGGGCGAGGGCGCAGGCGCCGTCGGGGGTGCGGGCGTCGGGGTTGTAGGCGTGGGACGGGGAGGGGGAGGCGACGAGGGCGGTGAAGCCCTCGGCGGTGGTGATGCGGCGGGGGGCGTCGGCGGGGAGGACGAGGGTGTCGCCGGCGGCGACCGCCAGGGTCTCGCCGGCCAGGTCGACCTGTGCGGAGCCGGCGAGGAGGGTCCAGATCTGCTCGGTGTCCATGGCGTGCAGCGGGCCCTGCCGGTCGGCGGGCATCTCGACCCGCCACTGGGCGAGGGCGGTCGCGCCCTGGGTGGGCGAGGCGAGGGTGGTCATGACGGCGTTCGGGGTCTCGGTGCGGCGGGCGTCGGCGGAGCGGATCACGGGCATGGTGAAGGAATCCCCTAAGATGGACAATGGAGTTGTCTATATGGTCAATGAGGTTGTCTATCGTGTCAAGCGAACCCACCCCGCCCGGCTTCGAGCTGCCGCTGCGCATGCTGCTCGCCTTCCGCACGATCATCGACGAGCTGCACGAACGCATCGCCCGTGAAGGACACCCGGACCTGCGCCCGATGCACGGCTTCGTGTTCCAGGCGATCGGCCCGCAGGGCACCACCGCCGTCGAACTCGGCCGCCGGCTCGGCGTCTCCAAGCAGGCCGCGGGCAAGACCATCGAAAGCCTGGAGCAGCTCGGCTACGTCGAGCGCGGCAGCGACCCGGCCGACGCCCGGCGCAAGGTGGTCCGGCTCACCGGGCGGGGTGTGGACTGCCTGGTCCGCTCGGCGCGGATCTTCGACGAGCTGCGCGCGGAGTGGTCCGCCACCCTCGGCGAGGAGCAGCTCCGCCAGGTCGAGGACGGCCTGCGGCTGCTCGCCCCCGGGGACCCGTTCCGGCTCGACACCCCTCGCTGGTTCGGCGCCCCGTGAGCTGAGCGACAATCGGGGTCCGTACGAACCGCCGGGGGGATCGGATGAGTCGGATGAGGACGCGCACGGCGCTCGCCGCGACCACCGTGCTGCTGCTCGCCGCCTGCTCCTCGACGGCCTGCTCCTCGACGGCCGGTTCGTCACCGGCCGGCTCCGGGCGGATGTCCCCGGGCACCCGCAGCTTCGGCACCGCCACCTACGGAGTGCCCACCGGCAACGCCCCGCACCGCCTCTCCGACGGCGCCGTCATCCTGCTCACCGGCGCCGCCGAGGCCGACCGCACCGGACGCGTCCACGAGGGCCGGATCGAGCCGGACGAGTTCGTCGACCCCCGCAAGGACGGCGACCCGGCGCTCACCGCCGCCGTCAACTGGCTTGCGCAGCAGGCGGCTTGTGCCAAGTCCTGAACCCGGGGCCTAGAACGACCGCCCCTCCCCCCGGTACGGCGGCTGCGGGCCGGTCGGCGGGTCCGGCCGGTCGCGCCGGTCGGCGCAGAGCGTGGAGCTGAGCCGGGTGAGCAGTGCGGCGAGGTCCTCGTACTGCTGCTCGTCCCAGTCCCCCAGCAGTTCGGCGAGCTGGGTGCGCCGGGCCGCGACCAGCCGCAGCGCCGCCTCCTCCCCCGGCTCGGTGAGCCGCAGCGGCAGGCCGCCGGTGCGGGCGGCGAGGCCGCGGCCCTCCACCTCCCGGACGGCCTCCTCGACGACCGAGACGGGGACGACCCGCCGCTCGGCCAGCTCGGCGGGTTCCACCGAGCCGTGGTGGTGCATCTGCAGCAGCAGCCAGCTGGAGGCGGGCAGCAGGTCGAGTCCGGCGGTGGCGGTGATCCGGCGGAAGAGGTCGCGCCGGGCCTCCCGGGTGCTCAGTACGGACAGGGCGCGGGCGATCTCGTCCAGGGAGGACCGTTCGACCGGGTTGATCCCGATGGACTCGCTGAGGTCGGGCGCGGTCACCGTGGAGCGCAGCTTCTGCTCCCGTAGGAACAGCGACAGCACGAAGGCGACCACCGTGACGGGCACCGCGTACAGGAACACCCGGGTGATCGACTCGGCGTAGGCGTGGTGGACCCCGGCCTGGAGGGCGGCCGGCAGCCGGGTGATCAGGCGGGGGTCGGCGGTGATCGCCTCGACCCGGAAGCCCGGTGGCAGCGGCTGCCCGGCCAGGGCGTCGGCGAGCCGGGAGCGCAGTCCGCTGGCGAAGACCGTCCCGAAGATGGAGACGCCGAAGGAGGCGCCGATGGAGCGGAAGAAGGTGGCGCCGGCGGTGGCCACGCCGAGGTCCTGGTAGCCGACGGAGTTCTGCACGATCAGCACCAGCACCTGCATCACCAGGCCCAGCCCGAGGCCGAAGACCAGGAAGTAGAGGCTCATCTCAGCGGTGCCGCTGTGCTCGTCGAGCCGGGAGAGCAGCAGCAGCCCGACCGTGGTGACGGCCGTCCCGGCGATCGGGAAGGCCCGGTAGTGGCCGGTGCGGGCGACGATCTGGCCGGAGCCGATCGAGGTGAGCAGCATGCCGAGCACCATGGGCAGCATGTGGATGCCGGACATGGTGGGCGAGACCTGCTGGACCACCTGGAGGAAGGTCGGCAGGTAGGTGAGGGCGCCGAACATCGCGAAGCCGACCACGAAGGAGATCACCGCGACCAGGCTGAAGGTCTGCGACCGGAACAGCCGCAGCGGCAGGACGGGTTCGGCGGCGCTCCGCTCCACCTGGACGAAGACGAGCAGCAGTGCCAGTCCGAGCACGCCCAGGCCGACGACCTGCCAGGAGCTCCAGGCCCAGGTGGTGCCGCCGAGCGAGGTCATCAGCACCAGGCAGGTGGCGACGGCGGCGATCAGCGCGGTGCCCGGGTAGTCGATCCGGTGCTCGCGCCGGACCTCCACGCCGTGCAGCACCGCGGCGATCACCACCAGGGCGACCACGCCGATCGGCAGGTTGACGTAGAAGACCCAGCGCCAGCTGAGGTGGTCGACGAACAGGCCGCCGAGCAGCGGTCCGAGGACGCTGGTGACGCCGAAGACGGCGCCGAAGAGGCCCTGGTACTTGCCGCGGTCCCGGGGGGCGACGAGGTCGCCGACGATCGCCTGGGAGAGCACCATCAGGCCGCCGCCACCGAGGCCCTGGAGAGCACGGAAGGCGATCAACTCGCCCATGTTCTGGGCGACTCCGCAGAGCACCGAGCCGATCAGGAAGATCACGATGGAGGCCTGGAAGAACCGCTTCCGGCCGTACATGTCGCCGAGCTTGCCCCAGAGCGGGGTGGCGGCGGTGGACGCCAGCAGGTACGCGGTGACCACCCAGGAGAGGTGGTCCAGGCCGCCGAGGTCGCTGACGATGGTGGGCAGCGCGGTGGAGACGATGGTCTGGTCGAGGGCGGCCAGCAGCATCGCCAGCAGCAGGGCCCCGATCGGCACCCAGAGGTTGGGGACGGTGGCCCCGGGCGGGCCGGACCGGGGCGCCGGGCCCCGCTCGGACGCGACACGGGGGTCCGTCATGGCGTCACCACAGGCGGCATGGCCTCTCCGTAGGGTCGCGGGGCCGGACGACCGGCCGCCCGGGTGGATGATCACTCCCCGTTCCCCATGCTGGCAGATATGCCCCGGTTTGCGCCGTCCGGTTGAGCCGAACGTAAGCACCGGGCCCGCCACTCGCGTTCCGGTGGTTTCCCCGGGGGCCAACCACCACCAACCGGCACAACACCCCCGCCGGGGGCCGGACGCCCCTGTCCACCCTCCGGTACGTCCTGCATAATCAGGCCCGATCGCGAGACCCGAGAACCGAGGAGGACCGGCCGATGCCGGACCAGCACTGCCCGACGTGCGGCACCGCACGCTCCACCGGGTGCAGCTGCCTCCCCGACCGGAGCCTCGACGAGACCACCGTCCTCCCGCACCTGGAGGGCCCGCCGCTGGTCCGCCCGTACGTGCCGCAGGCGCCCGAACAGGTCGCCGACGAGCCGCAGCTGACGGCCGACCCGTTCGCGACCACCGTGCTGCCCCCGGTCGGACCGATGCACCCGGTGCATCCGACGCACCAGGCCCACCAGGCGCAGCAGGCCCAGCAGGCACAGCCGCCGGTCACGCCCCCGCTCGGGCCGGACGCCGACGCCTACGCGACGACCGTCCTGCCGCCCGTCCCGGGGCCCGCCCCGGACGCGTACGGCAACGGCGCCACCACCGTCCTGCCCCCGGTCCCGCCCGGCCCGGTCGGCCCTGGCGGCTCGGGCGGGCCTGCCGGCCCGGCCGGCTCCGGGGAGGAGCTCGGCTACTTCCCGTTCGACAACCGGGCCCCCGAGCCCGATGCCCTCCCCGCCGGCGGACGGGCCGCCCGGCGGCAGGCCGAGCAGTCGGAGCGCAGCCCCTTCGCCGGGCGCAAGGGACTGATCGCGGGCGTCGGCGCCGGACTGCTGGCGCTCACCGTCGGCCTCGCGTACGCCGTGACGCCCTCCTCCGCGCCGAGCCACCAGGCCGAGCCGGTGCCCACCGCCTCGCTCGCCCCCGTCCCGGTGGACCCGCCGACCATGGCCGCCCCTCCCACCACCACCTCGGCGCCGCCCAGCGACACGCCGACCCCCACCGCCACCCGCACCGCCAGACCCAGCCCGACCAGGACCCCCACCCCGACGCCCACGCCGACCCCGACACCCACCCCCACGCCGACGCCCACCCCGACTCCGACGCCCACCCCCACGCCGACGCCCACCCCGACCCCTCGGCTGCTCCAGATCGGGATGAGCGGGCCCGACGTCACCGCCATGCAGCAGCTGCTGGTCAATGCCGAGTGCGGATTCGTCGACAAGTCGCTCGTGACCGGCACCTTCGACTACTGGACCCGGACGACGCTGCAGGACTACCAGCGCCAGAACCGGATCAAGGGCGAGAACGGCGTCTACGGTCCCAAGACCCAGGCCACCCTCGCCGCCGACCCCGGCTGCTGAGCGGGGCCGGGCGGCGGGCGACCGCCGCCATCCGGTGAGCGCCGTCAACCAGTGAGCGCCGTCAGCCGGTGATCGCCCCGAAGATGCTGACCCCGGCCAGCACCACCATGATCGCCGCCGCCACCCGGATGATCAGCTTCATCGGCACGTGCTTGAGCAGCTTCTGACCACCCACGATGGCGATCCCGCCGACCGCGCACAGCGCCAGCCAGGAGCCGAGGCCGACGGCGATCGGATCGGCGTACTTGGCGGCCAGGTTGGCGGTCATGATCTGGGTCAGGTCACCGAACTCGGCGACCGCGACGACCACGAAGCTGGTCCCGGCCACCTTCCAGAAGCGGTTCGAGGACGGTTCCTTGGCGGCGTGCTCGTCCTCGTCCTCGCCGCCGTGGAACAGCAGCATCGCGGCGCCGACCAGGAACAGCAGGCCGGTGATGCCCTCCACCCAGCGGTGCGGCAGCAGCGAGAGCAGGTGCCCGGCGACCAGCGCCAGCACCACCTGGACCAGCATCGCCGCGGCGACGCCCGCGAAGACGTAGCTCGCCCGGTACTTGGTGCCGAGCACCAGGCTGGCCAGCGCGGTCTTGTCCGGCAGCTCGGCCAGGAAGATGATGCCGAACGTCAACGCGGCAACGGTCAAACTCATCGGAGGAAACCCCTCGGTCGGCTGTCCGGCCTCCGCAAGTCCGTCAGGGGACTCTTCGGCCCGACAGCACTGGAAATGGTCACAGCACTGCGGCCGAAGGTCTCGCCGGCAGCCGCCAATCGAGCGGTGCCCCGGGCGCCGGGCCCCTGGGGGCCAGTATGTCGACGGTCCGGTGGAGGGCTACTCCCCTTCAACGCGCTCCAGCCTACCCGACGTCGCCGACGGGCCCGGTCGTCACCAGCCCCCGCCCGACCAGCTCCAGCACCACCACGACCGCCACCGACTCCACCGCCAGCAGCCCGACCAGCACGAACAGCTGCACCGCCCCCGCCTGCACCGGCGAGGCGCCGCCCAGCAGCATCCCGACGAAGGCCCCGGGCAGGGTGACCAGGCCGACCGTGCGGGTCTGGTCCAGCGCCGGGACCAGCGAGGTCGCGGCCGCCGTACGGCAGATCTCCAGCCGGGCGTCCCGCTCCTCGAAGCCGAGCGCCAGCGCCGCCTCCACCTCGCCGCGCCGCTGCCGCAGCTCGTCCAGGGCGCGCCGCCCGGCGAGCGAGGTGGCGGTGAGCCCGCCGCCGATCAGGATGCCCGCGACCGGGATCACCGACAGGCCCTTGAGCGGCAGCAGCCCGACGGCCAGCAGCAGGGCGAGCACCGGCAGCACCCCGGCGCCGATCGGGGCCGCCGCCCAGACCCAGCCGGGGCCGGGGGTCATCCGCCGGCCGGCGGTGCGCACCGCGACCGTGAACATCAGCAGCACGAACAGCGCCGACCACCACAGCGAGGCGACCACCCAGCTGATCACCGCGGCCACGGCGGCCAGCTGGACGACCGCCCGCAGCCCGGCCCGCGCCACCGCCCGTCCGTGGCCGAGCAGGCCCCGGCCGGCCACCGCCACGGCGGCCAGCAGCAGCACCGCCGTGACCGCCCCGAGCACCGGGGTGACCGGCAGCAGCTGCCCGCCGCCGGAAGCCGCCAGCGCCACCGGTGCCGGTAGCGGTGCCGACAGCAGTACCGGTGCCAACAGCGGTACCGGCGCCGACAGCGGCATCAGATCCAGCTGGTGAACCACATCCGGTCCTGCCAGGACGACATCGGGATCACCTCCGCCGTGTACAGCGGGTAGAAGAAGGCGAAACAGCCGACGATCGCGAGCACGATCAGCCCGGCCGCGATCGCCCCGTACCGGCGGCGCTCGGGGCTGCAGCCCACCGGGCCGAGGATCGCGCCGAGCATCTGGGCGACGGCCAGGCACAGGAACGGCACCAGCACGACCATGTAGAAGGAGAAGATCGTCCGCTCCTGGTACTGGAACCAGGGCAGGTAGATCCCGGCCACCGCGCACAGCACGGCGCCCGAGCGCCAGTCCCGGCGGAAGAACCAGCGCCACAGCAGGTAGACCAGCGCGAAGCAGGCCGCCCACCACAGGAACGGGGTGCCCAGGCCCAGGATCTGCGCCGAGCAGCCGCCGGAGGAGGTGCAGCCGCGCGTGCCGGTCGGCACCTGCTCCCAGTACATCGAGACCGGGCGGCCGTCGACCAGCCAGGCGAAGGGGTTGGACTGGTACGTGTGCGGGGTGCTCAGGCCGGTGTTGAACTCGTACATCTGCGAGTGGTAGTGCCACAGGCTGCGCAGCGGCGCCGGGACCCAGCTCATCGACACCTGCGGCAGCGGGATGCCGAAGGCGTGGTCCGGGGAGAGCCCGGCGCGGCCGTCGGCCCAGTGCCGGTCGTAGCCGCCCCCGCCGCCGGCGCCACTGGCCAGCCAGCCGCTCCAGGCCCCGACGTACACCACCAGGGCGGAGCCGACCATGGCGAGGAGGGCGGGTACGGCGTCCCGGCGCAGCATGGACCGCCAGGGGTGGCGGGCACCGGCACCACGGCGGCCGGACTGGTCCCAGAGCACGGTCAGGACGCCGAAGGCGGCGAGGATCGGGGCGCCGTTCCACTTGACGGCGCAGGCGGCGCCGATCAGCACCCCGGCGGCGATCCGCCAGGGGCGCCACCCGAGCCGCACGTCGTCGCCGTCGGTGACCCCGGCCAGCCGGGCGCGGACGTGGTCGCGGTCGATCAGCAGGGCGCCGAAGGAGGCGAGCACGAAGAACATCTGGATGCCGTCGAGCAGGCCGACCCGGCTCATCACCAGCTGGAGGCCGTCGACGGCCATCAGCAGCGCGGCGGTGCAGCCGACCAGGGTGGAGCCGAACAGCCGGCGGCCGATCCGGGCCAGCATCAGCACGCTGAGGGTGCCGAGCAGAGCGGTCATGAACCGCCAGCCGAAGGGGTGCAGCCCGAACAGCTGCTCGCCGATCGTCATCACCCATTTGCCGAGTGGCGGGTGGGCGATGAACTCCGGCGAGGAGCTGAGCGGGATGGACTGCGGGACGGCCAGGATGTCGGCGTTGGCGTGGTCGGGCCAGGTGCCCTCGTAGCCCTGCTGGAGCAGTGACCAGGCGTCCTTGGGGTAGTACGTCTCGTCGAAGACGAAGGCGTTGGGGTACCCGAGGTTCCAGAACCGCAGCAGCCCGGCGAAGAGCGCGACGCCGATCGGGCCGAGCCAACCGGAGCGGTCGGCCGCCCAGCGCAGCAGTCCGCGCGGGGCCGGTGCCCGGTCCGGTTCGGCGGTGGCCGGGGCCGCCGGGGGGTGCGTGAGCGCCGCTTGCGTCATAGCCTCGCCGATTCGCCTGTCTGCGGGGCCCGCGGTGCTGCGCCGGGCCCGGGTCTGCTGCCCCGGCCGGGGCCTGGGCGGTCAACAGCCACTGACACTATGTGGCGGTGCCCGCGAAGCCAAGCGCGACGGGCGCCGACCAGGTGACCCGGTCGGCGCCCGTACAAGAGGCCGATTCAAGCGGCCGATTCACGCGGCCGCACCGTGCAGTTGATCCACTCGGCCGTCCGCCGTCACGCGGCGGTCTGCAGCTCCCGGACCAGGGCCGGGGTGCGGACCACGGCCGGGGCCGCGTTGTCCTGCTCGGCCGTGAGGTACGGGCGCAGCCGCAGCGCCATGACGACGATCAGCACCGTCGAGCCCGCCATGGCCGCGAGGTAGAGCGGCCAGGTGCCGGAGCCGACCAGCAGCACGCCGACGGCCGGGCCGACCGCGATCGCGATCTGCTTCACCAGGGCGTACCCGGCGTTGTAGGTGCCGAGCAGCCGGGCCGGGGCGAGGTCCGCGACCATCGGGCCCATGGTGGGCGCGAGCAGCGACTCGCCGACGCCGAACAGGGCGTAGATCGAGACGATGGCGACCGTGGCGGCCATGGTCTCCGTCCGGATCAGACCGGCCACCAGGGCCATCGCCCAGGCGCCCAGCCAGACCACGCCGGCCGCGGCCATCGCGGCGGTACGGCGGTGCCGCGCGGTGATCCGCACCATGAACATCTGCAGCACCACGATGGTCACCGCGTTGGCGCCGATCGCGAGGCCCAGGGTGGACGGCGCGGTGCCGACGGTGTCGGTGGCGAAGGCCGCGACGCCGGACTCGAACTGGCCGTAGCAGGTGAAGAAGATCAGCCCGGCGAGGATGCTGAGCCGCACCATCGCCTTATCGGCGAGCAGGGCGCGCAGGCCGGTCGGGCCGGTCGCCGCGCCCTGGACGACGCTCAGCTGGGCCTTCGGTATCCGAGCGGTGCCGGTGACCAGGGCCAGGCCGAGGAAAGTGACCGCCTCGATGGTGAACAGCCGGGTGAGGCTGGCCGGGTCGGCCACGTTCACGATCTGCCCGCCGACCAGCGCGCCGATACCCATGCCCAGGTTGACCAGGGTGAACTGCAGCGCGAAGGCGTGCGAGCGGGTCGCCGCCGTGGAGCAGCGGACGATCATCGTGGCGAGCGCCGGCTGGCAGGTGGTGACACCCGCGCCGAACAGGAACGAGGAGACCAGCAGCTCCGGGGTGCCGGTGGCGTGGCCGAAGGCGAACGCGCCGGTGGCGGCCAGGGCCGCACCCGCCAGCAGGACCGGACGGGGGCCGTACCGGTCGATGCCGCGCCCGGTGAACGGGAGGACCGCGAGCGCCGCCAGCGCGAAGACGGTGAACACCATCCCGGCCGCCAGCGAACCCAGCCCGCGCACCTGGTCCACGTACACGAACATGTACGGCATCGTGAACCCGCTGCCGAACGCGCTGAGCGCGTTGCCGATCTGGACGCGGCGCAGCGGGCCGCCCGCCCCACGTCGCTGCTGCCTCTGCTGCTTCACCGTGCCGGTCACCGTGCACATCCCTTCCTGTTTCCACTGGAACTCTTAAGCCCAGAAGATTTCAGACCTAAACTCTGTCGAGATAAAGTCTTAGCACCGGAAGACTGCGGAGTCAAAGGCTTAAGGAGTGCACGCCCGTGCGACACTGGTCCGCATGACTACGGACAAGCCGCCGCCGGCTGCCGACAAGCCCCCGCGGGCCACCCCCCTGGAGCTCGGAATCGCCGAGCAAGTGGCCCTCTACCAGCGGGAGTTCCCCACCGTCGACCCCCAGGTCGAGACGATCGTGCAGACCCTCAACCGGGTCTCCCGGCGGATGGGCGTCGCGTACGACCGGCAGCTGACTGTGCTCGGGATCACCTCCGCCGAGTGGGAGGTGCTCAAGGCGCTGGTGGTGAGCGGCAGCCCGTACCGGCTGGGCCCGGGCGAACTGGCGAAGCGGCTGGGGCTCACCCCGGCCGCGATGACCCACCGGATCGACCGGATGGTGGCCGAGGACCTGGTCACCCGGGAGCGGGACGAGTCCAACCGGGTGCGGGTGATCATCGAGCTGACCGAGAACGGCCGCGACAAGTGGCTGGAGTCGATGCGGATGGCGGCGGTGTTCGAGGAGGAGCTGCTGCAGGACATCGCGGGCGAGGAGCGCACCGCGCTCTCCGGCCTGCTGGCCCGGATGCTGCGGCGGATCGAGGAGAGCCAGCCGGGCGCGCCCGGGCGCACGGCCGACCTGGCCTGAGCGGGCCGCCGGAAATGACGGAGTCCGGCTCGCCGGGGGATGCTCCCCCGGCGGGCCGGACTCCGTGTTCGTTCAAGGTGCCGCTTCAGGTGCCGCGAGGTCCGTCAGGCCCTCGGACGGCGGCGGTCAGCCGCTCAGCAGGGGCCGTTGTCGGTCCAGACGCCCCACTGGCCGCTCTGGCTCGGGTCGTCGCCCTTGGTCCACCACTTATTGGTGTAGTAGTGGCCCTTCCAGGAGACCTTGGTGCCGCCGGCCGCGTAGGTGGCGTTCGGGTCCCAGCTCGGGGCGGCCGAGCAGGTGGCCGGCGAGGTCGGGGTGCCGGTCGGGGTCCCGGTGGGCGTACCGGTCGGGGTGCCGGTGGGGGTGCCGGTCGGGGTCTGGGTCGGCGTCGGGGTGCCGGTCGGCGGGGCCGGGCAGCCGGCCGCGGAGCCGTTGGTGGCGTTCACCATCGTGTCGAACAGGCTGGTGTTGGTACCCAGGTCGTACAGCGAGAAGGCGAAGGAGCCGCCGAGCCCGTTGCAGTGCGCGTAGTCGAGCTTGGCCTGGATGGACTTGGCGTTCTCACCGCTCCAGAAGGTGGTGCCGTCGTAGAAGTACGCGGCCTTGGCGTCGTCGTCCCAGAAGGTCTTGGACGGGTTGTCGACGAAGCCGCCGAGCTCCTTGTACATCTGGATGCCGGGGACGTTGCCGGACATCGCGGCGCCGGCGGCGGGGGCGGTGGCGGGCTGGAAGAGGCCGTTCTTGCCGTTGTTCTGGACGCCGGTCCAGCCGCGGTAGTAGAACGGCACACCCATGTTGATCTTGTTGGCCGGGAAGCCGCCGGGGATGCCGTACTGGGCGTCGCCGACCGTCCACGCCTTGATGGCGTTGTCGATCGAGTACTTGCCGTTGCCCGGCTTGGCCGGGGTCGACGGGTCGTTCGGGCCGGAGTAGATCGGGGCCTGGTGGTTGGTCGGACCCTGGGGGTCCCAGCCGCCGTGCATGTCGTAGGTCATGACGTCGAGGAAGGTCAGGTACTGACCGATCTTGTCGGTCTCGACGTTCATGATCTTGTCCTGGCCGGCGCCGACCGCCGCCGAGAGGGCGTAGGTCTTGCCGTCGGCCTTGCCCTGGGCGTCCAGCTGGTTGCGGAACTCCTGCAGCAGCAGGGTGAAGTTCTGCTTGTCGGCCGGGCTGGAGATGTTGCCGGTGTGGCCGCCGCCGCCCGGGTACTCCCAGTCGATGTCGATGCCGTCGAAGACGCCGGCGCCGGTGCCCGGGCCGCCGTAGCCGGCGTCGGACGGGAGGTTGCCCTTGATGAACATGTCGAGGCAGGACGAGACCAGGTGCTTGCGCGAGGCGTCCGTGGCGGCCGCCGACGAGAAGTACTTGGAGTAGGTCCAACCGCCGATCGACAGCAGGACCTTGAGGTTGGGGTTCTTCGCCTTCAGCTTCTTCAGCTGGTTGAAGTTGCCCGCGATCGGCTGGTTCCAGACGTCGCCGACGCCGTCCACCGAGATGTCCGCGCCGAAGCTCTTCTGGTAGTCGGCGAACGCGTCGGCCGCGCCGTCACCGGCGTTGGGGTTGTTGTCGTTGGTGTCGGCGGCCTTGGTCGCCTCGAAACAGCCCAGGTCGGTCGGGGAGATGTTGGCGAAGTCGTAGATCAGGTAGTCCAGCTTCCCGGCCACGCCGGTGTCCTGGATCGTCTTCGGGTAGTACGCGTTGGCGTAGACCGACCACTGGTCGAAGTAGGCGACCTTGATGCCGCCGCTGGTGGCGGCCGCGCCGGTGGAGTTGGTGGTGGCGGCGTTGGCCGCGCCGCCTCCGGACAGCGCGAGGCCCGCGCCGAGCAGCAGGGAGGCGGTGGTGCCGGCCGCGACGGCGGCCAGGCTCTTCGGGCGGCGCCGGCGGGGCCCGTCCGGAGCCGGGGTCCCGGCCCTTTCAATGCGTGAGCGCAGCATGGGTGCGTGACTCCTGGGTGTGGGGGTTCCGTCGCCCGGTGGGGTCGCGCGTCCGGGGTGGGGCCGGACGACCGGGACATGACAGATCAGGGGTGGGAATCGAGCGGATAGGCCATGACGGACACCGGGATGCGCCGAACCGGCGCCACCGGCACGAGGCCTGTGACGCCGGTTCAGGGGCTCCCTGCACCTGGGGAATAAAAATGGACTAGACCAACTCGCCCGTCAAGGGGTCCTGTTGGCCTTGAGACCCGCTTAAGGTTCCGCACCCGCCCCGCAGCGGACTCGCACCGGCCCCGCAGCAGACCCGGTCAGTAGCGGACGGCGTTCGCCACCTCGGCCTTGACCGTGCCGCTGAGCTCCCGGTTGGCCTGCGCGGTGGCCTGGGCACTCTGGCCCGCGGCCACGTCCTGGACGGTCACCGCGGTCGCGTCCAGCAGCGTGCCGCTCCCGTCGGTGAAGTTCACCTGGACCACGTACCGGTACGACTGCTGCCCGTGGTTGGTGACGGTCAGCTGCGCCTGCGCCTTGCCGTCCGAGCCGGTCGTCACCTCGCCGACCGAGACGTCCCCCTTGGCGTCCAGCCCGCCCTTGATCCCGGCGACCGCCGAGGAGGCCTCCGAGACCGCCGCCGAGGCCTCCGCCTGCGCCGAGCCCAGCAGCCCGCCCACCCCGCCGGCCGCCGAGGCCAGCGCCGACGCGGCCGACGCGGCGGCGCTCGCCGCCTTCTGCACCTCCCCGGCCGCCGCGGAGGCCTCACCGCGCGCGCTCTTGCCGGAGGAGCAGCCCGCGAGCACCGCCGAGCCCAGCACGGCAGCCGCCAACACCCCTGCGGCCAGCCTTCGATGACGCTTCGTCAGGACGGCCGGGCGCTGCGCGGTGCGGCGCGGCCCGGAGGTGGCTCGGGTGAGCGGCTGGCGGTCCATGAGGTCCTCGTTCCTTCCGGCGCCGGGCTGCCCGGCACACCTCCCCGCCCACCCTCCGCGCCGCCCGCCGACCCCGCCAGCAGGGGTGCTGCCTCCGGGTGAGGCCGCGGGCCCGACCTGATCCACAGGACACGCCTCAGGACAGCCCGGAGCCCTCCTGCTCGTCCGCCTCCACCGCCGCCCGCTCCTCGCGCAGCCGCACCAGGTGACGGCGCCGCGCCACCACCCCGTACGCACTCGCCGCGCTCGCCACGAAGGCCAGCGCACCGACCCACGGCCGGTCCAAGACGTGCCCGGTCGCGTGGTCCAGCGAGTACCGCCCCGGGCCCGCCAGGCCCATCGCCAGGGCGGTCGCGCCGAGGAACGCCGGGTACTCGTAGCCGCCGCTGGTCATGAAGAAGCCCGCCGGGGCGTGCACCGCCACGGCCCCGGCCATCGTCCCGGCCACCACCGCGCCGGCCGCCGGGGTGGCCAGCCCGGCCACCAGCAGCGCGCCGCCGCCGGCCTCGCCGACGCCCGCCGCGATGGCGCTCTCCCTGGCCGGGTGGAAGCCCATATGGTCCATCGCCTGGGTGGTGCCCTCCAGGCCGCCGCCACCGAACCAGCCGAACAGCTTCTGGGTACCGTGCGCGATCAGCACCCCGCCGACCGCGCTGCGCAGGGCCAACAGGCCCAGGTCCCTACGGTTCAGGCACATGTCGCATCCTCGTTTCCGGCAAGGAGTGGTCCTACCTACCTCCATGGCACCCGAGAGCGACCGCGCGCTCGACCCGGGGCCGCCATCCGGGCGAATCCGCGTCCGACCAGGAATGCTTGGCCCATGTTCGTCTTCAACCTGGGCAGCGCCTTCATCACCTTCTTCGCCGTGGTCGGCCCGCCGAAGACCCTGCTGACCTTCGCCAGACTGGCCGGCACCAGGAGCACCAAGGAGCTCCGGCGGCTGGCCGCGTGGAGCACGGTCGTCTCGGCGCTGATCGGCCTGGTCCTGGGCTTCGGCGCGGACGAGCTGACCACGCTCTTCCACATCAGCGACCAGTCATTGCAGCTCGCGGGCGGGGCGATCTTCTTCGTCTACGCCGTGGCCCTGGTCTTCGGCCTCCACCTCGGCGCGGACGGCGACGACGACGAGCATCTGGCCAACCCGCTGGCCGACGGCATCCGCGAACTGCTGCTGCCGTACATCGCCAGCCCGCTCGCGATCACCGCCGTCCTGGTCGCCTCCCTCAACCAGGACAACTGGGGCTGGAAGGCGGCCGTCGCCGGGGCGTACGTGGGTGTCGCGGTGCTCAACTACCTCTGCGTGGCCGTGCTCGCGCCGCTGATGAAGCGCACCCACAGCACCTCGCTGGAGGTGGCGTCCCGGCTGCTCGGGCTGCTGCTCGCGGCGGTCGGCGTCGAGCTCTTCCTGGAGGGCCTGGCCGGGCTCGGGGTGCACCTGCCCGCAGGGCACTGAACCGGCAGGCGCCGAGCGGGCGGGCGCCGAGCCGACGGGGCGCCGAGCCGACGGGGCACCGAGCGGGCGGCCGTCAGGCGAACGGCTCAGCCAGCCGCCAAGAGGGTCAGCACCTCGCCGATCCGCCCGCGCACCAGCGGGTCGGCGACCAGCCCGTCCGGGCCGACCGTGCCGCGCTCCAGCGGGATCCGGACGCAGGCCTCCGCCAGCACGGCCGCGCCGGTGTAGCCGAGGACGGTGCCCAGGGTGGCCTCGGCGCCCTGGCCGCGGCCCGGTCCGGCGCAGTTGATCCAGGCCGCGGGCTTGTCGGAGATCTCGATCCCGCCGACCGTCCAGTCCAGCAGGTTCTTGAAGGAGCCCGGCAGCGTCCCGGCGTACTCGGGGGTGCAGACCAGCAGCGCGTCGGCCGCCCCGATCGCCGCCCGCAGCGCGGCCACCGGCTCCGGCAGCGGGTCGGTGTCGTGGTCCGGGTTGAAGTGCGGCAGCCCGGCCAGGCCCGTGTAGTACGTGGTCCGGACGCCGGGCAGGGCGTCGGCCACCGCGGCGGCGGTACGCAGCACGGCCTCGTTGGCGGAGCCGGCCCGCAGGCTCCCGGGCAGCAGCAGGATGTGGCGCTCGTTCGACATGCCGAGGAACCTACTCCTTGACGTGCGCGTCAAGGCCAACCGGCCGCTGCCACCGAAGCCCGCCGTCAGTTCGGCAGCAGCGGCCGCCAGGGCACCGGGCTGGAGAGGATCATCGAGCTGGCCGGCGGCCCGTACCCGCCGAGCCGGTCGCAGAGCTCCTCGAACCCGGCCATCGTGGCGACCGCGACCAGCAGCACGCAGCAGGCCCCGCCGGTGACCCGGTGCAGCTGCAGCACCTCCGGCCAGGTCGCCACCTCGGGGTCGCGCAGCACGCAGCGCGGGCCGTAGCACTGGACCTGGACCAGCGCGGTGATCGGCAGCCCGGCCCGGGTCGGGTCGACGTGGGCGTGGTAGCCGCTGATCACCCCGTCCGCCTCCAGGCGGCGGACCCGTTCGGCCACCGCGGGTGCGGACAGGCTCACCCGGCGGGAGAGTTCGTTGTACGAGAGCCTGGCGTCGGCCTGGAGTTCGGCCAGCAGGCGGCGGTCGACGGCGTCCATGACGGCTCCCGAGAAGCGGTTGTGATCAGCGGTTTTTCATTTGTAAAGCAGATCGGCCGAACGCCTCGCGAACGACAACCCGAAGCCCGGTTGCGGTGCTCGTCGGCCATTCAAGCGGGGGACCACGGCACCGCACAATGGGCTCCCCGGTGGAACCAGGACGTCCGTCCGCTCCGCCGGACCCGGGCGACGGTGCCCGGACGGAGCTGGAGGGATCGGGATGGGGCACGACACGGTGGAGACACCCAACCTGTCGTTCGGTAGGGGCGGCGAGCCGGGTCGGGGCACCCCGTACGCGCAGTACGTGCGCCTGGAGGAGCTGCACAGCCTCCAGCACCCGCGCAGCAAGGAGCCGGCCGAGCTGTCGTTCATCGTCACCACCCAGGTGATGGAGCTGCTCTTCGACCTGCTGCGGCACGAGTGGACGATCGCCCGGCAGGCGCTGCGCGAGGACGACCCGACCGCCGCGCGGGCCGCGCTGCGCCGCGGCACCCACGTCCAGGACGTGCTGGTGGAGTCCTGGGACCTGCTGGCCACCATGACGCCGCAGGAGTTCAACTCCTTCCGCGCCCTGTTCGGCGAGGCCTCCGGCTTCCAGTCCTCGGCCTTCCTGCACCTGGAGTTCATGCTCGGCAACAAGAACGCCGCGCTGCTGAACATGTACGCCGAGATGCCGGAGACCCAGGCCGAGCTGGCCGAGGCGCTGCGCTCCCCCGGCCTGTACGACGAGGTGCTCGGGCTGCTGGCCCGCCGCGGCCTGGCGGTGCACGCGGAGCCCTCGGAGCAGCGCTACCGGCCCTCCGAGGAGGTCGCCGCGGCCTGGCACCGGGTCTACACCGAGCCGGAGTTCGCCGACCTCCAGCCGCTCGCCGAGGCGCTGCTGGACGTGGCCGAGCGGGTCACCCGCTGGCGCCAGCGGCACCTGACCTCGGTCAAGCGGACCATGGGCGCCAAGCCCGGCTCGGGCGGTTCCAGCGGACTGACCTGGCTGCGCAAGGCGGCCGAGCAGGACGTGTTCCCGGAGCTGTGGACGATCCGGGACGAGCTGTGACCGAGCCGGTGCTGGAGTCGGCGGTGGAGTCGGCGCTGGAGTCGGCAGTGGAGTCGGCGGTGGAGGAGAGAACGGGCATGATCACGCGCGAGGAGTGCGCGGCGCTGGACGCCGCCGACCCGCTGGCGGCGTTCCGCGAGGAGTTCACCCTGCCGGACGGGGTGATCTACCTGGACGGCAACTCGCTCGGCGCGCTGCCGGTCCGCACGCCGGAGCGGGTGGCCCGGGTGGTCGAGCAGGAGTGGGGCCGGGAGCTGATCCGCAGCTGGAACGACGCCGGCTGGTTCGAGCAGCCGTACCGGCTGGGCCGGCGGCTCGCGCCGCTGATCGGGGCCGACCCGACGGAGGTGGTCGTCTGCGACACCACCTCGGTGAACCTGTTCAAGGTGCTCGCGGCCGCGCTGCGACTGCGCCCGGGGCGGCGCACGGTGCTCGGCGACGTCGAGGCCTTCCCGACCGACCTGTACATCGCCGAGGGCGTGACCGGCCTGGTCGAGGGCGGGCGCAGCGTGCTGCTCCGCCCCGAGGAGCTGGACCGGCACCTGGACGGCGACGTCGCCGCGGTGGTCCTGTCGCACGTCGACTACCGCACCGGCGAGCTGCTGGACATGCCCGGGATCACCGCCCGGGTGCAGGCCGCGGGCGCCCTGATGATCTGGGACGTCTGCCACTCGGTGGGCGCGCTGCCGATCGAACTCGGCGCCGCCAACGCGGACTTCGCGGTCGGCTGCACCTACAAGTACCTGAACTCCGGGCCCGGCTCGCCGGCCTTCCTGTACGTCGCCGAGCGGCACCTTGCGGCCGGTCCGCAGCAGCCGCTGAGCGGCTGGTTCGGGCACGCCCGCCCATTCGCCTTCGAGTCCGGGTACGACCCCAAGCCGGGCATCGGGCGCTTCCTGACCAGCTCGCCCTCGCTGCTCGGCCAGGCCTCGCTGGAGGTGTCCCTGGACATCTGGGAGCGGGCCGACCTGGCCGCCGTCCGGGCCAAGAGCCTGGCGCTGACCGATCTGTTCGTCTCGCTGGTCGAGGGCCTGGACGGGGTCGAGGTGGTCACCCCGCGCGAGCACGCCCGGCGGGGCAGCCAGGTCGCGCTGCGGCACGCGGACGGGTACCCGGTGGTGCAGGCGCTGATCGCGCGCGGGGTGATCGGGGACTTCCGCGCACCGGACCTGATGCGCTTCGGCTTCACGCCGCTCTACCTCTCGTACACCGAGGTGTGGGACGCGGCGCAGCAGCTGGCCGAGGTACTGGCGAGCGGCGAATGGCGGGAGGAGCAGTTCTCCCGTCGGGGCGAGGTGACCTGATCACCTGGGCGGGGTGACCTGGCGGGATGCCGGGAGGCCTGCCGCGGATTGCCTGGGCCAGCCGCCGTCCGGTACGTCATGGGGCAGTGAGACCGCGGGCCTGGTGACACCGCGGGCCGGGTGACCACCGTGGCGCGCGTGACGTGACGCAGGTCATGCCGGGCGGGAGTTCGACCGCCATCGCCCCAGGGAAAGCTCGTCCTTGACGATCCGTCACACCCTGGGGAGGTTGGCGTGAACTTCGAACTCGGCCCGCTCAAGCCCGATCCCGGCATGCTGCTCCTGGGCCTGGCCCAGCTCTTCCTGCTGATGTTCACCCTCGGCGTCCTCCTGCTCCCGCGCATCGAGCGGGTGCGGGCGCAGCGCTGGGACGCGACCGAGGGCCGCACCGAACGGGCGGAGGCCGTCCGTGCCGAGGCCGAGGCGGTCCGGGACGCGGCACTGTACGAGATCATCGAGGCCCGGCACGAGGCGGCCCGGATCCGCCAGGAGTACACCGAGCGGGGCTCGGCGGCGATCGCGGCGGCCCGCGCAGAGGGTGTCCGCGACCGCGAACTGCTGCTCACCGGCAGCCGCGCCCGGATCACCGCCGACCGGACGGCGGCCGCGGGCCTGCTGCGGCAGGACGTCGGCGACCTGGCCGTCCTGCTGGCCGGGCGGGTGGTCGGCGAGCCGGTGCACGCCGTCGCCGCCGAACGCCGCACGGTGGAGCGCTTCTTCGCCGCACCGCTCGACTAACGCACCGTCAGTTCCGTTACCAGGTCGCGGTAGACGTCGAAGGCGGGCTTGCGCGCGTAGTCGTCGCGCAGCAGGCCGAAGTGGTGGAACGGACCCGGACCGGCACTGTCGGCGTCCCGGAGGGAGAAGAACGAGTAGCTCCGGATGCCGAGTTCACCGGCCAGCCCGGCCACCGTCCGGACCACCTGCTCCACCACCTCGGCCTGCCGCCCCTCGCTCCGCCCCGGGCCGGTCGGCCAACCGTTCTCGCAGATCCGCAGCGGGACGGCCGGCCCGATCCCGGCCCGGGGCAGCGCGTCGTTCCGGAAGCCGGTGAGCACGCCCCGCACCGCGTCCACCAGCAGGCCCTGCGGGACGGGGCGGAAGACGTCCGGGAAGAAGTCCAGGCCGACGTAGTCCAGGGCGCGGTGGAAGCGCTCGTCGGCGAGCCGGCCGAGCTCCGGCCAGAAGGTGTCGGCCGGATCGAAGGACGGCACCGCGTTGAAGCCGACCGCGAGGTGGTGGTAACCGCGGGCCAGCGCCTCCTCCTTGGCCGCGATCACCCCCTCGACCAGCGCCCGGCCGACGTTCGGGATGCTGCCGTCCAGGACGGGCAGGTCCAGGTTGGGCTCCTCGCAGATCTGCAGGACGGCGAGCCGGTGGCCCTCCTCCCGGACGGTCCGGCGGACGAAGTCCGCCCAGCCCGCCGATTCGCCGCTGCGGACGCCGAACTGCAGCACCAGGTCGAGCCGGCGCCCGTCCGTCGCGTACTGCTCCGGCCGCTCCGGGGTGCGGTGCGCGCCGTCCGCGTACGAGCGGTAGGCGCGGACCAGGAACTCGGGTGCGTCGCCCTGGAGTTCGCGCAGGGCCGCGGTGATCTGCGCGGGGTCGTCGGGGCGGACGGGTTCGATCACGCCGCGCTCGTCGCCGAGCAGCCCGCCGGGATAGATGCCGAAGGTGAAGGTCATGGCGACACCGTAGCCGACAATTTTGATGTCACTGTAAGTTTTAAGTGACACCATGGTTCGGGGCTAGGATGCCGCCATGGGACTTCGCGAACTCAAGAAGCAGCAGACCCGGGAGCTCCTCGCCGACACCGCCATGGGCCTGTTCGCCGAGCGCGGCTTCGACCGGGTCACCGTGGTCGAGGTCGCCCGGGCCGCCGGGGTCTCGCCCAACACGGTGTTC
Source organism: Kitasatospora sp. NPDC058162 (assembly GCF_042884005.1). Lineage (NCBI taxonomy): Bacteria > Bacillati > Actinomycetota > Actinomycetes > Kitasatosporales > Streptomycetaceae > Kitasatospora > Kitasatospora sp. NPDC058162. The sequence continues at coordinate 122,068 of NZ_JBHVUS010000007.1, forward strand.
AACTACTTCCCGACCAAGGAGGACCTGTTCTTCGACCGGCAGGACGAAGTCGTCGCCCACCTCGCCCAGGTGGTCCGCCGACGGCCCGCCGGCAGCTCCGCCGTGGACGCCGTCCGGACCGACCTGCTGGCGGGCATCGCCGACGGGGAGCCGACGGTCGGACTCGACCCGCGGATGGCCGCGTTCTGGCGGATCATCGCGGACAGCCCGGCACTGCGGGCCCGGCTGCTGGAACTCGGGGAACGCTCCGAGGCGGCCCTGGCCGCCGCCCTGGCCGAGGAGTCGGGAACCGGACCGACGGACCCGCTCCCCCTGGTGGTGGCCGGGGCCCTCGCCGGGGCCCACCGGGCGGTGCTCAGCGAGATCCGGCGGGCGATGGTCGCCGGGGAACCGGCCGAAGCGGTGCGGGAGCGCGCCGGGGCGGCGGTGGACCGGGCCTTCGGCCTGCTCGCCTCGGGGCTCGCCGGGTACCCGTCGGGGCGCTGAACCGGACCGTTGCCCGACACGGCGGAGGCCGCCCGGTCGGATCGACCGGGCGGCCTCCGCGTCATCGCGGCCGTATTGCGACCGTCAGCCGTGGCGACCGCGGCGGCGAGCGGCCCGCACGGCCAGACCGCCCAGGCCGAGCAGGCCGACACCGGCCAGCCCGAAGACCACCGGCGCGTTGCCCGCACCGGTCGAGGGCAGCTCACCGCCGCCACCGGGGTGGTGACCGGTCGGCTGCTTGGACGGGTGGTGGCTGGTCGGGGCGGGGCGGGCGCTCGACGTGGACGCGTCGGCCGACGGCGAGGTGACGTGCGCGCTCGGGGAGGTGACGTGCGCGCTCGGAGAGGTCGGGGACGGCGAGGTCGGGGACGGCGAGGTCGGGGACGGGGACGTGGGGCTGGGCGAGGTCGGGGACGGCGACGTGGGCGACGGGCTCGGCGTCACCGTGCAGTCCGGCAGGTCCCCGTCGAACGGGTAGCTGTGGATCTCGTAGCCGCCCGTACCGGTGTGGATCAGGTTGCCCGCGAGGTACACCCGGCCGTTGATGCCCGGCTGGGCGAGGGTCGTGGTGCTGCCCGGGTTGCCCGCCATGACCGAGCCCTGGAACTGGGCGCTGCCGAGGACCTGCGCCGAGGTCGCGGTCGGGAAGTTGTACATCAGCTTGGAGCGCATGTCGGTGGTCTGGTCGCCCGCCAGGCCGGTGCCGGTGTAGGTGTTGATGACCGGGCTGTCCCCGAGCATGTTCACCACGACGGTGGCCCCGGCGGGAATGTTGTTGAAGACCAGGCCGATCTGGCCGCCGCTCGGTGAGGCCAGGTTCTGGCTGACGTTGAAGACCTGCTTCATGCTGACGCCGTCGCCGGTGAAGGTGGCCTGACTGGAGGAGACGTCGACGGTGCCGGTCGCGGTGGCCCGCCCGACGCAGTCGGAGACCTGCTCGATCCGGGTCAGCACGTCCTGGTAGGGCGCGGCGGCGTTCGGGTCCTGGATCGACTGGCCGGTGGGATCGATGCTGACGGTGCCGGTGACACTTCCCGCGTGGCGAAGGTTGCCGAAGGCGGGGCCGTGGGAGTCGCTGCCGCCGATCAGGATCGAGTTGCCGGTCGTGACGTCGACGTTGCCACCGCCGGTGACGAAGTCACTGCCGTTGGGCGGCACGACGCGCGAGCCGACGCCCACCACGCCCATGTTGTAGACGCCGCCGCCGTTCTTGTCGACGGTCAGGTTCCCCAGCGTGACGATCTTGCCCTCGGCCTCGGCCGCGCGGCCGTTGACGGTGTAGTCGCCGCCGGTGAAGACGTTGATCGTGGCGTCCCGTCCGGTGAAGTCGCCGTTGTTCGGCGGCGGCCAGGTGGCGGGGCAGTCGGGACCGGAGCAGGCGCCCAGCGGCGGGGCGAGCGGGGCGGCCGAACCGACCGTCAGCACGGCGGCCATCGGCACGGCGGCGACGGCGGTCGCCACGGCGATCCGGACGGCCCGGCGACGGCCGGTGGCGGGTGTTCTTCTCACGGCGGTCGCTCGGTGATCCGGCGAACCGGTGGCCTGACCCATCGACAATTCCTCCGCACAGAGAAAAGGGCAGGCCCGGACGACCTGCCAGGTTCCGTAGTATCTCCTGACGATCCCATAGATCAGGGGCATTCAATCCTAAAACGGACTATTCACGCCTTGCGGACTCTCAGATCGGATCCGAGCACCGATCGCACGGCGCACCGCTCCGCCCGGCCCGCCCGCACGGCTGGGACCGGGGCGCCCGCCCCGCCCGCTCCCCCAGGGTCCGGCTCCCCACCCGACGACCGGGCGGACTAGGTTGGGGGGCATGACCACCGAGGCCCAGGAGCAGGACGCGCCGCTCGTCGCCGTCGCGTCCGCCGACGCCGTACTGCGGCACCCCGAGGCGGGCGAGCACCTGCTCACCGAGATCGAGCGGGCGCGCGCCGCACGCTTCCGGCAGGAGTCCGGGCGGACCGACTTCGTCGCCGGGCACGTCCTGGTCCGGCTCTGCGCCGCCCGGCTGCTCGGCGTCCCCGCGGCCGGGCTGGTCCTCGCCCAGGAGTGCCCGGACTGCGGCCTCGCCGACCACGGCAAGCCCTACCTGCCCGACCACCCCGGGGTGGAGGTCAGCCTGTCCCACACCCGGGGCGTGGTCGCGGCCGGAGCGGGCCGGCGGCCGGTCGGCGTGGACGTCGAACTGGCCGCCCGGGGCGGCTCGCTGCGCGCGGTCGCCCGCCGGGTGCTCGCCCCGGCCGAGCTGGCCCTGGTCGAGGCGGCCCCGGAACCGGACCGGGCGTTCCTGCGGCAGTGGGTGCGCAAGGAGTCGCTGATCAAGATCGGACGGGCCACCCTGGACACCCTCGGGCAGGTCGACCTCTCCGCCCTGCCGCTGGACGTCCCGCCCGGGGCCCCGCTGCGCAGCCGCTTCGAGGACCTCCACCTGCTCGACTGGACCGACCCCGGGCACGGCGCCGCCGTCGCGGCCGTCAGCACCGCCCCGCCGCGGATCGTGGAGCTGCTCCCGGCGGGCTGAGCCGGGGCGGGGCTGAGCCCTGGCAGGGTTGAGCCGGGACACCCGAGCGCGGGGCCGGTGGATAAGCGGTGTTAGCGTGCCTGGTCGTGGGCACGCCGAGCGCGCACGCCCGCCGACCCCCCAGCTGCCCACCGGATCCAAAGGGTGCCCCGCCATGGCCAAGTTCCTGCTGAGCCTGCACGTCCTCGCGTCGGTCCTGTTCATAGGCCCGGTCGCGGTGGCCGTCAGCATGTTCCCGCGCCGGGCGAAGGCCGCCCTGGCCGGCGGGCCGGACCAGGCCTCGGACGCGGGCGTGCTGCGCGTCCTGCACCGGATCACCCAGGTCTACGCGCTGCTCGGCGTCGCGGTGCCGGTGCTGGGCATCGGCCTGGCCCAGGTGATGGACGTGATCAGCCAGTCCTGGCTGATCGTCTCGATGGTCCTCACCGCGGTCGCCGCGCTCTCGCTGCTGCTCTTCGTGCTGCCCGGCCAGCAGGCCGCCGTGGACGCGCTCGCCCTCGACCCGGAGGACGAGCAGCGCGCCAAGGCCGTCAGCGGCCTGCGGCTGCTGCCGATGACCGCCGGGGTGTTCAACCTGCTGTGGGCCGTGGTCGTGGTGCTGATGGTGATCCGCCCGGGCTCGACCACCGGCGCCTGACCCCTCGGCGCCCTCCCGCACACCGGGCCGGTTCGAGTACCGTCCTTGCCCATGACGATCATGGCGGGCATGGGCAGCCCCACCGGGACCGGCGTCGGCCCGCTGATCCGCGCCTGGCGGGAGCGCCGGCAACTCAGCCAGCTGCAACTGGCGCTGCGGGCGGACTCCTCGGCCCGGCACCTCAGCTTCGTCGAGAACGGCCGCGCCCGGCCGGGCCGGGACCTGCTGCTGCGGCTGGCCGAACAGCTGGACGTCCCGGTGCGCGAGCGCAACTCCCTGCTGCTGGCGGCGGGTTACGCCCCGCACTACCCCGAGACACCACTGGACGACCCGTCCATGGACGCGCTGCGCGGCGGCCTAGAACGGCTGCTCGCCGCCCACGACCCGTACCCGGCGGTGGTCGTCGACGCGACGTTCCAGGTGCTGGCGGCCAACCGCTCGCTCACCCTGCTGCTGGACGGCCTCGCCCCGCAGCTGGTCCAACCGCCGTTCAACGCCATCCGGGTCGCCCTGCACCCGGACGGGCTGGCACGCCACGTCGTCAACCTCCGGCAGTGGCGGCGGCACCTGCTGGCGCGGCTGGAACACCGGCTGGAACAGGGGATCCGCACGGAACCGCTGCGGCAGCTGTACGAGGAGGTCCGCGGCTACCCCGAGCCGGAGGAGGACCCGGAGGCCGCCGAGGAGGGCCACCCCTTCGCCCTGCCGCTGCGGGTCCGGTACGACGGGCGGGTGCTCTCCTTCCTGTCCACCATCGCCACCTTCAACACGCCGCTGGACGTGACCATCTCCGAACTGGCCATGGAGACCTTCCTGCCCGCCGACCGGGAGACCGCCCGCTACCTCCAGTCCGTGCTGGACCCGGCGGAGGGCGAGGAGGCTTAGGGCCTGCGCCGCAGGGCCGCGAGCTGGACGACCGCGAACAGCACCACCACGGCGGCCTGCAGCGGGATCCAGACCGTGGCCGCGGTGGTGGACTCCGTCCGGACGGCCAGCGTGAGCAGGCTGAGCACCGCCCAGGCGAGGTTGAGGCCGGCCACCGTCAGCACGGCGGGGCGGGGCGGGCGTCGACGGGCGGCCAGCGCGGCGAGTACGAGGGCGTAGCCGGTGAGGAAGAGTCCGAGGCCGGACAGAAGGGCCTGCCGGGCGCCGAGCAGTTCGCCGAGCGGTCCGGAGAAGGCCAGGTAGAGCAGGCCGTTGCCGCCGGTGACCACGGCGTCCAGGGCGAGGACGCCCCGCGCCGCCCGCGGCGAGGCGGCCGGTCCGGGAGCGGCGGGCGCGGGCGCGGGGGTGTTCGCAGGGCTGTTCGTCGGGGTGTTCGCGGGCATGACGGACCGCCTTCCGAGCGGGAGTGGAGTTCCGGGGCCCCAGGGCCTGACCGGGTGCCTCCACCCTGCCGGGGCGGGCCGCGCGCGTCGATTACCTCGCGGGTAAGGGCGGTCGGCGGAAGGGCTCGGCGCTCGACGGTCACCGGCGGCCCGCTCACCGGCGGCGCGGTGGCCGGTGGAGCGGCACGCCGGCCCGCTTCACCGCGCGGGCGGTGATCGTGGTCTCGGCGCGGGTGACCCCGAGCGGGCCCAGGGTGTCGGTGAGGAAGCGGTAGAGGCCGCCGTGGTCCGGACAGAACAGCGTGGCCAGCAGGTTGGTCGGGCCGCTGGTGGCGAAGACGCCGTGCACCTGCGGGTGGCGGGCCAACTCGGTGCCGACCTCGGCGAGTCGGCCGGGCGGGACGTCCAGCCACAGGTTGGCGTCCACGGCCATGCCGAGCAGCCGGGGGTCCACGGTGGCGTGGGTGCGCAGCAGGCCGAGCCCGTCCAGCCGGTGCAGCCGCCGCCGTACGGTCGACTCGGGCGCGCCGACCGCCCCGGCCAGCACCGCGTGGGACTGCCGGGCGTCCTCCCCGAGCCGCTCCAGCAGGGCGTGGTCGAGCGCGTCCAGCGACGGAGGCACGGCGGGGCGCGGGGCGAGCGGCCGGGCGAGCGCGGCGGCCTCCTGGTCGGTCAGCCAGCCGGACCGCCACTGCCCGGCGTCCGCGAAGGCGTGCAGCACCGCGTGGGTGGTGGTCTCGGCGACGGCACCGGTCGCGGGCAGCTGCCCGTACAGCAGGCGGTCGCGGCCGCCGGCGTCGCTCAGCATCACGGCGCCGACCTCGTGGCCGCCGAGCATCACGTCGACGAAGGGGACGTCGGGGCGGTCGGCGAGCGCCTGCGCGATGGCGTCCACCCGGCCGCGCAGCACCCGGACCCGCAGCAGCAGCGCGCCCACGGCGGCGTCCTCGACATCGGGCATCCGGACCACCCGGAGCACCCCGGCCTGGTGCATCCGGCTCAGTCGGCGGGTGACCGTCCGGGCGGAGACCCCCAGCACCTCGGCGATCCGGCCGGGCTCGGCCCGTCCGTCCACCTGGAGGGCGCAGACCAGACGGCGGTCCAGGGCGTCCAGCACGGTGTCCGGATCGGTCGTCTCGAGGTCCATGGCTGTCCGATCTCCGTCGTTTGCTGCTGATTGAGCGTCCTGTTCGGCAGCAATGACGGTACTCCTTGTCCTGTCCGGCCGGAACGCGCCGGACCGGGCACGGAACCGGGCACCGAACCGGAGACGGAACCGACGACGCGACCGAGGAGCAGGGCATGGACGAGCAGGTCAAGGAACTGTGGACGCTGGCGGAGGCCGTGGAGGCGGCGGTGCGCGAGGTCGGCGCCGAGCTGGTGGCGGCCCGGCCGACCGAGCCGACCCCGGGGCGGACGGTCGAGGAGGCGATGGCGCGCTTCGCGGAGCTGGACGGCCCGGCCGCCGCCGGGCTGCGCGAGCGGCTGACCGCGCTGCGCCCGCAGGCCGGGTGGGTGCCGGAGGAACTGGACGGCTCGGTGCCCGCCGAGGGCGAGTGGTGGGTGTGCGACGCGACCGACGGCGCGGTGCAGTACCTGCTCGGGCAGCCGCACTGGGCGGTGACGGCCACCCTGGTCCGCGACGGCGCGGCGGTGCTGGCCGTGGTGCACGCCCCGGAGTTGTTCGGCGCGGGCCGGACCTACCGGGCGGTGCTGGGCGGCGGGGCGCAGCTGGACGGTCGGCCGATCGCGCCGCTGGAGCGGGAGTTGGCGGCCACCGTCGCCGCCACCAGCCAGCCGCCGATGGTGGCCGCCGACCCGGTGGCGCTGCGCCGGGCCGGCGAGTCGCTGTCCGCGATGGCCGGCGCGGTGCTCGCGGTGCGCAACCTCGGCCCGACCGCGCTGCAGGTGGCCCAGGTCGGCTCCGGGCACCTGGCGCTGTTCTGGCAGTACGGGCAGGACGCGGGCAACCTGCTGCCCGGCGCCCTGGTGGCGAGCGAGGCAGGCGCGACGGTGACGGACGCCGCCGGGGCGGCCTGGACGGCCGGCTCGGACGGCTTCCTCACCGCCGCACCCGGGCTGCACGCGGACGCGGTGGCGGTGCTGCGCGTCGTCGGGTGAGGCCTCAGGCAAGGCGTCGGGTGAGACCTCAAGTGAGGCCTCAGGTGAGACCGAACAGTGCGGCCGCGTTGTCGTGGCAGACCGCCCGCAGCCACTCCTCCCCCAGCCCCAGTCCGGCCAGCGCCTCCAGCTGGTGGACGTACCGGTACGGGATGTTGGGGAAGTCACTGCCCAGCAGGACCCGCTCCCCGAGCCCGCGCAGGCGCGGCAGTTCGTCGCGCGGGAAGGGCACGTCGGCCTCGACGAAGTCGGTGAACGCCATGGTGGTGTCCAGCCGGACGGCCGGGTGGCGCTCGGCCAGGTCGAGGAAGTCGCGGTACTCGGACATGCCGAGGTGGGCGACCACCAGGACCAGGCCCGGGTGCCGGTCCAGCACCGCGCCGATCGGACCGGGGCCGGTGAACTTGCCCGGCACCGGGCCGGATCCGCAGTGGGTGACCACCGGGGTGCCGGTCTCGGCGAGCAGCCCCCAGACCTCGTCCAACCGGGCGTCCGTCGGGTCGTAGCCGCCGACCTGGAGGTGCGCCTTGAACACCCGGGCGCCGTCCCCGATCGCCCGGGCCACGTAGCCGGCCGCCCCCGGCTCGGGGAAGAGGGTCGCCGTGTGCAGGCAGTCCGGGGTGCGGGCGGCGAACTCCGCGGCCCAGGCGTTCAGCCAGCCGGCCATGCCCGGCTTGTGCGGGTACAGCATGGAGGTGAACGCCCGGACGCCGAAGTCCCGCAGCCGGCGCACGCGTTGCTCCTCGGCCTCGCGGTAGGTGATCGGCCAGGGCCGGTTCACCAGCGGGCCGGCCGCGTCGAAGTACGCCCACACCTTGTCCAGGACGTTCTTCGGCATGAAGTGGGTGTGCACGTCGATGAGTCCGGGCAGGCCCAGCCCCTGCCAGAACTCCCGTACGCCTGCCGCCTCCTGGTCGCTCACACGGTCACCGGGCGGGCGCGGTCGATGATCTCCGCGGTGTCGACGCCGGGCGGCAGGGTGCCGAAGGCGGCGCCGTGGTCGCCGCCGAGCCGGCTCGCACAGAAGGCGTCGGCCACCGCCGGGCTGCCGTAGCGGACCAGCAGCGAGCCCTGGAAGGCCAGCGCCATCGACTCGACCAGCCGCCGGGTGCGGTACTCCAGGTCGCCCGAGTCACTGAACTGCTTGCGCAGTTCGGCGACGGCCGCGTCCAGTCGGCGGTCCGCCCCGGCGGCCGCGTCGAGTTCGCCGAGGAAGGCCTCGACCGTCTCCGGGCGCTTGGCCATGGCACGCAGGGCGTCCAGGGCGGCGACGTTGCCGGAGCCCTCCCAGATCGACACCAGCGGCGCCTCGCGGTAGAGCCGGGGCATCCCGGACTCCTCCACGTAGCCGTTGCCGCCCAGGCACTCCAGCGCCTCGGCGGAGTGCGCCGGACCGCGCTTGCACACCCAGTACTTGGCCACCGCCAGGCCCAACCGCCGTACCAGCGCCTCGGTTTCGTCCCCGGCGAGGGTGCGGTCGGTGGCGTCGGCCAGCCGCATCGCGACGGCGGTGGCGGCCTCGGACTCCACCACCAGGTCGGCGAGCACGTTGCGCATCAGCGGCTGGTCGACCAGCGCCTTGCCGAACGCCCGCCGGTGCAGGGCGTGGTGGACCGCCCGGGTGGCGCCGTAGCGCATGCCTGAGGCGGCGCCGACGGTGCAGTCCAGACGGGTCATGTTGACCATCTCGATGATGGTCTGCACGCCCCGGCCCTCCTCGCCGACCAGCCGGCCGACCGCGCCGTCGTACTCCAGCTCGGCGGAGGCGTTGGACTTGTTGCCGAGCTTGTCCTTGAGCCGCATCAGGTGCAGCCGGTTGCGGCTGCCGTCCGGGAGGACGCGCGGCAGCACGAAGCAGCTCAGCCCGCCGGGGGCCTGGGCGAGGGTCAGGAAGAGGTCGGACATCGGCGCCGAGGTGAACCACTTGTGCCCGGTGAGCCGGTAGCTGCCGTCCGGCTGCGGGAGCGCCGTGGTGGTGTTGGTGCGGACGTCCGAGCCGCCCTGCTTCTCGGTCATCGACATGCCCGCGATCAGCCCGCGCTTGGTGCGCGGCTCGCGCAGCCCGTAGTCGTACTCGGTCGCGGCCAGCAGCGGCTCCAACTCGGCGGCCAGGGCGGGACTCTGGCGCAGGGCCGGGACGGCGGCGTAGGTCATCGAGATCGGGCAGGTGTGGCCGGCCTCGACCTGGCCCCAGACGAAGAACTTTGCGGCGCGGGCGGAGTGGGCGCCGGGCCGGTCGTCCCGCCAGGGCGCGGCGTGCAGGCCGTACGAGACGGCGGTGCGCATCAGCTCGTGCCAGTACGGGTGGAACTCGACCTCGTCGATCCGGTGGCCGAAGCGGTCGTGGGTGCGCAGCACGGGCGGGTTCTCGTTGGCCAGCCGGCCCCACTCGGCGGCCTGCTCGGAGCCCGCCAGGCGGCCGAGCTCGCGCAGCTCGGGCTCGGCCCAGCCGGCGCCGGCCCGGTGCAGGGCGGCGAGCAGGGTCGGATCGGCGGCGGTGTCGTGTCCGTACGGCAGGGGCACCTGGTTGGTGACCTCATGCGTCGCTGTCATCGCGTCCTCCCAGGGCACGCAGGGTGAAGGAGACCAGGGCGGGGACCACCTCGGCGGTGGCCCGCTGTGAAGTGGTGGCCCGCTGTGAATCGGAGGGCCGGGGCTCGGCGGGCTGAGACTCGGCGGGCTGGGGCTCGGCTGCGAGCGGGCCGGCCAGGGCCTCGCCGACCGCGCCGACCAGGGCGGCGGCGGTCAGCACCGGGTCCTGCTCGGGGAGTTCGCCGGCCGCCACGGCGGCGGCGATCTCGGTGGCGATCACGTCCCGGAACGCCCGCCGGAACACCAGCCGCTCGGCGTCCACCACCGCGTCGGCGGGCTCCACCAGCAGCGCGTACGCCAGCCGGGGGGCGCGCAGGGCGCGGGCGGCGAAGGTCTCGACCACGGCGGCGATCCGCCGCCGCGGGGTGTCCCGGAGCGCCACGGCGGCGTTGACCGCAGCCATCTCGCGGGTGACCACCCGGCGGAACAACTGCACCGACAGCTCGGCCTTGTTGGCGAAGTGCTGGTAGAGGCTGCCGGTGGCGATCCCGGCGCGGTCCGCCACGGCGGCCATGGTGCAGCCGCCGTAGCCGCGCTCGGCGAGCAGCCCGACCGCCGACTGCAGCACCGCCTCGCGCTGGGCGTCCAGGCGGGCTTGGACGGCGGGGGTGCGTCGGTAGGCCATGGAAGCATTGAAGCACCGATTCACTGCTTCGGGGAGGGGGCGGGCGAGCGGAGGACGAGCAGAACAACGGGAACGGCAGGAGGCCGCCCCGAGTGGGGCGGCCTCCTGGTACTGCTCTCGGGACTACGCGGTGCTACAGCGGGCGGCGCTCCTGCTCCAGCCGCTGGCCCTCGACGTCCAGCGGACCGAACGGCGCACCCGGCTGCGGCGACTTGGCGAGCGAGCGGGCGGCGGACTGGTCACCCAGACCGGCCCACTCCAGCACCTTGGCGGTGGCCTCCGCCGACTGGTCGGCCGGCAGCTTGCCGATGTTGGAGCCGTGGTTGCCGCCGGGCACGACGTAGACGTAGCTGTCGTCACTGCCCCAGCCCAGCTGGAACGGCTTGGCGCCCCACGGGTCGTTGCCGCCGTAGACGAACATGATCCGCTCGGCCTCGCGCTTCACCCAGCGGTCGATGTCGGGCATCGCGTACGGGTTGAAGACGGTCGGGATCTCCTTCGGCACGTAGGCGCGGGCCGAGTAGAGCTCCTTGTAGTCGTAGTGCAGCTGGTCCTGGAGGTAGGAGACGTCGAAGTACGGCGCGCCCAGCTCGGTCGCGGCCTGGTAGTAATACGCGGTGTACTGCGCCAGCGACTGGTCGCTGTTGCTGGTGACGCCTTCCTTCTCGTCGAACCAGGCGTACAGCTCATCGTCGGTCGCGGTCGCGGCCACCGGGACCTTCGCGCAGTCCGCCTCCATGCTGTACTGCCAGAACGCCCAGACCACGTCGAGCACGCCGCCCTCGTAGGCGCGGTCCGGGGTGCCGAGGGTGGTGAAGGTGGAACCCGCCTTCTTGTTGTCGGCGACGAAGCGGGGCTCCAGGCGGTCACGGCGCACCAGCAGCTCGCGCTGGGCGGCGTTCAGCTTGGCGCGGCACTCCGAGGTGCCGACGTTGCGGAAGAACTCGGTGTACGCCGCGTAGTCGTTGACGTCGGTGTTGTTCGGCGCGACGTAGGCGATGGTGCCGGCCATGTCGTCCGGGTAGAAGCGGCGGTAGAAGGTGGACGACATGCCACCCTTGCTGGCGCCGGTGGAGAGCCACTCCTGCTGGTAGATCCGCTTGAGCGCGGTCACCAGCTTGTGCGAGTCGGCGGCCTGCTGGCGGATGCCCGCCTTGGACCAGTCGGTCGGCTCGGGGCGGGAGGGGGTGAAGTACCGGTACTCGATGGAGATCTGGTTGCCGTCCACCAGCCGGGTCGGCTCGGTGCGGGACGGGCTGGTGCCCAGGGTGTAGCCGTTGGTGTAGAACACGGTCGGCCGGTCGTAGCCGCGGTGCAGCACGCTGAACCGCTGCTGGAAGGTGCCCAGCCAGGGGCGGAAGTGGTCGATCGGCTGGGTGTAGGTGGCCAGGAAGTAGCGGTGGCCGGTGGTGGTGGGCTTCTCCTCGGTGATCGTCACGCCGGGGATCGCCGCCAGGCGGTCCTTGATGTCGGCGGTCGGGTCGTCGGCGGGGCTCCGGCCGTGCGCCGCCCCGGACGCCCCGGACGCCTCGGCGCCCGCCCCGGCGTCGGCCGAGGCCGGCGCGGCCAGGCCGCCGATCGCGAACATCGGTATCAGCAGGACGGATACCAACAGCCTCTTCAGCTTGGTGGTCATCAACTCTCCATCTGGTCAACGGACATGACAGCTACCTCGTGGGAACTACTCTGCGGTGCGGGTGGTGCGGCGGCCGCCCGGTGGACGGCCGAATGGGCCACCCGCCTGATCGCGGGTGGCCCATCGGGGAAAGGTGCTGGTCAGGTGGTCTCGCCTCGGTTCCGTCGACTGCCTGGGGTGGCTGCTCGGATCACTGCCCGGGTGGCCCGTCCGGGTGGCCCGCCCGCCGAGGGGGTGCGGTGCGGGCGGGCCGGGGGCCCGGGCGCGGGCGGCTTACGGGCGGTTCACGGGCGGGCCAGGGTGCAGCCCGAGAGGGTGAGGTCGAGGGTGTTCCCGGCGGAGAAACAGGCCGGAATGATGTAGGTCTCCTGGGCGTAGCCGATGCCCTGGTGGATCGTCACCGCGCCGGACTGGTCGACCTCGCACGGGTTGTTGACCGTGCAGGACTCGCCGTTCTCGTTGGTCGTGTTGTTGACGGCGACGACCTGGCCGGTGTTGGCGTCGACCACCGGCGAGCCGGAGGTGCCGCCGATCACCTTGCAGCCCGAGGTGTAGCGGACCGAGTCGTTCCACGTCCAGCTCCCCTCCTTGAGCTGGTAGGCGAAGCCGTCGACCGAGCAGGAGTAGATCTGCTTCCAGTAGCCGGAGACCACCCGGATGTCGGTGCCCTGTACGGGGTGGTCGGCGGAGACCGTCAGCGGGGAGATCCCGGTCTGCGCCTGGATCGTGTCATAGCTGGAGTCGAGCTGGTAGATCGTCACGTCGGTGCCGGTCATCGCGCTGTAGACCACCTTGGTGGCGTTCAGCGTGCCGACCTCGTTGGCGGAGCCGTCGAGCAGGGTGAAGGTGCGGCTGGACGGCTGATCGACGATCACCTGGCCCGGGCCCGGCATCCCGGTCTCCAGACAGTGGCCGTTGGTGAGCACCAGCCCGGGGTCGCTGCCGACCGAGCCGGGCATCCGGACCAGCGAACCGGAGCAGTCGCTCAGGGCCACGGTGCCGCTGAAGTCGACGGCATCGAGGGCCTTGGCGGCCCTGGTGGCCTGGCCGGCCTGGGTGGCCTTGGCGGCGTGCGCGCTCGTGGTCCGGCTGATGGCCTGCGTGGGGGCGGCCTGAGCCGGGGCGACTCCGGTCAGCACGGTGGCTCCGGCGACCAGGACCGAGGCGAGCAAGCCTATGAGTGGCTTCTTCATGAGAGACCTCGCGGTGTGGGGGTCCCCCAAAATTGGCGTGAACATGACGCCATGTCAAGGGGTCCACCACACCGACCGACCCATCGGAACACTAGGGCAAGCGACCCGGCGCCGTCAGGGCTTCAGGCCGACCGGCACGCTCAACTCCCTTGCCAGTGACGCCGACCGAGGCTGATCAGGCGCAGCTGCAGCCGGGCGGTGGCGGCGATCCGCTGCTCGCGGGCGGGATCCGACTCCTGGGCCTCCAGGAAGGCGGAGGCCGTCGACACCATGTGGTCGACGTACAGCTCGGCGAGCATCCGCAGGTCCTGTGCGCTCCAGTCCTTCGAGACCGGCTGGAGCGCCAGGGCGGAGCCGACCTCGGCGGCGAAGCGGCCCAGTTCGGCGTCGATCGCCTCGCGCACCTGCCGGACCCCGCCGTGCCGCTCGCGCGACAGGAAGCGCACGTGCGGCTGGTGCTCGCGGACGTGCCGCTGGATCACGTCCACCGCACGGTCGATCAGCTCCTCGGCGCCGCCGGCCTCGGCGAGCACCGAGCGGATCATGACGTGCAGGCTCGCCAGCGACTCCTCGACCAGGGCGACGCCGAGCGCGGCGAGGTCGGGGAAGTGCCGGTAGAAGGCAGCCGGGGACAGTCCGGCCTCCCGGGTGACCTCGCGGACGCCCAGGCTCGCCAGGTTCTGATCGGCCAGCAGGTGCAGCCCGGCGTCCAGCAAGGCCCGGCGACTCTGCTGCTTCTGGGCCTGTCTGGCCCCCACGGTGTGATTCACGCCATTCAGTAAACAGTCGTTTGCCGAACTTGGCCAGCCGGGCGTACAGTGGGGCTCGAAGTCAGTGAACACTTGTCAACCGAAATCGGCGCAGCAGCCGAGCCCGGCACCGCAGCTGAAGGAGCCAGCCGTGATCCTGTTCTCCGCACTGGTCGCCATGGGAGTCCTGATCGGCACCGCCGCCCATCTCCCCCTCCCGGTGTTCCTCGCCGCCTCCGCCGCCATCACCGCCTGGCTGCTCGCCTTCGGCGCCCGCGAGGGCATCGCCCGCCTGCGGCACCGCTGACCCCCTCGCACCGTCCACTCCCACTGAGAGGACCACCACCGCCATGAGCACCATCACCGGCCGCGCCGCTACCGGCCGTACCGCTACCGACCGGGCCACCGACGAGCGTCAGGGCACTGCCGAGGCCGACAACCTGGCCGTCGCCTCCTTCCTGCTCGGCCTCCCGGGCCTGCTGCTGTTCAACATCGTCCTGGGCCCGATCGCCGTCACCCTCGCCACGCTGGCCCTGGTCCGCGGCACCAGCCGCCGCGGCCGCGCCTTCCTCGGCCTGGCCCTCGGCATCGCCTCGCTGGCGATCCTCGCCGTCACCACCGCCACCTCCCACGGTGTGCTCATCGACCTCGGCTCCTGATCAGGCCTCAACTCCCTTCCGGATCCACCGGCTCCGCGGCCCGCGCGCCGATCAACTGTTCAGGCCAACGCTGTCCAAGATCCCCGCCCGCCACGTAGGGTGGCCGCATCGGCCGGGTGACCACAGGGGGCAGGAGTGAGTACCGAGATCCGCAGCGGCGCACAGCCGAGGCCCATCGAGGCGGGTGGGGGCGGGCGACTGCTCGCGGTGAGCGATCTGCACATCTCCTACCAGGAGAACCGCGACCTGGTGGAGAAGCTCCAGCCCACCCACCCCGACGACTGGCTGCTCGTCGCCGGTGACGTCGCCGAACTCACCACCAGCATCGAGTGGGCGCTCGGCCTGCTCGCCGACCGCTTCGCCCGCGTGGTGTGGGCGCCCGGCAACCACGAGCTGTGGACCCACCCCGAGGACCCGGTCCAGCTCCGCGGCGTGGCCCGCTACAACCACCTGGTGGAACTGTGCCGCGCCCTCGGCGTCGTCACCCCCGAGGACCCGTACCCGCTCTGGCACGGCGCCGGCGGCCCCGTCCGGATCGCTCCCCTCTTCCTCCTGTACGACTACACCTTCCGCGCCCCGGGGACGACCACCAAGGAGGAGTCCCTGGCGGCCGCCTACGAGAGCGGCATCGTCTGCGCGGACGAGCGGATGCTCCACCCGGACCCGTTCCCGGACCGCGACTCCTGGTGCCGCGAGCGCGTCCGGCTGACCGAGGAGCGGCTCGCGGCCTGTGACCCGGACGTCCCGCTCGTCCTGGTCAACCACTACCCGCTGGTCCGCCACCCCACTGAGGTCCTCTGGTACCCCGAGTTCGCCCAGTGGTGCGGCACCGAGCTGACCGCCGACTGGCACCGCCGCTTCAACACCGCGGCGATGATCTACGGGCACCTGCACATCCCGCGCAAGACCGCCTACGACGGCGTCCCGTTCCAGGAGGTCTCGCTCGGCTACCCGCGCGAGTGGCGCAAGCGCGGGCTGCCGGACCCGCTGCTGCGGGAGGTGTTCCCGCAGGTCACGGTGGGCTGACCCACATGCCTCCGGTCGCGGGGAGGCCCTCGCCGACGAGGGCCTCCTACTCGGCCGCGATCGCCCGCAGCACGTCCAGCCGCGCCGCCCGACCCGCCGGGCGGAGTCCGGCCACCGCGCCCGCCACCAGCCCGGCCGCCAGGACCACGGCCAGTTGCCCGCCCGGTATCGCGAACGACCCCGTCCCCGCGCTATCCGAGGCCTTCACCAGCGCCCAGCCGAGGAAGACCCCGAGCCCCAGGCCGCCGACCGTCCCGAAGGCCGCCACCAGCACCGACTCCCAGCGGACCATCCCGCGCAGCTGCGCCCTGGTCTGGCCGACCGCCCGCAGCAGCCCCAACTCCCTGGTCCGCTCGTGCACCGCCAGCGTCAGGGTGTTGGCGATCCCGAGCAGGGCTATCAGCACCGCCAGCGCCAGCAGCGCGTAGACCACCGAGAGCATCATGTCGACGCCGGAGGCCGCGCTCTTCGCGTACTCGGCCCGGTCCTGGACCTGCGGACTGCCGAAGGGCACCAGCGCCTTGACCACCGCCGCCTTCCCGGCGGCCGGCGGGACGCCGTCGCGCAGTCCGACCGCGACCATGGTGTCGGCGTCCTGGCCCCGGTGCGGGGCCCAGGCCTGTCTGGTCATCAGGTAGTCGCCGGCCAGCCCGCCGCCCTCGTACAGGGCGCGGATGGTGAACGGCCCGCTCGCTCCGTCGGTGAAGCCCACGGTGACGGACTGGCCGAGCCGCCAGCCGTGCTGCTGCGCCTCGCTGCGGGAGACGGCGAGCCCGTCCGTACCGAGCGCGTCGAGCGAACCGTCCACCCGGCCGAGGTCGACGATGCCGGACAGCCGGGCCGGGTCGGTGACGT
Source organism: Kitasatospora sp. NPDC058162 (assembly GCF_042884005.1). Taxonomy (NCBI): domain Bacteria; kingdom Bacillati; phylum Actinomycetota; class Actinomycetes; order Kitasatosporales; family Streptomycetaceae; genus Kitasatospora; species Kitasatospora sp. NPDC058162. Next base: position 138,502 of record NZ_JBHVUS010000007.1, read on the forward strand.
CCAGGGTGCGGCCGTGCCCGTCGATCCGGGCGACCCCGCGGCCGAGCCCGACCGTCTGCCGCACTTCGGGCAGCCCGGCCAGGGCGTCCGCGACCTTGGGGCTGATCCCGCTGCCGCCCGCCCCGAAGGTGGCGGTGGTGACGGCGAGGTCGCCCGCGAAGGACTTGTTCACCGTGTCGTCCAGCGTGGCCCTGATGGACGCGCCGAAGACGGTGAACAGCGTGACCACCGCGACGCCGATCATCAGCGCGCTCGCCGTGGCCGCCGTCCGGCGCGGGTTACGGGCCGCGTTGCGCCGGGCCAGCAGGCCGGAGACCCCGCGCAGCCTGGGCAGCGGTGCGCCCAGCGTCCGGACCGCGAGGGCCGCGGCGACCGGGCCGAGCACCACCGTGCCGGCCAGCACCGCCAGCGCCCCCGCCGCCGTCAGCAGGACCGACGGACCGTCGGTGGCACCGAGGACGGCGACCGGCACCCCGCCGGCCAGCAGCAGTCCGCCGAGCGCCGCCCGGACGACGCCCGCCCGGCCCTGGGCCGCCCGGTCGACTCCCGTCTCCCGCAGGGCGGCCAGCGGAGCCGTCCGACCGGCCCGGACCGCCGGCAGCAGCGCCGAGCCGACCGCGACCAGGGTGCCGACCAGCAGCGGCAGCACCACGGCGGCCGCGCTGATCACCATGCCACCGGTCGGCAGGGCGAAGCCGAGCGTCGAGAACAGCGCCTTGAGGCCGGCCGCGACCCCGATCCCGCCGAGCAGCCCGCCGAGCGAGGCCAGCAGGCCGACCGCGGACGCCTCCGCGAGCGTCGCCCCGAGCACCTGGCCGCGCGCCGCACCGAGCGCCCGCAGCAGCGCGTTCTCCCTGGTCCGCTGGGCGACCACGATGGCGAAGGTGTTGTGGATGGTGAACGTCGCCACCAGCAGGGCGATCCCCGCGAAGACCAGCAGCAGCGTGGTGAACAGGCTCAGGAACCGCCCGGACACCTGCTGGGTGCTCTCCTGGGTGGCCGCGGCACCGGTGACCGCCTGGACGCCGACGGGCAGGCGCGGGCCGATCCGGTCGACCAGCTCCCGTTGCGAGATCCCGCCCGCCGCCCGGACCTGGATCGAACTGGCCTGCCCCGACCCCTTGGGCGTGAGGTGCTGCTCGGCGTCGGCGAAGGTCATCGCGGTGAAGGTGCTCGGCCCCATGCCGTCCGCGCTCGCCCCGAAGGTGGCGATGCCGACGACGGTGACGGGCACCGGGTCGGGGGTGCGCAGCACGGTGGTCGAGCCGAGGTGCAGCCCGCCCGCCTTCGCCGCGCCCCGGTTGACCACGACCTCGCCCGGCGCGGCCGGTGCCCGGCCCTCGGCCAGCCGGTACGGGTTGAGCCGGCCGTCGGTGAGCCAGTTGCCCGCCAGGGTGGGCGGGCCCTGGCCACCGACCGGTTTGCCGTCGCCGCCGATGAGTTGGCCCGCGCCCTGGACGGACGGCTCGGCGGCCGCCACGCCGGGGACCGTGCGCAGCAGGTCGGCGAGCGCGGCGTCGACCGGGGCCCGCACCCCGCCGGCCGTCCCCGGGGAGTCCAGGACGTCGGCGCTGCGGACCACCACGTCGGTGCCCGCGTTGGCATCGGCGAACAGGGTGTCGAAGTTGGCCCGCAGGGTGTCGCCGAGCACCATCGTGCCGGTCAGGAAGGCGACGCCGAGCAGGATGGACAGCAGGGTGCCGGCCAGCCGGCGCCTGTGGGCGCGCAGCGAGCGCAGGCTGAGCCTGAGGGTGGTGTCGGCCGCGGTCATGTCCGCCCCCGTTCGAAGGCCTTCATCCGGTCGAGCACCCGATCGGCGCTCGGTCGCGCCATCCGGTCCACCAGCCGCCCGTCGGCGAGGAACAGCGCCTCGTCGGCGTGGCCGGCCGCCGTCGGGTCGTGGGTGACCATGACGACGGCCTGCCCCATCTCGTCCACCGCGCGGCGCAGCAGGCCGAGCACCTCGCCGCCGGTGCGGGAGTCCAGGTTGCCGGTCGGCTCGTCGGCGAAGACCACCTGCGGCCGGCCGGCCAGCGCCCGGGCCACCGCGACCCGCTGCTGCTGGCCGCCGGAGAGCTCGCTCGGGCGGTGCCGCAGCCGGTCGCCGAGGCCGACGACCCCGATCAGCGTGTCCAGCCAGGCCTGGTCGGGGGCGGCCCCGGCGAGGTCCAGCGGGAGGGTGATGTTCTCCCGGACGGTGAGCGTCGGCACCAGGTTGAAGGCCTGGAACACGAAGCCGATCCGCTCCCGGCGCAGCTGGGTGAGCCGTCGGTCGCCGAGCGGGCCGAGTTCGGTGTCGCCGATCCAGGCGCTGCCGGCGGTCAGGGTGTCCAGTCCGGCCGCGCAGTGCATCAGGGTGGACTTGCCCGAACCGGACGGCCCCATGATCGCGGTGAACCGCCCGGCCGGGAACTCCACCGTCACGTGGTCCAGCGCCCGGACCTCGGTGCCGCCGACGCCGTAGATCTTCACGGCGTCGGCGACCCGGGCGGCGGTGCCGCGCACGACGTCGAGGGTGGTCACGTGGCGCCACCGCCCCGGGGGACGTCCCGCGTCGGCTCGGTGAGCACCGCCCGCTTGGCGCGGTACTCCTCGGCGTCGATGTCGCCCTCGGCGTAGCGGCGGCCCAGGACGGCGAGCGGGTGCTCCGCGCCGCCCGGGGCACCGGCCCCGAACCCGCAGGCGCCGCGCCGCCGCCAGACCGTCCGGCGCAGCAGTGCGATCACCAGGACCACCACGGCGATCCAGACCAGGGGCACCAGCAGGATCCAGGCGCCCGGCCCGTGCCAATCTGCCAGCTGCTCTGCCAGCTGCGTGTACATCGCGGTTCATCTCCTCGCGGTCGGCTCCACGGCCCCGGGTCTTCCCGAGGTGCCTTGAGCGTCCCGCCGAGGGGTCTCATCACGCGTCCTACCAGCAGCGGCAGTTGAGGTACTCCCGGGAGAGTACGGACGCCCCGCGACACGCCGGGCCGGAAGTAGCCGCAGGGAGCCCGCCCGCGAGGAAGCCTGTACGCCCGCCCCGACCGCCGTGCCGTGCCTCAGCCCAGCCAGCCCGGCCGCACCAGCCCCGACTCGTAGGCCAGCACCACCAGTTGCGCCCGGTCCCGCGCCCCCAGCTTCACCATCGCCCGGCTGACGTGCGTCTTCGCCGTCAGCGGGCTGACCACCAGCCGCCGGGCGATCTCCTCGTTGGACAGCCCCATCCCGACCAGCGCCAGCACCTCGCGCTCCCGCTCGGTCAGCATCGAGACGTCCGAGAGCCCCTCCGGGACCGTCTCGGGCCCCTTGGAGCGGGCCGCGAACTCGCCGATCAGCCGCCTGGTCACGCCCGGCGAGAGCAGCGCGTCCCCGGCCACCGCGACCCGGATCGCCCGCAGCAGGTCGGCCGGTTCGGTGTCCTTGACCAGAAAGCCCGACGCCCCCGAGCGCAGCGCCTCGAAGACGTACTCGTCCAGCTCGAAGGTGGTCAGCACGACCACCCGTACGGAGGACAGCGCCGGATCGCCGGCGATCCTCCTGGTGGCCTCCAACCCGTCCATCCGGGGCATCCGGACGTCCATCAGCACGACGTCGGGCACCAGTTCGCGGGCGAGCCGCAGCGCCGCCTCGCCGTCGTCCGCCTCGCCGACCACGGTGAGGTCGTCCTGGAGGTCCAGCAGGGCCCGGAATCCCGCCCGGACCAGCAGTTGGTCATCCGCCAGCAGTACCCGAATCAATCGCTCTCCGCCTTCGGTGTCGGCAGCTCCGCCCGGACCCGGAAGCCGCCGCCGGGAAGCGGCCCCGCCGTGATGGTGCCACCGAACGCGGAGGCGCGTTCCCGCATCCCGACCAGCCCGCTGCCGGACCCGCCGGCGTCCGAGACCACCGCGGGCCCCGGGTCCTCGACCCGGACCACCAGGACGGACGCGTCCCGCCAGTCCAGCACCACGACCGCCTCCCGGGCCACCGAGTGCCGGATGACGTTGGTCAGCGCCTCCTGGACGATCCGGAAGGCGGTGAGGTCGACGGTGGCGGACAGCGGGCGGCGCCCGCCGTCCTCGTGCACCTCGACCGTCAGGCCCACCCGGTCGGCCTGCTCGGTGAGTTCGTCCAGCCGCCCCAGCCCGGGGGCCGGCCCGCGCGGCGCCGCGTCGGGCCCGCGCAGCGTGGCGAGCACCTGGCGGACCTCGCCGAGCGCCTCCTTGCTGGTCGACTTGATGGTGACCAGCGCCGTACGGGCCTCCTCCGGCCGCCGGTCGAGCAGCGCCAGCGCGACCCCGGCCTGGATGCTGATCAGCGACAGGCTGTGCGCCAGGATGTCGTGCAACTCCCGCGCCATCTTGAGCCGTTCCTCATTGGCGCGGCGCTGCTCCAGCTGCTGCCGGTAGGCCCGGTGGGCGGCGATCCGCTCGCGCCGGAAGCGGATCAGCTCGGCGACCGCCAGCATCAGCAGCAGCCAGGCCAGCAGGCCGAGTTCCACCTGCCAGACGAATCGGGGCTTGGCGGCGCGCAGCCAGCCGTCCGGCAGGACGAAGGACACCAGGACGTGCACCAGGTACACCCCGGCGACCCCCGTCCAGGCCGCCCGGCGGTGTCCGCAGCCGATCGCGAAGCTGCAGGCGATCACCCAGCTCACGAACACCGGGCCGTACGGGTACCCGGCGGCCAGGTACCCGGCGGTGACCAGCGACGTCCCCGCCACCGCGGCGACCGGGCGGCGCCCGAACACCGCCAGCAGCGCCGGGCCGAGCAGCAACAGCAGGTACCCGACGGCGTCCAGCGGGGCCCGGCCGGCCTGGTGGCGGGCGGCGAAACCCGACCCGACCACCTGGACCACGGCGGACGCCACCGCCAGCCGCACCGGCAGCCCGGAGCGGGCCCCCCGCGCCCACGGCGGGCGCCACGGTTCGGGCGGCGCCTCCGGGGAGGGCGGCCCCTGCTCCGGCGGTCGGGACGTGGGCGGCATCATGCCCGGAAGGCTAGACCCGCGCCCCGCCCCCGCGCGTCCTCCACCAGTGGCGTTCGGGCGTACTCCCGCTGGAGTACGCCCGAAGCGGTCAGCTACGTGCGCCTACCCCTCCGCCCGAGCCTGCGATTACCACCTACTCCTCCGCCCGAGCCCCCGCCTGCGCCTTCTCCTCCGCCTCCGCGAAGGTCGCCGACGCCTCCGGCCGCGCCAGCGTCACCGCCAGCTCGCCGTCGTCGACGTCCGCGACCAGCGTGTCCCCCTCCCGGACCGTCCCGTCCAGCAGCAGGTTGGAGATCCGGTTGTCCAGCTCCGACTGGATCGTCCGGCGCAGCGGCCGGGCCCCGAACTCCGGCTGGTAACCGCGGTTGACCAGGTACTCCTTGGCCGCCTCGGTGACCTCCAGCCGCACGTCCTGGGCCCGCAGCCGCCGCCGGCTGCGCTCCAGCAGCAGGTCGACCACCGACAGCAGGTCCTTCCGGGTGAGCGCGTGGAAGACGATCACCTCGTCGATCCGGTTGAGGAACTCCGGCCGGAACTGCTGTCGCAGGTCCCGCATCAGGTCGTCCCTGATCTCGTCGACGTTCCCGGAGTGGTCCAGGATCCGTTGCGAGCCGAGGTTGCTGGTCATGATCACCACGGTGTTGCGGAAGTCGACCGTACGCCCCTGGGAGTCGGTCAGCCGCCCGTCGTCCAACACCTGGAGCAGCAGGTTGAAGACGTCCGGGTGCGCCTTCTCCACCTCGTCGAAGAGCAGCACGCTGTACGGCTTGCGCCGGACCGCCTCGGTCAGCTGCCCCGCCTCCTCGTAGCCGACGTAGCCGGGCGGGGAGCCGACCAGCCGGGAGACGGTGTGCTTCTCCTGGAACTCGCTCATGTCGAAGCGGATCATCCGGTCCGGGTCGCCGAACAGCAGCGCCGCCAGGGCCTTGGCCAGCTCGGTCTTGCCGACGCCGGTCGGGCCGAGGAAGAGGAACGAGCCGGTCGGACGGTCCGGGTCGCCCATCCCGGCGCGACCGCGGCGCACCGCCTGGGCGACGGCGGTGACCGCCTCGTCCTGGCCGATCACCTTCTCGTGCAGGTGGTCCTCCAGCTTGAGCAGCCGCTCCTTCTCGGTCGCGTTCAGCTCCGCGACCGGGATGCCGGTGCGGGAGGACAGCACCTGCGCGATGTCGTCGGCGGTCACGTCGACGACCTCCTCGCGGGACTCGGCGATCGCCGCCAGCTCGTCCTCGGTCCGCCGCAGCTCGGACTTGAGGTTGGCGGCCCGCACGAACTCCTCGTCCGCGACGGCCTCGTCCAACTCCCGCTTCAACTTGGTGATCCGGTCCTGCACCGAGGTCGCCGCGCTGGAGCCGCTGAGGCTGCGCAGCCGCACCCGGGCACCGGCCTGGTCGAGCAGGTCGATCGCCTTGTCGGGCAGGAAGCGGTCGCTGACGTACCGGTCGGAGAGCGTCGCCGCCGCGTCCAGCGCCTCGTCGCTGAACCGCACCTGGTGGTGCGCCTCGTACGCGTCGCGCAGCCCCTGGAGGATCTCGACCGTCTCCTCGACGCTCGGCTCCGGCACCAGCACCGGCTGGAAGCGGCGCTCCAGCGCGGCGTCCTTCTCCACGTGCTTGCGGTACTCGTCCAGGGTGGTCGCGCCGACCACGCTCAACTCGCCGCGTGCCAGCGCCGGTTTGAGGATGTTGCCGGCGTCCATCGACCCTTCGCCGCCACCGCCCGCGCCGACCACGGTGTGCAGCTCGTCCAGGAACAGGATGACGCTCTTCTCGGCGGCGGTGACCTCGTCGATCACGCTCTTCAGGCGCTCCTCGAACTCGCCCCGGTACTTGGAGCCGGCCACCAGCGCGGTCAGGTCCAGGGTGACCACCCGCTTGTCCCGCAGGCTCTGCGGCACGTCCCCGGAGACGATCCGCTGGGCCAGGCCCTCGACGATCGCGGTCTTGCCGACGCCCGGCTCGCCGATCAGCACCGGGTTGTTCTTGGTCCGCCGGGAGAGGATCTCCACGGTCTGCTCGATCTCCTCGGCCCGCCCCACCACCGGGTCCAGCCGGCCCGCGCGCGCCGCCTCGGTGAGGTCCTGCCCGTACTCGTCCAGGGTCGGCGTCCCGCTCGGGTGCACGCCCGTACTGCTGCGCTCGCCGCCGGTGCCGCGCCCGTCCAGCACCGACTTCAACGCCTCCTGCGAGGGCGCCGCGTTGCGCAGCGCCGTCCCCGCACCGGACCGCTCCTGCTCCAGCAGCGCGCCGAGGATGTGCTCAGGGCCGATGTACGAGGCACCGACCGCCTGCGAGCGGGCGTGCGCGGCGAGCAGCGCGCGCTTGGCCGAGGGGGTCAGCGCGGGCTGTCCGTCCAGCGACTCGGGGTTGCCCGCCGGCAACGCGTACTCCAGGTCACCGGAGAGCCGGTCCGGGTCGATGCCCGCGCGCTCCAGCATCCGCCGCGAGGGCTCCACCCGGGTGGCCGCCCAGGCGAGGTGCGCGGTGTCCAGGTCGCTGCTGCCGTCCTCGGCCGCGCGCTGCGCGGCGAGCCCCAGCAGCTCCTGGGAGGACTCGCTGAGCAACCGCCCGATCGGCACCCGCTGCACCGCGGGCGGGGAGGCCAGCGGACTCATCCCGAAGAACCGGCTGAGCAGGTCGGAGAACGGGTCGTTCGATCCGAACGGGGGCATGGTCACGGCGGTTCACCTCTCCCAAGCGGTTTGCAGCCACACAAACACAGGGCGCGTCCGCCCGCCCGTCGAGCAGCCCCGGCCCGGGGCACCGGCCGGTCGGCCAACCCGCCGTCGAGCCAACCCGCCGTCGAGCCGACCCGCCGTCGAGCACGTCAGCCGGTGAGGCGGTCCAGCAGCACCCCGCCGCTGTACGTCACCGCCATCGCCAGCAGCCCGCCCGCCACGTTGCGCGCCACCGCCCGCCCCGGCCCCGCCCCGCCGAGCCGGGCGCTCGTCCAGCCCGAGACCGTCAGCGCCAGCACCACCGCGGCCGCCGTCACCCCCAGCCGCCACGACTCCGGCGGCAGCATCACCGCCAGCAGCGGTACCAGCGCGCCCAGCGTGAACGCGGCCGCGCTGGCCAGCGCCGCCTCCCAGGGGTTGGTCAACGCCTCGGGGTCGATGCCGAGTTCGGTCTGCGCGTGGGCCGCCAGCGCGTCCCGGGCGGTCAGCGCCGTGGCCACCTCCCGGGCCAGGCCGTCGGTCAGCCCGCTGTCCCGGTAGTAGTCGGTCAGTTCGTCGAGCTCCCCCTCCGGGTCCTCGGCCAGCTCACGCCGTTCCTTCGCCAACGCGGCCCGCTCGGTGTCCCGTTGGGTGCTGACCGAGACGTACTCGCCGGCCGCCATCGACATCGCCCCCGCCAGCAGCCCGGCCACCCCCGCCGCGAGCAGCGCGGTGCGGGACCCGGCCGCGCCCGCCACGCCGGTGACGATCCCGGCCGTCGAGACCACGCCGTCGTTGGCGCCGAGCACCGCCGCCCGCAGCCAGTTCAACCGCGCCGACAGCTCCGCCCGGGTCTCCCCCGCCTGCTCCGCCATCCGCGCCCACCGCTCTCAGGGGTCCGTACGGTCCCCCCGATCCTCGCCCGCCGCCTCCGGCCCCGCCACCGGCCACTCGCCACCCGCCACCGGACGTCGGCCGCCACCGGACATCGGACGTCGGCCGTCAGCGCGTACGGCTCACCCGATCGGCGCAGCACCCTGAGCAGGTCAGGACCACCCGCCAGGGTCCGGCCGGCCCAACACCGGTGCCAGCGCCCGCCGCAGGTCCTCCGGCCCCCCGTAGAGCACCCCGGTCATCCCCAGCGCCACCGCCGCGTCCACGTTCTCCCGCCGGTCGTCGACGAACAGGCACCGCTCCGGCCTCGCCCCGGCCCGCTCGGCGGCGATCTCGTAGATCCGCCGGTCCGGCTTGGCGCTGCCCACCCGGGAACTGTTCACCACCTCGTCCGCCAGGTCCGTCAGCCCCAACCGCGCCAGGTCCTCGTCCAGCCACACCGTCGCATTGGTCACCAGCACCACCCGGCAGTGCTCCCGCACCCGCCGCAGCAGCTCCACCACGACCTCGTCCGCCCAGAACGGCGAGTTCGCGAACGCCTCCGCCAACCCCCGGGCCGCGTCCTCCGGCACCCGGCCGGCCAGCCCGCGCGCGATCGACTCCACCCACTCCGCCCGGCCGATCCGCCCCAGCAACAGCGGCAGGTCGTTCTCCGGCGCGAACCCGACCGCCGCCGTACTCCCCTCCCCCACCCCCGCCGCCCGCTCCAACGCCGCCACCCCGGCCCCGTCGAAGAACCGGATCACGCCGTCCACATCGCACAGCACCGCATCAAACGCCCTGTTCGTCACCCACTTCTCCTACCACGCAGGATCACCGCCCCCGCCACCCGGGTCCCGCATCCCGTCAGCGCCCGGTCGAGCCCGAACGGGACCACCCGCGCGGGACCAGCGCCGGAACACGGGCCCGGTAGCCCTCGTACTCCGCCCCGAACAGGCCGGCCATCATGCCGTCCTCGGCCCGCACCCTCAGCAGCAGCCAGGGAACGACGACGATCAGATAGGCGATCCACACCCCGAACCCGCACGCCAGCATCCCCCCGCCGATCAGCCCCAGCAGACCGGTGTAGATGGGGTGCCGCACCAGCCCGTACGGACCGTCGGTCCGCAGCTCGTGCCGCTCCTGAACGGCGGGCACACTCGCCCACATCGTGCCCAGCACCCACCGCGCCCACAACAGCAGCCCGGTCGACGCCACCACCAACACCCCACCCGCCGCGGCCAGTTCCGGCTGCCAGTAGCGCAACTGCCGCCAGAACCCCTGGGTCCGGTCCACCAGCCCCAGCACCACGTACACCCCGACCGCCAACAGCACCCGCCGCAGCAACGACCGGCGCAACCCGCCCAGCCACCCCCGGAACCCGGACCTCCCCACCACAGCGAAGTAGACGACACCCGCGACCCAGGCCACGCAGAAGATCGCCACGCACGTCCCGGTCAACACACCCATTGCCGACTGCAGAGCTCCCATCCCCCAAGGCTCCGCCGCCGCCCCGCCACCCCACCACCACCCCCGGGTGGACCCCCCACCCTCCACCCGCAGGTGGAGCCGCCCCGCCCCGAAACGCTGATGCCCCGTTGCGCGACGTCATCCCGTGGGCCGCAGGACCGACGCAGCAGGAGGCGGCGCGCGGCGCGCGGCGCGCCGGGAAAACTTCCTGGATCGGGGGGGCGTGCGGACCGGGAACAGCTGCTCATGGGCGGGTGGCGACCGAATTTGCCGAATATCCGACGCGACTAATCCCAGGTGGCCTCTGGGTCGGCCTGGCGGACGATCTCCGCCCGGGTGGGCGGTGATGTGCCCGGAGCTTCGAAGGGAAGTCCGATATGTCCGCGATTGCTGCTGTATGCCCCCCGCTTGGTCTCAAATTCTGAGACAAAGCGGGGGTTTGGCTGTTGATGGACATGGCTTCTGGTCGACCCCGAAAGCCATCGACGGGCATTGCGGAGCCCGTTACGGTTCTGATCATTGGCCCGTGCCGGAACGAATGCGCGGCACGCCGGAAAATCAGCGTCGTACTTCGTGGGAATTCGATGTCCGCTATTCGCGGCACAAGGCTCCCGTTTTCGCGGGTGTGGTGGGTGTCGAAACGCACGGAGCCATGGGAGGAAAGCAGTGACAAGTCGGGAATTCGTCGAAACGCTCACGGAGCTCTTTCAGCGGTCGGTGGAGCGCCATCCGGACCGGCCGGCCGTCAGCGATGACGCACGCACTCTGACCTATGCGCAGCTGGACCAGGAGTCCGATGCCGTCAGCGCGTTGCTCAGGAGCCGCGGGGTGGGCGCGGAGGACCGGGTCGGCCTGTACATGAGCCGGTCCGCGGACCTCTTCGTCTCGGTGCTCGGCGTCCTCAAGTCGGGTGCGGCGTACGTGGCCGTGGACTCGCGCTACCCGGACGGCCGCCGTGACCTCATGCTGACCAGCAGTGGCGCCAAGGTCGTCCTCACCGAGTCCGGCTGGGAGGAGCGGCTCGGCGCGATCCCGGCGGACGTGGTCTGCGTGGCCGACCGCGCCGGGTTCGCCGGGGCCGTGGACCGGGGCGTCGTGGCGCCCGGCAGCGCGGCCAGCGTGCTGTTCACCTCCGGCTCCACCGGCGAGCCGAAGGCGATCGTCCTGGAGCACCGCAACATCGTCTCCTTCGCCTGCAATCCGGGCATGGCCGCGCTGACGCCCGAGGACCGCACGGGCCAGGTCTCCAGCGTCTCCTTCGACGCCTTCCACTTCGAGATCTGGAGCACCTTCGCCCACGGCGCCCAGGCGGTCGTGCTGCCGCCGGTGCCGGACCTGCTCGCCGCGGACTTCCAGCGGCAGATGAAGAAGTACGGCATCACCGCGATGCTCGTGCCGACCATGGTGATCAACCACGTGGTCCGCGAGGACCGGGACGCCTTCGCCTCGCTGCGCCTGCTGCAGGCGGGCGGCGACGTGCTGCTGCCGTCGGCCTGCCGCGCTCTGCTGGACGGGCGGTTCAAGGGCAGCCTGTACAACCTCTACGGCCCCGCCGAGATCACCACCGCCTGCACCGCGCACCGGGTGACCGCCGAGGACGCCCAGTCCGACGTGATCCCGATCGGCCGCCCGCTGGACGGGGTGGAGCTGCGGGTGCTGTCCCCGGAGCTGGAGCCGGTGACCGCCGGCGAGACCGGCGAACTGTTCGTCAGCGGCCCCGGTGTGGCCCGTGGCTACCAGGACCGCCCGGACCTCACCGACGAGCGGTTCCTGGACCTGCCGGGCGAGAACGGCACCGGGCGCTTCTACCGCACCGGCGACCTGGTGCGGGAGCGCGAGGACGGCGTGCTGGTGTTCGTCGGCCGCGCCGACAACCAGGTGAAGATCCGCGGCTACCGGGTCGAGCCGGGTGAGGTCGAGCGGGGCCTGCGCCGCTACCCCGAGGTGCAGGAGGCCGTGGTCCTCCCGGCCGGCGAGGGCAACGACCGGCGGCTGGTCGCCTTCGTGGTGCTCGACGACGGCCTCGGCGTCAAGGAGCTGCGCGAGCGCGCCGAGCGGGACCTGCCGGACTTCATGGTGCCCAGCCAGTTCATCACCCAGGACCGCGTCCCGGCGACCGCGCACGGCAAGCGCGACCTGGACGCGCTGCGCGCGGTGCTCGCCAAGCACCAGGCGCGCGAGGAGGCGTACGCCGGTCCGCAGACCGAGACCGAGCAGTACCTCGTCGGGCTCTGGGAGAGCCTGCTCGGCACCGAACGCGTCAGCCGGGACGAGGACTTCTTCGGTCTGGGCGGCCACTCGCTGCTCGCCTTCCGGATGAACCACCGGATCAACCGGGAACTCGGCGTCTCGCTCGGGTACCCCGTCCTGCTCGACAACACCGTCCTGAAGAACCTCGCCGCGGCCATCGACGCGACCCGGGAAGGAGCCACGGCATGAGCGTGCGGACCGAGAACAAGCCGCAGACCGCCGGCATCGACCTGACCGACGTCGACCTGTTCGTGCGCGGCGACCACACGGCCGCCTTCGCCACCCTGCGGGCCGAGCAGCCGATCTACTGGAACGAGGGTGCCGACGGCAGCCGGTTCTGGGCCCTGACCACCTACGACGACGTGCTGTGGGCCTACCGCGACCACGAGACCTTCAGCTCCGGGCGCGGCGCGATCGTCGGCGGCTCCCTGCACAGCGAGGACGACACCTCGGCCGGCCGGATGCTGGTCACCACGGACCTGCCGCGGCACCGGATGCTCAAGCAGGTCATCCACCCGTCGATGTCCGCCACGATCGCCAAGCGCGTCGCGGCGCAGGTCGCCGAGCTGGTCGGACGGGCACTGGAGCGGACCCGGGCGGACGGCGGCTGCGACTTCTCCACCGACATCGCGCCCGAACTCCCGGCCGGCGCCCTGATGGTGATCATGGGCGTCGACCACGAGCAGGCCCAGCACCTCATCGGGCTGACCCGGCGGATGGTCGGCTACCGGGACGAGATCTTCGTGGACACCGGCGGCGACGCCCGGCTGCGGCTGGCCTGGCTGCAGGCCGAGGTGTTCGAGTTCTTCGCCGACATCGTCGCCGAGCGCCGCCGCAACCCCGGCGACGACCTGGTCAGCGCGCTGCTGACCTCGGAGGTCAACGGACGCCGGCTGACCGAGGAGGAGATCTTCTTCAACTGCATGAACGTCGCGGTCGGCGGCAACGAGACGTCCTCGTACACCGCGTGCACCGGCCTGCTCGCGCTGATGGACCACCCCGAGCAGTACCGGCGGCTGCGCGAGACGCCGGAGCTGACCGGGACCGCCGTCGAGGAGATGCTGCGCTGGAGCTCGACCAACGCCTATGTGCAGCGCGTCGCCAAGCGCGATGTCGTGCGCGGTGGGGTCGAGATCAAGGCGGGTGAGTCCGTCACGCTGTGGAACTACTCGGCGAACCGGGACGAGACCAAGTTCCAGGACCCGCACCTCTTCGACATCACCCGCACGCCCAACCGCCACCTGACCTACGGCTCGGGCCTGCACCGCTGCATCGGCGCCCCGATCGCCCAGGCCGAACTCTCGCTGCTCTTCGATCGGATGACGGAATCCGGCCTCACCTTCCGGCTCGCCGGCGAGGTGCGCCGACTGCGCTCGAACTTCCTGCTCGGCATCACCCGGCTCCCCGTGGAAGTCGTCTCATGAGCGCGCCCGTCGTGAACACCGCCGTCCTGAACACCTCTGCCCCCTACGCCCTCGGTGAGCGCATCGAGCAGGTGGTGGCCCACCACGCCCGGCTCAGGCCGGACGCCGTCGCCCTCCAGCAGGGCGACCGGACCGTCGGCTACGCCGAACTCACCGAGCGGGCCGAGCTGGTGGCAGCCGCGCTGCGCCACCTCGGCGTCGGACCGGACGGCCACGTCGCGGTGCGCATACCGCGCTCCCCGGAGCTGGTGACCGCCCTGCTCGGCGTGCTCCGGGCCGGCGCCGCCTACGTGGCGGTCGACCCGCAGTGGCCGCAGGGCCGGGTCGAGGACACCGTGCGCGGCACCGGCACGGCGCTGTTCATCACCGACCGGCCGGGCGGGCCGGTCGTCGGACAGGTGCCGGCCGTCACCCTCGACTCCCTGCTGAGCCTGGGGCGCACCGTCCCGGTCCCCGAGCCGCTCACCGACGGCACCCGGGCGGCCAGCGTCTTCTACACCTCCGGCTCCACCGGAGCGCCCAAGGGCGTGCTGTCCCCGCACCGGGGAACGGTCCGCACCCTCGTCGACTGCCCGACCATCCCGCTCGACCGGGACACGGTCTTCCTCCAGGCGGCCCCGCTGCCCTGGGACGGACTCTCCCTGGAGCTGTGGGCGCCGCTGCTCAACGGCGGCCGCTGCGTGCTGCTCGACCGGACGGTCCCGGCCCTGGACGCCGAGGCGCTGGACCGGGCCGTGCGGCAGGGCGTCAACAGCCTCTGGCTCACCAGCTCGCTGTTCAACGTGATGGCCGAGGAGCGCCTCGAACTCTTCGGCGGGCTACGCCTGTTGCTCGTCGGCGGGGAGCGGGTGTCGGTGGCCCACGCCCGCCGGGTGCTGACCGGGTTCCCCGGGCTGCACATGGTCAACGGGTACGGCCCGGCGGAGGGCACCATCTTCGCCACCAACCACGTGATCCGCCCGGCCGACGTGGCGGACGGCAGCACGGAGATCCCGATCGGCCGGCCGATCCCCCGCACCACGGTGGTCCTGCTCGACGCCGAGGGACGGCCCGCCGCACCCGGCGAGACCGGGGAGATCGCGGTGGGCGGCGACGGAGTGGCCCTCGGGTACGCGGGCAACCCCGAGGAGACCGCGCGCCGGTTCTACACCGAGGACGGCACGCGCTACTACCGCACCGGCGACCTCGCGGTGCTCGACACCGAAGGGCTGCTGCGCTACCGAGGGCGGGCCGACCACCAGTTCAAGATCCGGGGCGTCCGGATCGAGGCCGGCGAGGTCGAGGCCGTCCTGGAGGACCACCCCGCGGTCACCGGCTGCTGCGTGCTGCCGCTGGAGACCGCGCCCGGCCGCGTCCAGCTTGCCGCGCTCTACACGACGGCCGACAAACTGGCCCTGGATGAACAGGAGTTGAAGCAGTACGCGGCGCGCAACCTGCTCGACGCGATGGTGCCGACGCTGCTGCGCCACACCGCCCAGCTGCCGCTGAACGTGAACGGGAAGGCGGACCGCAAGGCGGCCGAGGCGCTGCTACGCGAAGCGGCCGGTCCGGCGCCCCTCCAGGCCCAGGAAGCCGAGGGCGGTTCGCCGCTCCTCGACGACATCCGCGCGCTGCTCGGCCGCCCCGACCTCGCCGAGCGGGACGACCTCGTGCTCGCGGGCGCGAGCTCGCTCGACGTGATCCGCCTGGCAGCCCGGGCGGGCGCCCGGTTCGGTGCCCGGCTCACCGCCTCGGACGTCTACCGGCTCCGCACCCCGGAGGCCATCGCCGAGCACTGCGCGCAGGCGGCCGCCCCGGCGGAGGAACTGCCGCCGCCCGGCGGGCAGGGCGCCGCCGACGCGCCCCTGTCGCACGCCCAACAGCGGTTCTGGCTGGCGGAGATGACCTCCCCGGGCAGCGCCGACAACATGATCGTGCTCGCCTACGCGCTGACCGGCCCGCTGCGGCCCGAGCTGCTGGAAGCGGCGCTCGGCGACGTGGTCGAGGTCCACCCGGCGCTGCGCACCGTCTATCCCTGGCTGGACGACGCGCCCGTGCAGCGGGTGCTCGCACCCCGGGACGCGGCCGTCGCCCTGGAGCGCGTCGAGGCCCCCGAAGGAGCCGTGAACGCACAGGAGTTCACGGAGAAGGCCACCGCCGACTGGTGGACGTCGCCGTTCTCGCTGGAGGACGAGGTGCCGCTGCGGGTGAGGCTGTGCCGGATCGCGGACGACCGGCACCTGCTCTGCCTCCACGTGCACCACATCGCCTTCGACGGCTGGTCGGAGTCGGTGTTCATGGACGAGCTGGCACGGGCCTACGGCGCGCGGTTGGCCGAGGTGCCGCACCAGGCTGAACCGGCCCTGACGTACGGGGAGTTCAGCACCTGGGAGGCGACCCGGCTGGCCGACTGGGCAGCCCGCGACCTGTCCTTCTGGGAGGAGCGGCTGGCCGGTGCGCCGGGGCCCTTCCTGCCCGTGCCCGCCCGTACGTCCAGCGGTCCGGTACCCCGGCTCGAACGGGTCCTCAAGGTCGACGCGTCGACCGTGCGGGGACTCGAACGGGCAGCCGCCCGGCACGGCGGCCCGACCCTCGCGGCCCTGCTCGCCGGCGCGGCCCGGGCGATGGCCCGCACCTTCGACACCGACGACCTCACCCTCGGCTCGGTGACCGCGGGCCGCTTCGACCCGGCGCTGGAGCCGGTGGTCGGTTACTTCGTCAACCCGTTCGCCGTTCCGCTGACCGGGGTCCGCGACGCCGACACCGCGGGCCTCCTGGACCAGGCGGCCACCCGCGTGGTGACGCACCTGCGGCACACCCACACGCCCTTCGACGAGCTGGTGCGCGCCTTCGCACCGCCCCGGGACCGGCACCCCTGGTTCCAGGCCTGGGTCGTCCTCCAGGGGCAGCCCCCGCACCGCGCCCTCGGGGGCGGGGTCGCCGTCGAGGCCGTGCGGGTGCGCCCGCCGAGCACCGACATCGAGCTGATGCTGGAGGCCTTCCCGTCCCCGGACGGCTCCTGGGACCTCGTCCTCCTGTGGCGCGCCGACGGCATCACGGCGTCCCGGGCCGAGGCCCTCCTGGCCGAGCTGCACACCGCGCTCGGCGAAACCGCAGACCGCACCTGAGGGGGATCCACCATGCAGACGCAGCCCTTGGCGCCGCCGCAGGCGTCGACCGAGCCGGCCTCCGCGCACCTGCGCGCCGTCCGCACGTACTACGAGCTCGTCGACTCCGGACAGGTGCAGGACCTCGTCGAACTCTTCGCGGACGACGCCGAGTACCACCGGCCGGGCTACGAACCCCTGGTCGGCAGAGCGCAGTTGACCGACTTCTACCGGACGCGGCGGGTGATCCGGGAGGGCCGGCACACCGTCACCACCACCGTGGAGTCCGGTGACAGCGTCGCCGTGCACGGCGAGTTCAACGGAGTGCTCCACGACGACCGGGAGACCAGCCTGCGCTTCGCGGACTTCTTCCGGCTGGACGCGGACGGCCGGTTCAGCCGGCGCGACACGTTCTTCTTCGCCCCGCTCGTCTGAGCCGGGGGCACGACCGCTGATCGAAAGGCCCGTGGCCTCATGAGCTCCTCCGCCGTGCGGCGTTGGCTGCGCCGCTTCCATCCGGCACCGCACGCCCCGACCAGGCTCGTCTGCCTGCCCCATGCGGGCGGCTCCGCGAGCTTCTACTTCCCCTTCTCGCAGGCGCTCTCCACGAGTGCCGAGGTGCTGACCGTCCAGTACCCCGGCCGCCAGGAGCGGTACCACGAAGCCGGCCTGACCGATCTGCACGCCATGGCCGACCGCATCGCCGAGGCCCTGGAGGCCGAGACGGACGGCCGTCCGCTCGCCCTCTTCGGGCACAGCATGGGCGCCATGCTCGCCTACGAGGTCGCGTGCCGCGTCGAGGACCGCGGCGGCGCGGTGGAGGTGCTGTTCGCCTCCGGTCGGCGGGCCCCGTCCTGTCCGCACGGCTTGGAGAGCGTGCACACCCTGACCGACGAGGGCCTGGTGGCCGAGCTGGGCGCGATGGGCGGCACCGACACCGAACTGCTCACCACCCCCGGCATGCTGCGGATGGTGCTGCCCGCGATCCGCAGCGACTACGAGGCGGTGGAGACCTACCGCCCCCGGCAGCGCCCGCCACTTCGCTGCCCGGTCCAGGTGCTGACGGGCGACAGCGACCCCCGGGTCGACCTCGACCAGGCCGCTGCCTGGGCCCGGCACACCGTCGGCCCCTTCGACCTCCGGGTCCTCTCCGGCGGCCACTTCTACCTCACCGCACACCAGGCCGCAGTCGTCGACCTGGTGCGGCAGCGGCTGGCCGAACCGACCGCACTCGCGGCCGGCCGACTTCCGTACTCCAACGTTGGGTGACTAGCCATGCAGTTGATCTTCCGCGGGGTGCCCGTCCGATGACCGAGACGCGCACCACCGCCTACCGCCTCCTGTGGAAGGAATCCCGCCCCGTTCGGCCGCTCTCGGCCGCCGCGCTGGGCGTCCTCACCGTCAGCGTGGTCGCCACCCTGGCCGGCCCGCTCCTCGTCCAGTACTTCATCGACCGGATGACCGCGGGCAGCGGCACCGCGGTGCTGGCCGGCGTGGCCGTCTGGTACCTGCTCGTCGCCCTCGTCGGCGGCGCGGCCCGGGTCTGGGCCAGCTACCTGTCCGTGCAGTGCAGCTGGCGGATCGCCGACGGCCTGCGGATGCGGCTGCTGCGGCACATGGCGGTCGAACGCCCGGTGCTCGACGTGGAGAGCCGCGCCTCCGGAGAGGTGCTGGAGCAGGTCGAGGGCAACGCCGACATCGTCGGCCGGGCGATCGCCGAGTCCGGCTTCCGCATGGTCAGCAACATCGCGGTGGGCCTCGGCACCATCGTGATGATGTCGACCGTCCTGCCCGCCGCAGGCCTCGCCATCTCGGTGCTCGTCGTCGGCGTCTGCTTCGTCCTGTCCCGGCTCGCCCGCCGTTCGGTCCGGCGCTGGGAGACGGCCCGCCGCCAGCAGGCCTCGCTCTTCGGCTTCGTCGGCGACTCGCTGGCGGCGCGGGACGACCTGCTGGTGCTCGGCGAGTCCGGCTGGGCCGCCCGGCGCACCCGGACCGGACTGGACGCGCTGCTGCGCACCGAGGGCCGTGCCTACATCAGCGGGCGGGTGTTCTGGCCGGTGACCCAGCTGTGCACCGCGGTCGCCTTCGGCCTCGGATTCGGCTTCGGTCTGCACCAGGTGCAGCAGGGCAGCATGTCGGTCGGCACCCTGACCATGATCTACCTGTACGTCGGGCTGCTCCAGCAGCCGCTGGAGGAGATGTCCTCGCAGGCCGGCCAGATGCAGCAGATGACGGCCGTCCTGCAGATGTCCGCCCGGCTGCTGAAGGACGACGAGCCCGCCCGCGCGGCCGGACCGGAGCAGGCCACCCTGCCGGACGGCCCGCTGGAGGTCGCCTTCGAGAACGTGGGCTTCCGCTACGGCGAGGCCCCCGTGCTGCGGGACGTCACCTTCACCGTCGCGCCCGGCCGCAGCCTCGGCATCGTCGGGCCCACCGGCGCCGGCAAGAGCACCGTGGTGAACCTGCTGTGCGGCCTGGCCGAACCGGCCGAGGGCCGGGTGCTGATCGGCGGTGTGGACGTGCACCGCATCCCGCCGCGGGAGTTCGCCCGCCGGGTGACCGTACTGAGCCAGCGGGCCCACGTGTTCGCCGCCTCGGTGCGCGAGAACGTCACGCTCTTCGACGACTCCGTGGCCGCGGAGCGGGTCTGGGACGTGCTGGAGCGGCTCGGTGCCGCCGACTGGGTGCGCGAGCTCCCGGACGGCCTGGACACCCGCGTCGGCACCGGCGCCCGGGTCCTCTCGGAGGGCGAGAAGCAGGTCCTCGCGGGAGCCAGGGCGCTGATCCGCCCGTACAGCCTGCTCGTCGTCGACGAGGGCACCTCCCGCTTCGACCCGGAGACCGAACGCAGCTGGGCGGCGCTGCTCGACACCGTGATGCGCGACCGCACGGTCGTCATGGTCGAGCACCACCTGGGCACGCTCGCCGGCGTCGACGAACTGATGTCCATGGCGAGCGGACGTGTCGTGGACATCGTCCCCGCGCAGCCGGGAGGGACCCGATGACGAACACGACGCCGAACGAACACACCGGGCAGGAGCCGCGGATCGGCGGCATGCCGTTCCTGAGCCTCCTGGGCCGCTCGGCCCTGCGGCTGCGCTGGCTGTACGGCTCGGTGATGGCCTGCTGGACCCTGATCTACGGCATCCCGCTGGTGGTCGGGGCCCTGTTCGCCGACCTCATCGACCAGGCCGGCAAGCCCCCGGTCGACAGCGGCACCTGGTGGCTGCTCTGGGCCGCGGTCGCGCTGACGGCGGTGCGCGCGCTGGTGCTGTGGGTCGGCCTCCAGCTGACCTTCACCCTGATCTTCCGGACCAGCGCCTGGATGAAGGTGCAGGTACTCGGCAGACTGCTCGGCCGGCCGAGCGCGCACGCGGCGGTCGACGGCAACGGCGAGATCCTCAACCGGCTGCGCGACGACACCGACGAGATCGGCGGGCTCCTGGAGTGGACCACCGACCTGCTCTACCGCTCGGTGCTCCTGGTGATCGCCGTCGCCGTGCTCGTCCGCAATGACCTCGTCATGACGGCCCCGCTGCTGCTGCAGCTCGTCGGTCTGTGGGGGTCGGTCTTCCTCAAGCGCCGGGTCGCGGACCTCCAGGCCGAGACCCGCACCCGGCAGGGCCGGATCGGCGCGGAGATCACCGACACCCTCACCGGCATCCGCGACCTGCGGCTCGCCGGGGCGATCGAGGGCCGACTCGCCGCCCTGGAGCGGAAGTTCGCCGAGCGCCGGGCCGTCCAGCTGCGCCACCAGGTGTACCTGGACCTGCTCTCCGACCTGTTCCGCAACCTGGTGACGGTCGGCACCGCGGTGGTGCTGCTCACCGTCGCCGTCCGGGTCGCGGACGGCGGGTTCACCGTGGGCAAGCTGGTGCTGTTCCTGACCTACGCGAGCTGGCTCGGCCAGCAGATGTACTTCTTCGGGAAGATCCTGGCCCGCTACCAGGGCGGCAAGGTCGCCTACGGCCGGCTCGCCCAGCTCGCGGGCGACGAGAACGGCCCGGCCGCGTCCGTACCGGACGAGCCGCTGCGCGAGCTCACGGTGTCCGGGCTGACCAGCGTCGCGCCCGAGGGGGTCAGGGGAATCGAACCGGTCGACTTCCGGGTGCGGCCCGGCCAACTCGTGGCCGTCACCGGGGAGATCGGCTCCGGCAAGAGCACCGTCGTCCGGGCCCTGCTCGGGCTCCAGCCCGAGGTGCTCGGCAGCGTCCACTGGAACGGCACCGACGTCACCGGCAACACGGCCGCCCTGGCCGCCCCCCGGGTCGGGTACGCCCGCCAGCAGTCCAAGTTCGTGGGCGGCACGCTGCGCGAGAACCTGCTGCTCGGCGACGAGGACATCCCTGCCGAGCGGCTCGCCGCGGCCCTCGCCGCGGTCAACCTGCGGCCCGGTTCGGCGGAACTCCCGCTCGGCCTCGACACCGAACTCGACTCCGGTGAGGCCACCCAGATCTCCGGCGGCCAGCGCCAGCGCCTGGCGCTCGCCCGGATGCTCTGCCGGCCCGCCGAGGTGTACGTCGTCGACGACTGCGACTCCTCGCTGGACGGGCCGACCGCCCGGGAGATCTGGCGGACCCTGCCCGAGCAGTGGCCGGGCGCCTGGATCGTCGTCTCGCACAACCCGGAGCTGATCGCCGCCGCCGACACCGTGGTGACCGTCACCCGGGGCCGGGTGCCCGAGCCCGTCGCGGCCTCGTGAGGCGCACCGCGCCCGCGCCCGTCCCCGCCCCCGCACGACCACGCCGTCGTCCATCCACGCACACGACGCAAGAAGGAACACCGTGGCAATCATCGCGGCCCCACAAGATCTGACCGAGTCCGACGTCTTCGTCGACCTCGAGCCGCTGCTCGGCCGGCAGCTGTACCTGAAGTGCGAAGGACTCAACTTCGGCGGTTCGATCAAACTGCGGGCAGCCGCGTCGATGATCTCCGCAGCCGAGCGGGCCGGAACCCTCGGCCCCGACTCGGTGCTCATCGAGTCGTCCTCCGGCAACCTCGGGGTGGCCCTCAGCATCATCGCCGCCAACAAGGGCCTGCGCTTCACCTGCGTCACCGACCGGCGCTGCAACGAGATCACCGCCGCCACCATGCGGGCGCTCGGCACCGACCTGGTCGTCATCGACGAGCCCGATCCGGAGGGCGGCTACCTGGCGGCCCGCCTGGACTGGGTGCGCAGCCGGTGCGCAGCCGACGAGCGGTACGTGTGGCTCAACCAGTACACCAACGAGGCCAACTGGGGCGCGCACTACGGCGGCACCGCACCGATGATCCTCAAGCACCTCCCCGACCTGGAGGTGCTGTTCGTCGGGGTCGGCACCGCCGGTACGGCGATGGGCTGCGCCCGCTACTTCAAGGACATCGGCAGCCCCGCCAGGATCGTCGGCATCGACTCGATCGGCTCCGTCAGCTTCGGCAACCCCCCGGGCCCCCGGCTGATCCCCGGGCTCGGCGCCGGGGTCCGGCCCGCGCTGCTGGACCTCTCCTACTTCGACGACCTGGTCGAGGTCGCCGAGCTGGACTCGGTCCGGACCTGCCGGTCGCTCGCCTCCCGGGGCATGCTCTTCGGCGGCTCCACCGGCACCGTCGTCAGCGGCGCGATGCGGTGGCTGGAGCGCAACGACCCCGGCCGCGTGCTGCGTTCGGCCTGCATCTCGCCCGACATGGGCGACCGCTACCTCAGCACGCTCTACGACGACGCCTGGGTCCTCGAACACTTCGGGCCGCGCGCGCTGGAACCGCTGCCCGCCTTCTCCCGCTGACCTCCTCCCCTGACCCTGAAAGGCAGAACACCGTGTTTGAGTTCGACCTGGTCCCCGGCCCGACGGTGCACGAGATCGTCGAGGAGAACCGGAAGGAGGTCATCGACGTCGTCCGGCGCACCTACCTGGCCCACGAGGCCGGCGAGTCGGTCAACCCGGACAGCTACTTCCTGCGCTTCCCCGACAAGCCCGACTCCCGGATCATCGCCCTGCCCGCCTTCCTGGGCGCGGACGTCCAGCTGGCCGGCATCAAGTGGATCTCCAGCTTCCCGGCCAACACCTCGGCCGGCGTCCCCCGGGCCTCGGCCGTCCTGGTGCTCAACGACTACCGCACCGGCTACCCCGTCGCCCTCCTGGAGGCGGCCACCATCAGCTCCGCCCGTACGGCGGCGTCCGCGGCCGTGGCGGCCACCGCGCTGCGCCCGGGCGGCTACCGGGGCACCACCGTCGCCGTCGTCGGCGCGGGGGTCATCGCCCGCAACGTCTGCAGCTACCTCACCGCCGCCGGGTGCGCCCCCGACTCCTACCTGGTGCACGACCTGCACCAGGAGTCCGGGGACTCGCTGGTGGCCCACCTGCGCGACGGACTGGGCCAGTCCGCCGAGTTCTGCGCCGACCTGGAGACCGCGCTGCGGGCCGACACGGTCGTCTTCACCACGACCGCCGGGACGCCCTACGTGCACACCCCGTTCAGGCCGGGCCAGGTGGTGCTCAACCTCTCGCTGCGCGACCTCGCCCCCGAGGTGATCCTGGCGGCGGCCAACGTGTTCGACGACGTCGAGCACTGCATGAAGGCCGACACCTCGCCGCACCTCGCCGAACAGCTCACCGGCGGCCGGGAGTTCGTCACCGGCACGCTGGCCGGCGTGCTCAACGGCGACGTCGCCCCCGACCCCGGACTCCCGGTGGTCTTCTCGCCCTTCGGGCTCGGCGTGCTCGACCTGGCGGTCGGCTCCTACGTGCACGCCCGGGCCCGCGCCGCGGGCACCGCGATCGCCGTCCCCGACTTCTTCGCCGAGACCAGCCGCTGGTGACGGCCCGCGGGGCCCGTGCCCGTCACGGGTCCCGCCCGCGCCGGGCGGCGCGGTGATCCGAATGTCAGCGCCCAGCCGACACCGAGGCTGGGATTCCCCGAGGTGGACTCTCTTATGATCACGCACTGGTGGCTTACCGAAATGCCGCCCGTACCAGGGCTGTTGCGGGCTGCCGTGTACACGGGCCTGCTGGTCCTGTGCCTCGTCGACCACCCCTCGCCGCTGCACTCCGCGAAGATCGTCGCCGGCACCGAGCAGGTCTTCTACACGCCGGTCGGCGTGATGCGGCTGCTGGGTCTGCGCCGGGTGGACCCGCGGGTGCTCACCCTCGTCGCCCGGCTGACGGTCGGGTTCTGGATCGCGGCCGCGGCCGGGCTGCTGCAGCCGGTCAGCGGGATCCTCGCCTTCCTCGGCTTCGCCTTCCTGCACATGGTCAACGCGGGCGCGCTCGGCGCCAACCACTCGACGCACTCCGCGGTGTACACGATGTTCGCCCTGTGCTTCTCGGTCAGCTACGACTTCTCCGCCGACCGGCTGCTCGCGGACCACACCGGCTGGCCCCGACTGGTGTCGGAGCACTCGGTGTTCACCTCCGGCTTCGCCCCCCTGCTGCTGCTCTGCTTCCTCGCGTACACCATGCTGGCCGGCGGCGTCGCCAAGCTCCGGTACGGCGGGCCGCGCTGGCTCGGCGGCAAGGCCCTGCGGTTCTACCTGGAGCAGTCCGCGGTCGCCGCCCGCTGGCCGTGGCTCTCCCGCCAGGTGGTCGCGCGCCCCGGGGTGTGCCGGGTGTTCGCCGTCGCCGCCGTCGCGATCGAGCTCTCCGCGCCGCTGGCCGTCGTGGACTCCACCCTGCGGATGCCGGTGATCCTGTCCTGGACCTGCCTGCACATCGGGATCCTGCTGCTGATGATGCCCGCGTACTGGGTCCAGATGTGCTGCTACCTGCTGCTGCTCGACTGGCCCTGGATCGCCTCGCTGTTCACCGGCCACCGGCCCGACCGGGCCCCGGTCGCCGAGGGCGGCGGCGCCGTCGCGCTCGCGGTGTTCGGCAGCGCCTGCGTACTCCTCCTCGGGTACGTCCTGGTGCGCGAGTCCGAGCAGTGGCCGCTGACGAGCGTGCCGATGTACTCCAACGGGGCGCCGGCGGACGCCCCGCGACCGCCCGCCCGCGACGAACTGCACGCCCGGGCGGTGCGCGCCGCACGCGGCCGGCACGCCGCCTGGCAGCGGGCCTGGGTGATCGAGGAGGTCATGGAGGACATCTGGATCCGGCCCGCGGACGGCGGTGAGGGGCGCCCGCTGTTCCTCCTGCTGCACGAGCACAAGGTGGCCGGCTTCGTCCGCTGGTCGCAGTACACGAAGGTGGTCCGGGAGATCGCCGTCGAGGACGTCGCCGCGAAGCCCGCCGACCACCCGGAGGCCGGGGTCGAGGGCACCGAGTACCCCGCCACCCGCTTCCTGCGCGAGCTGGCCCCCGTGATCAGGAAGTCCCTGCCGGACTGGGAGCGGTACGACCGCCTCGAACTGGTCTGCCGCACCGACTCCGGCGGCGTCGTCATCGGCCGGGCCCAGCTGGCCGAGCAGCCCGCCCTGACCGGGGAGCTCCGGCGATGAGCGCCCCGGCCCCGACCCCGACCGTCACCGAAGGCAACCCCGCCGAACGAAATGAGGAAGCAGTGGGTGTGGACAGCGTGCACCACCCGGACGCGATCGGCCCGGCTCCCGCGGCCGAGTGGTACCCCCTGTCGTCGGGCCAGCTCGCCATGTGGCTGGTCGCCCAGGCGGGAGCCGCCTCCGACGCGGCGTACACCGTTCCGTCCGTCTACGAGCTGCGCGGCGAGCTGGACGCGTCGGCCCTGCGCGGGGCGTTCGAAGCGCTGCTCGCCCGCCACGAGTCGCTGCGCACCGCCTACGGCGTGGTGGACGGCGTGCCCGTCCAGCGTGCGGCGGCGGACGCCGTCCTCGACTGGCGGTGCGTGAGCGCGGCCGACGCCGCCGAAGCCGACGGCGCCGCCGAGGAGTTCGTCTCCCTCGGCTTCGACCTCGCGGCGGGGAAGCTGCTGCGCGTCCTGCTGGTCGAGCGCTCGCGCACCGAGCACCTCCTGGTCGTCTCGGCCCACCACATCGCGGTGGACGGCTGGTCGCTCAGCGTCCTGATCGACGAAGTCGCCGTCGCCTACCGGGCCTTGACGGCTGGCGCGGCGCCCGCACTGCCCGCGCTCGAACTGCAGTACAAGGACTACGCCGTCTGGCAGCAGGGGCTCCTGGAGTCGGGCGCGTTCGACGAGGCCCGGAGCTACTGGCAGGGCCGGTTCACCGACGGGCCCGAGCTCCTCGACCTGCCCGCCGACCGGCCCCTCCCGGCCGAGCGCACCTTCCGCGGCGGCGTCGTGCGCGGCATGATCCCGGCCGAATCGCTGGAGGCCCTCAAGGAGCTGTGCCGGACGGAGCAGGTCACCCTGTTCGCGGGTCTGAGCGCCCTGCTGCGGGTGCAGCTGCACCGCTACACCGGGCAGCGCGACTTCACCCTCGGCACCTCCTCGCTCGCCCGGCCCGTCCCCGAGCTGTACGACCAGATCGGCTACTACCTCAACAGCATCGCGCTGCGGAACACCGTCGAGCCGGGGATGAGCTTCCGCGCCCTGCTGGGCGCCGTGCAGGGAACGCTGCGCGAGGGCCTGCGGCACAGCGCCTACCCCTTCGACCGGGTGGTGCGCGACGCGGGCGCCGCGTCCGACGCGCACCGCAACACGCTCTTCAACGTGCTGGTCATGGTCGGCCAGGGCTGGGGCGGCCCGAGCGAGGAGATCGACGGGCTGCGGATCCGCCACCTCGACACCGGCAACGGCCACAGCAAGATGGACCTCACGTTCTTCTTCGAGGAGACGCCCGCCGGGCTGCAGGCCGCGGTCGAATACTCCACCGAACTCTTCGACGCCGACCGCGTCGAACGGCTGCTGGGCCACTTCCGCACCCTCCTCGACTCGGTGCTGCGCGAGCCGGACCGGGCCGCCGACACGCTGGTGCTGCTGCCCGCGGCCGAGCGCCGCCTGGTGGTGAGCGGCTTCAACGGGACCGCGACCCCCTACCCGCTCGACACCCCCGTGCCGCAGCTCGTCGAACAGCAGGTGCGGCGCACCCCCGACGCGGTGGCGACCGTCGACGAGCGGGAGACCCTCACCTTCGCCGAGCTGAACGCGCGGGCCAACGCGCTGGCCCGGACGCTGCGCGAGGAGCACGGCGTACGGCCGGGCAGCCTCGTCGCCGTCCTGATGGACCGGTCGGTGGACCTGACGGCCGCGGTCCTCGCCGTCCTCAAGGCCGGTGGCGCCTACCTGCCGGTCAGCACGAAGGACCCGGCCGACCGGGTCGCCGCCATCCTGGCGGACAGCGGCTGCCGCGTCGTCCTGGTGCGCGGCAGCGGTACCGCGGTGCCGGGCGACCTCGCGGTGCTCGACGTGACCGACCGGGCCGCCCTCGACCCGCGCACGGACGACCTGCCGCCGCTCGCCGGCCCCGACGACCCCGGCTACTGCATCTACACCTCCGGCTCGACCGGCATGCCCAAGGGCGTGCTCGTCGAACACCGCGGCCTGGTGAACCGGCTCCGCTGGATGACCGACGACCTGGGCCTGACCGCCGCCGACGTCATCCTGCAGAAGACCCCCTACGTCTTCGACGTCTCGGTGTGGGAGCTGCTGCTGCCCGCCGTCATCGGCGCCAAGCAGGTCATGCTGCGGCCCGGCGGCGAGTCCGACCCGGCGGCGATCCGCGCGGCGATCGGGCAGCACGGCGTCACCACCCTGCACTTCGTGCCGTCGATGCTGAGCCAGTACCTCGCGGCCGTCGACGGCGGCTTCGACGGCGTGCGCTCCTGCGTGTGCAGCGGCGAGGAGCTGGACCGCGACCTGGCCGACCGGTTCTTCGCGGCGGTCGGGGCCGGCGGGGCCCGGCTGATCAACTACTACGGCCCCACCGAGGCGACCGTCGACGTCACCGCGCTGCACGTGGCGGACCGGCCCGGCCCGGTCACCCTCGGCACGCCCGCGCCGAACAACCGGCTCTACGTCCTCGGCGACGGCGACGAGCCGTGCCCGGTCGGCGTGACCGGAGAGCTGTGCATCGCCGGCGTCCAGGTCGCCCGCGGCTACCTCAACCGCCCCGAGCTGACCGCCGAGCGGTTCACGGAGGACCCCTTCCACCCCGGCGAGCGGATGTACCGCACCGGCGACCTGGCGCGCTGGCTGCCGAACGGGGAGATCCTCTACCTCGGCCGCCGCGACGGCCAGGTCAAGGTCCGCGGCCTGCGCATCGAGCTCGGCGAGATCGAGCAGGCGCTGCGCGAACAGCCCGGTGTGGACCGGGCGGTCGTCCTGGCCCGGCGGGACCAGGCGGGCGGCGACTTCCTGTGCGCCTACGTGACGGGCCGCGCGGACCTCGCGCCGCAGGAGCTGCGCGACGGACTGGCCCGCCGCCTGCCCCCGTACATGGTCCCCTCGCACTACGTGCGCACCGACGCCATCCCGGTCACGCGCAACGGCAAGACCGACCGCAAGGCGCTGCTCGCGCTCACCGGCGCGCGCTCGGCGGGCGGCGAACAGGTGGCCCCCCGCACGGAGTTGGAGGAACAGCTCCTCGACCTCTGGCGTTCGCTGCTCCCGGCCGGCCCGATCGGTGTCACCGACGACTTCTTCGTCGTCGGCGGCCACTCGCTCAGCGCGCTCCAGCTGAGCTCGCGGATCGCCCGGGGCCACGGCGTCCCGATGTCCCTCGCCGAGGTCTTCGCCCACCGCACCGTCGCCGAACAGGCCCGGCTGATCGAGCAGTCGGCCACCGTCGACGCCCGTCCGGCCACCTCGGTCACCCCGCGCCCGCGCGCCGAGCGCCACCGGCTGTCCTTCGCGCAGGAGCGGATGTGGTTCCTGTACCGGCTCGACCCGGACAGCGCCGCGTACAACATCCGCGTCCTGGCGAAGCTCGACGGACCGCTGGACGCCGGGGCACTGCACGAGGCCGTCCGCAGCCTGGTGGCCCGGCACGAGATGCTGCGCACCACCTACACCGACGCCGGTGACCAGGTCTTCCAGGTGCCGCGCGACGACATCGGGGCGGCCTTCGAGGTCCGCGACCTGACCGCGTCCGGCGTCGAGGAGGCCCGCGAGCAGGCCCGGCGCGGCGTGCTCGGCGAGGACTCCCTGCCCTTCCGGCTGGAGGAGGAGGGGCCGCTGCGGGTCGTCCTGTTCCGCGTCGGCGAGCGGGAGCACCAGCTGCTCGTCACCCTGCACCACATCGCGGGCGACGGCTGGTCGCTCCGGCTGCTGATGCGCGAGCTGTCCGTCCTGTACGCCCACCACCTGGGCGAGCCCGGCGCCGCCCGCACCATCGAAGCCGTCCCGCTGCCCGCCCGGACCGTGGACTACATCGACTACGCCGAGGCGGTGCGCGACCCCGCGCACCAGGAGGCCGTCGAGCAGGACCTGCAGTACTGGACCGACCGGCTGACCGGCTGCCCGCCGCTCGAGCTGCCCACCGACACCCCGGAACCGGACACCGACCACACGGCCGGCGGACGGGCCTCGGTGACCGTCCCCGTGGACACCGCCCGGCGGCTGCGGGAGCTCGCCGACCGCACCTCGACCACGCCGTTCGAGATCACCATGTCGGCACTGAACCTGCTCCTCGGACGCCTGGCGGACCAGCAGGACCTCGCCGTCGGCTTCCCGGTCGTGGGCCGCGAACAACTCGAACTCGAAGGCGTCGTCGGGCTGTTCCTCAACACCCTCGCGCTGCGCACCGACCTGTCCGCCGCCACCACCTTCACCGACCTGCTCCGGCAGGTCAGCGCGGGCGTCCGGGACGCGTACGCCCACCAGACGGCGCCGTTCGAACTGGTCGTGGAGCGGCTCAACCCGGTCCGCAGGCTGGACCGCACCCCGGTCTTCGACGTGCTGCTCAACTACCTGGGCACCCTGCGCGAGGACATGGCGATCGACCGCGTCGCGGTCGAGTTCGACGACCACCTCTTCGAGCCCGAGGCCAAGTTCCCGCTCAGCTTCTACGTGAGCGACGTACCCGAGGGCATGCACATCGAACTGGTCCACCGCCCCGGCCTGTTCGGCGCCGAGCGGGCCCAGGCGATGCTCGGCCAGCTGGCCTCCGTCCTCGCCCAGGCGGCCGAGGGCCCCGACCGGCCGCTCGCCCGCTACTCGCTGGCCCTGCCGGGCGACGCCCACGCCGTCGATCTGGGCCGCGCCCTGGAACGGCCCGCCCAGCCGCCGATCACCGAACTGATCGAGGCCCGCGCGGCGGCCGCCCCCGAGCGCACCGCCATCCGCCAGGGCGAGGACACCCTCGCCTACCGCGACCTGGTGGCGCGGGCCGAGGCCGTCGCCCGCGAACTCGCCGCCCGCGACTGCGGCCCCGGCGACGTGATCGGCGTGACGGGCCCGCGCGGCATCGGGTTCGTGGTGAGCCTGCTCGGCGTCCTGCGCAGCGGCGCCACCGCCTTCCCGGTGGACCCGGCGCTGCCGCAGGGCCGCCGTCGGCACCTGCTGTCGATCGGCCGTCCGAAGCTCTTCGTCCACGCCGAGGAGGCCGGGGACACCGCGGGCCACGAGATCACCGCGGGCCTGGAGACGGTGCGGACCGACGCACGCACCGGCGAACTGCGCGAACCGGCCTCGGCGCCCGCCCGCCAGGCGGTGCTCGCACCGGTACCGGCGGACGGCGCCGCGTACCTGTTCTTCACCTCGGGCACCACCGGCACCCCGCGCGGCGTGCTCGGCCGGCACAGCGGCCTCAGCCACTTCCTGCGCTGGCAGAGCGGGACCTTCGGCATCGCCGCGGAGGACCGCTGCGCCCAGCTGACCAGCGCCTCCTTCGACGTGATGCTCCGGGACACCTTCCTCGCCCTGGTCAGCGGCGCCACCCTGGTGGTGCCGGAGCCGACGGACACGCTCGGCGGCAAGGCGGTCCTCGGCTGGCTGGAGCGGGAGCGGGTGACCGTGCTGCACGCGGCGCCCACCGTGCTGCAGTCGTGGCTGCTGGACGCCCCGTCCGGTGCCCGACTGCCGGACCTGCGCTGGACCTTCCTCGCCGGCGAGCCCCTGAAGGCCGCGCTGGTGGCGGAGTTCCGCGCGCTGTTCCCCGGCAGCGGCGAGATCGTGAACCTGTACGGGCCGACCGAGACCACCATGGCGAAGTTCGCCCACCCCGTCCCGTACGGGACGCTGCCCGCGGTCCTGCCGGTCGGCTCGCCGCTGCCGCAGACCCAGGGACTGGTCATGCGTGACGGCGTCCCGTGCGGCGTCGGCGAGCCCGGCGAGATCGTCATCCGCACGCCGTTCCGCACCTTCGGCTACCTCGACGACCCGGAGGCCAACGCGGCCGCGTTCTTCCGCAACCCGCACCGCGACGACGAGCAGGACCTGCTCTACCGGACCGGTGACATCGGACGGGTGCGCCCGGACGGCCTGCTGGAGATCATCGGCCGGCGCGACCACCAGCTCAAGATCAACGGGGTGCGGATCCACCCGGCCGAGATCGAGAACGCGCTGGGCGGACACCCGCGCGTCTCGGCCTGCCTGGTGACGGCCCACAAGGATCCCGACGACCCGCACCGGGAACCCCACCTGGTCGCGTACGTCGTACCCGACCGGGCGGACGCCGCCCTCCCCGAGCAGCTGCGCGGCCACCTGGCCGACCTGCTGCCGCGGGCCATGGTCCCGGCCGAGTTCATCACCCTGGACCGCATCCCGACCACCCCCAACGGCAAGACCGACCGGGCCGCGCTGCCCGCGCCGAGCTTCGCCCGGGACGTCCCGGCCGCGCCCGCCGAGGCGCCGCGGACCGACACCGAACGCGCCCTCCAGGAGGCCTGGAGCACCGTCCTGGACCGGCCGGTGGCCGGAGTCCACCAGGACTTCTTCGCCCTCGGCGGCACCTCGCTGAAGCTGCTCCGGCTCTTCTCGCTCCTGGAGGAGCGCTTCCCGGGCGCCTTCCGCGTCGCCCAGCTGTTCACCCACCCCACGATCGCCACCCAGGCGCGGCTGGTGGAGCCCGCGCCCCAGCACACCGAAGACGAGGTTTCCGAGCATGACTTCTGAGCAGACCACGGCGGTCACGGGTCGCGCCGGGGACCGCGCGCGCGACATCGCCGTCATCGGCATGGCCGTCCGGATGCCCGAGGCCGACGACGTCCAGCAGTTCCTGGCCAACCTGCGCGAGGGCCGCGACAGCGTCCGCGAGCTGTCGGCCGAGCGCCGCCGGCGCACCTCGATGTCACCCGACGCCGACTACCAGCTCAACGGCTACATCGAGGACATCGACTCCTTCGACCACGCCTTCTTCGGCATCTCCCGGGGCGAGGCCCAGAACATGGCCCCCGAGCACCGGCTGCTGCTCCAACTCGCCCACCAGGCCATGGAGAACGCCGGCTACGACCCGGCCGCCCTGAAGGGCCGCCGCGCCTGCGTCTACGTCGGCGACACCCGCCTGGAATACCAGCGGCTCGCCCGGACCGTCGAGCCGACCATGGTCATGGGCACCCACGCCTCGGCGACGGCCGGCCGGATCTCCCGCTTCTTCGGCCTGCGCGGATCGGCCGCCATGGTCGACTCGTCCTGCTCGTCCGCGCTGCTCGCGCTGCACCAGGCCGTGAACGAGCTGGTCCTCGGCGACGCCGAGCTGGCGCTGGTCGGCGGCATCAACCTCAACCTGTTCGGCGAGCCGAAGCACGCGGACGACGAACTCGACCTCGGCATCCGGTCGGCGGACGGCAAGACCCGGGCCTTCTCCGCCGACGCGGACGGCACCGGGGCCGGCGAGGCGGCCGCGATCGTGGTGCTCAAGCCGCTCGGCCAGGCGCTGCGCGACGGGGACCCGGTGCACGCCGTCATCAAGGGCACCGCCGCCAACAACGTCGCCGGACGGGCCAGCACGCTGACCGCCCCGGACAGCGCCGCCCAGGCCGAAGTCATCGAGCGGGCCTGGGAGAAGGCCGGGATCGACCCGCTGACCGTCTCCTACATCGAGGCCCACGGCACCGCCACCCGGCTCGGCGACCCCATCGAGATCGAGGCCATCGACCTGGCGTTCGGCCGGGTGACGGACCGCAAGCAGTTCTGCGAACTGTCCACCCTGAAGAGCAACATCGGGCACACCTGGAGCGCCTCCGGCCTCGCCGGCCTCGTCAAGGCGGTCCTCGCCCTGCGCCACCGGCAGCTGTTCGCCAGCCTCCACTCGCACACCCTCAGTCCGCTGATCGACTTCGCGGGCTCGGCGGTCCGCGTCACCCAGGAGCTCACCGCCTGGGAGCCGGAGGCCGGGATCCGCCGGGCCGGCGTCAGCTCCTTCGGTGTGATGGGCACCAACGTGCACGCCGTCCTGGAGGAGGCCCCGGCCCGTCCGGCCGCCGAGACCGGCAGCGTCGACGGCCACTGGTTCCCGGTCTCGGCCAAGAGCGCCACCGCCCTCCGGGCGAACCTCGCCGCGCTGCGGCAGTGGATCGCCGAGCGGCCCGAGCTGACGGCCGCGGACGTCCAGGCGACCCTCGTCGCGGGCCGCGGCCACCACCCGCACCGGGCCTGCGTCATCGCTGGCGACCTCACCGAACTGTCCGACGCGCTCGCCGCACCCGCCGTCACCGGGCCCGACACGGCGGGCGCCGTCACCGTCCTGCTGGTGTCCGGCCGGTGCACGGCCGACGCCGCCCTGACGGCCGCCTTCCGCCGCGCCCACCCCCACTTCGAGGAGCTCCACACCCGGGCCGAGCGGGCCGCCGGGGAGGCCGCCGCCGACCCGCGCGCCGCCCGATTCGCCTTCCAGTACGCGCTGTACGGGCTGCTGCGCCACCTCGGCCTGGAGTTCCGCCACGTCGTGGGCGAGGGCGCGGGCAAGCACGTGATCGACGCCGGCGCGGAGCGGATCACCCTGGACGAGGCACTGCGCCGGACCCTCGCCGAGACCCCGGGCGAGGCCACCGACCTCGACGCCCGCGCCGAGCGCCTGCTGGCCAAGCTGTCGGGCGAGGGCCGGGTCCTCTTCGTCGAGGCGGGCCCGCTGTCCACCGTCTCCGGCGCCCTGGCCGCGCGCGGCGGCTCCGGGCACGGTGTGGTGTCCGTCCCCGCCACCGCGGACGCCTACGCGGGCTTCCTGCGCGAGCTCTACCTCGGCGGCGCGCACTGGAGCTGGGAGCACACCGCGGGCGCGGGCCGCCGGATCGAGCTGCCCTCCTACCAGTTCGACCGCGTCCGGTGCTGGCTGGACGAGTCCAACGTGGTGACGGCCCACGACCCGGCGGTCCCGGCCGCCGCGGACGGGGAGACCGCCGCCGACAGCGGCCCGGTCGACGTGTACGACTCCGTCGTCGCGGTCTGGCGGGAGGTGCTGGGCCTGGACGCCCTCGACCCCGACGACTCCTTCTTCGAACTCGGCGGCGACTCGATCAGCGGCCTCCAGGTCCTCAACCGGCTGCAGACCCTGCACGGGGTCGAGCTCGACGACTTCGCGATCTTCGACTACGAGACCCCGCGCACCCTCGCCGACCACGTCGAGGAGACCGTGCGGGAGCAGTACCCGGAGCGGGCCGCGGTCGCCGAGGCTGCCGGAGCCGCCGAGCAGCCGGTACCCGCCGAGCAGCCCGTGCCGACCCAGGAGCCCGTGCCCGCCCAGGAGCCGGCGGCGGCCGAGGAGCCGGCGGCGGAGCCCTTCCCGGCCTCGCCCGCCCAGCTGCACATCTGGCTGGCGTCCCAGTTCGAGGGCGGCTCGGTCGCCTTCAACCTCACGCGCTCCTTCCAGCTGACCGGGGCGGTGGACCGGGCGGCGCTGCAGCGCGCCCTGGACGCGCTGGCGGACCGGCACGACGGCCTGCGGGCCACCTTCGCCTTCGCCGGGGAGCAGCTGACCCAGCGGATCACCCCGCGGGCGGGCTTCACCGTGCCGCTCGAACTCGCCACCGCGGCCGGGGATCCGGCGAACCAGGCCGGCCCGGTCGAGTCGGCGCGGGCGTTCGCCGCCCGGCCCTTCGACCTGGAGAACGGCCCGCTGCTGCGGGCGCAGCTGCTCTCCTTCGACGGGGACCGGCACCTGCTGACCCTGAACACCCACCACATCGTCGCCGACGGCTGGTCCCTGCAACTGCTCGTCCGCGACCTGGGCGCGCTCTACGCCGCGTTCACCCAGGGCACCGCGCCCGGTCTGCCCGAGGTCGGCGCCGACTACCGGACGCACCACGTCGCCGAGGCGCAGAGCACCGCGGCCAAGCGCGAGGAGGCCGCCGCGTACTGGCACACCGCCTTCGCCGGCGAGGTGCCCGTCCTCGACCTGCCGGTGCGCTCCGACGCCGGAGGCACCGCCTTCGGCGGCGCCTACCGCAACTACGAGCTGCCCGAGGCGCTCTGGCAGCGGCTCAAGCGGTTCAGCCAGGCCGAGGGCAGCACCGTGTTCACCTCGGTGCTGAGCGCCTTCGCGGCCGTCCTCGCCCGCTACAGCGAGCGGGGCGAGCTGGTGCTCGGCACCTCCCTGGCCGGCCGCGGCCGCCAGTCCCTGGAGCAGTTCGTCGGCATGCTGGTGCGGACCCTCCCGCTGCGGCTGGCGGTCGACTCCGAGCGCGGTTTCGCCGAGCTGTGCCGGCAGGTGCGCGGGGTCTTCGGCGACGCGGTGCGCCATCTCGACCACCCGTACGAGGAGTTGGCGCAGGAGCTGCACCGCAGCGGCCGGTCGCACGGCCCGGACCTGTTCGACGTGCTGATCGAGTTCGAGCAGTTCGGCGGCTCCGACGAGGCGCCGCTGGGCGCGATGGCGACCCCCGCGCTCCGGGTGGCCCCGGTCGAGCTGACCCTGGAGACCAGCGTCTTCCCGCTCAACATCATGCTGGCCGAGCAGGCCGCCACCCTGGAGGCGGCCGTCCGCTTCGACACCCGGCTCTTCGACGAGCACACCGTCGACCGGCTCTGGGAGGCCTTCGAGGGCCTGCTGGAGGCGGTGCTCGACAGCCCGTCCGCGGCCCTGGACGGACTCCCGCTGCTCTCCGCCGAGGAACAGCGGCGGGTGCGCACCCACGGCCACCACGAGCTCGACTTCGACCGCTCGCTGCAGATCCACCGGGCCGTCGAGCGGTTCGCGCGCACCGCACCGGACCGGGTCTGCCTGTCCTGCGGCCCCGAGCGGCGCACCTACGCCCAGCTCAACGCCCGCGCCAACCAGCTCGCCCGGTACTTCCGCGGTGAACTCGGCGTCCGCCCCGGCGAGGTGGTGGCGCTGGTGATGGACCGGTCCCTGCTGATGGTCGAGTCGATCCTCGCGCTGTGGAAGTGCGGCGCGGCCTACCTGCCGGTCGACCCGGGGTACCCGCCGGCCTTCGTCCGCCGGATGTTCGAGTCCTCCGAGGTCCGGGTCGTCGCCTTCGACCCGGAGCGGGCCACACCGGAGCTGCGGGCTCAGACCGTGGACGGCTGCCGTGCTGTCGACGTCACCGACGCCACCGGCGCCGGGGAGGACACCGCCGACCTCGGCCTGCCCGTCGACGAGTCGGGGCTCTCGTACGTCATCTACACCTCGGGTTCCACCGGCGTGCCCAAGGGTGTGATGGTCGAGCACCTGGGGATGCTCAACCACCTGCACGCCAAGATCGCCGACCTCTCGCTCACCGAGCGCAGCGTGGTGGTGCAGAACGCCTCGAACAGCTTCGACATCTCGCTGTGGCAGATGTTCGCCGCCCCCTACGCCGGCGGGCGCACCGTCATCATCGACGAGGCGCTCCAGCTCGACCCGCTCCGCTTCGCCGACCGGGTCGAGGACGAGCGGGTCACCGTCCTGGAGGTGGTGCCCTCGTACCTGGACGCGATGCTCGACACCTGGCAGCGCTCCGGCCGCCGCGTCGCCCTGGCGGACCTGGAGTACCTCATGGTCACCGGTGAGGCGGTGCTGCCGCGGCAGGTCAACCGGTGGCTCGCCGAGTACCCCGCGATCCCCGTCGTCAACGCCTACGGCCCCACCGAGGCCTCCGACGACGTGACCCACCACCTCATGTCCGAGCCGGTCACCAGCGAGATCGTGCCGTTGGGCCGGCCGATCGCCAACACCCTCGTCTACGTCCTCGACGAGCACCTGAGGGTCTGCCCGCAGGGCGCGCGCGGCGAGATCTACGTGTCCGGCATCTGCGTGAGCCGCGGCTACCTGAACGCGCCCGAGCAGACCGAACGGGCCTTCATGGCCGACCCGTTCGAGCCCGGCCGGCGGATGTACCGGACCGGTGACAACGGCCGCTGGACTGCGGACGGCGCCCTCGAGTACCTGGGGCGCACCGACAGCCAGGTGAAGGTGCGCGGCTTCCGCGTCGACCTCGGCGAGATCGAGCGCCGCGTCGACGAGTGCCCCGAGGTGAAGTCGGCCGCCGTCGTCACCAAGGGCGCGGGCCGGGACAAGCAGCTGTACGCGTACGTCGTCCTGGAGCCCGGTGCCTCGTCGGCCGGGCTGCGCGAGCGCCTCCACCAGGCGCTGCCGCAGCACATGGTGCCCGCCGAGTTCATCGAGGTGGACCGGCTGCCGCTGACCTCCAACGGCAAGGTCGACCGCAAGGCCCTCGCGGCGCGCGAGGTCCTCCGGGCCGGCGGTGACGCGGTGGTGGCGCCCAGGACCGAGGACGAGCGGGTGCTCGCGGAGATCTGGGCGGAGGTGCTCGGCACCGAGGGGATCGGGGTGACCGACCGGTTCTTCGAGGTGGGCGGCAACTCGCTGCGCGCCATCCAGGTGCTCGCCCGGATCCGGGGCCGGATGGGCGTCGAGATCGGCCTGGAGACCCTGTTCGCCCGGCCGACCGTCGCCGGACTGGCCGACGCGGTGGCCACCGCGCAGGCCCCGGTGCTCGACCCGATCACCAGCCTCGGCGGACCGGGTGACCACGCCGCGGCCCCGGCCCAGGAACTGCTGCTCGACATCGAGCGGACCTCCCCGCAGCCGGGCGCCTTCCACCGCAACGACCGGCACGCCCTGCACGGCCCGGTGCGGCCGGCCCTGCTGGAGGAGGCCTTCGCCCTCCTCACGGAGCGGCACGAGAGCCTGCGCACGACGTACGCCGTCGTCGAGGGCCGCGCCGTGCAGACCGTGCACGCGCCCGGCGAACTGCCGCTGCCGTTCCGGGTCCACGACCTGTCGGACCGCACGGAGGAGGAGGTGGACGCGTTCGTCGCGGCCCGGATCCGCGAGCCGTTCGCCATCGACCGCGAGCCGCTGGTCAGGGCGGATCTGATGCGTACCGGCGAGGACAGCCACGTACTCCTGACGTCGATGCACCAGTTGGTGTCCGACGGCACCTCCGCCCTGGTGTTCAAGGAGGACTGGCACGAGCTGTACGAGGCCCTGGTGGCCGGGCGTGCGCCCGCTCTCGCCGAACTCGCCGTCCAGTACAAGGACGTGGCGGCCTGGCGCGCGGCCCGGCTCGCGGGCGAGGAGGGCGCTCGGCACCGGGAGTTCTGGCTGCGCGAGCTGGACGGTGCCTCACCGTTCGTGCCGCTGCCCGCCGATCTGCCCAGGCCCGCGGTCACGGCGCTGGCCGGCGCCCGGCTGCGGCTGCCACTGCCGGGGGACCTCACCGAGGGGTTCGCCGCCCTGGCGAGCCGCCACGCGGTCACCGAGTTCGTGGTCGCGCGGTGCGCGGTGGGCCTGCTGCTGTGCGCGGAGACCGGCCTGACCGACATCACGGTCGGCACCTACACCCAGGGCCGCCGTCGTCTGGATCTGGAGGGCCAGATCGGGTTCCACATCAACACCGTCCCGCTGCGGCTCCGGCTGTGGCCCGACGACGACGTGAGCTCGGTCCTCACCCGGACCCAGGGCGACGTCCTGCGGGCGTTCCAGCACGAGGAGTACCCCTACGGGCGGACCATGCGCGACCTCGGCTGGGAGCGCGGCACCGACCGGAGCCCGCTGTTCGACGTGATGGTCGCGATCGACCAGCTGAGCGCCGTCCCGGCGGAGCGGACCGGCCTCAGCGTCACCTTCGAGGCGAAGGAGTTGCCGCGCCGGTCGAAGGAGGCCGACCTGCAGTTCGTCTTCATCCGGTCTGCCGATAGCCTCGAACTCGCGTTGACGTACAACAGCGAGGTCTTCTCCCCCGAGCGGGCCGAGGCCTACCTCGTCCGCCTGCGTGCGGTCGTCGGGGCCATGGCGGCCGGCCGTCCCATCGTCGAGATCCTCAAGCAGGAGGAATGGACAGCATGAGCGAGACTCAGAACGCCGAGATCCTGGCGGAGCTGGATGCCGCCCGCCGTTCGGCCGGGGTGGCCGCCGAGCACGGCGAGGTCGTGCGCGAGTTCACGGCCGACGGCTCGGAGTGCCGCATCGTCTACTCGCGCCTGGCCGAGGGCGAGGCCGAGGAGGTCGTCCGCGCGGAGCAGGCGCTGGCCCGGGAGGGCGGCTACACCCTGGAGTGGAAGGTCTACGGCCACGACGTGCCGTCCGGCCTGGGCGCGCTCCTGGTGGCCGCGGGCTTCGAGCCCGACGACGAGGAGCAGGTCCTGGTGCTCCCGGTCGACGAGGCCGCCCTGGCCGCGTTCGACACCGACGGGTACGACGTCCGTCGCGTGCAGGACGAGTCGGGGCTCGACGACTACGCCGAGATCGCCCGGGAGATCGGCCGGAAGAACCCGGAGGGGGAGCGGCAGCAGCTGGCGCTCCTCCTGCGGGAGGCACCCGAGGCGATGAGCGTCCACATCGCCTACGTGGACGGCGAACCGGTGTCCTGCGGTCGGGTCTACTTCCAGGACGGCACCCCCTTCGCGGAGCTGGCGGGCGGCCGGACCAAGACGACCCACCGGGAGCGGGGGCTGTTCTCGGCGGTCGTGGGCGCCAGGCTGAAGGAGGCCCGGGAGCGGGGCCGGTCGGTGCTGGTCACCGACGCGCTCCCGACCTCGGAGCCCATCCTCCGCAAGCGCGGCTTCCGGGTGGTCACCTCGACCACTCCGTACGTGTACGAGCCCGAGGCCTGAGCCGGGTCACCCGCGGGCGCGTCGGACGCGCCCGCGGGTGACCCGGCCGGCCGGACAACACCCAGCAGATGAGGAGGCACGGTGGCAGCGGATGTCGTCGTGGTGGGCAGCGGCCCCAATGGCCTTGCCGCCGCGGTCACGATGGCCAGGGCGGGACTCGCCGTCGAGGTGTACGAGGCGGCCGACGACCCGGGCGGCGGAATGCGTTCGAAGCCGCTGTTCCGCCCGGACGTGGTGCACGACATCTGCTCCGCGGTGCAGCCGATGGCGGCCGCGTCCGCGTTCTTCCGGGAGTTCGACCTCGCCGCCCGGGGCGTCGAACTGCTCCACCCGGAGATCAGCTACGCGCACCCGCTGGACGGCGGCCGGGCCGCCCTCGCGTACCGCAGCCTCGCGGCGACCTGCGAGGGTCTGGGCCGGGACGGGCGGGCCTGGCAGGCGCTGATGGGCCCGCTGCTCGACCACAGCCGGGGCCTGGTGGACTTCCTGCTCTCGGGCCAGCGGAGCCTGCCGGACGACCTGGCCGCGCCCTTCCTGCTGGCCCGGCGGATGCTCGGCCACGGCACGCCACTGGCCACCCGGCAGTTCGCCGGGCCCGAGGCGGGTGCGCTGCTCGCGGGGGTCGCGGCCCACGTGGTGGGCGTGATGCCCACCCCCGCCTCGGCCGCGGTGGCCCTGATGCTCGGGCACCTCGCGCACGGCACCGGCTGGCCGGTGCCCCGCGGCGGGAGCGTCCGGATCGCCGAGGCCATGGCCGCCGACCTGACCGCACACGGTGGGAAGCTCTTCACCGGGCACCGGGTCACCGACCTGGCGGAGTTCCGGGGTGCGAAGGCCGTCCTGCTCGACGTCGGTCCCAAGGAGTTCCTGGCGATCGGCGGCCGCCACCTGCCGGCCGGTTACCGCCGGGGGCTGCGGTCCTTCCGGTACGGGCCGGGCGCGGCCAAGGTCGACTTCCTGGTCTCCGAGCCGATCCCCTGGGCCGACCCCGACGTCGGCCGGGCCGGGACCGTGCACCTCGGCGGCACCCAGCGCGAGGTGTTCCGGCAGGAGACGCTGGTGGCGAAGGGCTCGCGCGGCGGTGCGCCGTTCGTCCTGGTGGTCGACCCGTGCGTGGCGGATCCGGGCCGCGCGGCCGGCGGGCAGCGCCCGGTGTGGGCGTACGCCCATGTCCCCAACGGCGACACCACCGATCCGGTGGAGCTGGTGACCGCCCGGATCGAGCAGTACGCACCCGGGTTCGCCGACACCGTGGTGGCGCGGCGCGGAATCAGCGCGGCGGCCCTGGAGCAGTACAACCCGAACTACGTCGGGGGCGACATCGCCGCGGGGGCCATGACGCTGAGGCAGACCCTGTTCCGGCCGACCCCCCGCTGGGACCCGTACCGGACACCGCTGCGGCGGGTCTACCTGTGCTCGGCATCGACCCCGCCCGGGCCCGGCGTGCACGGCATGTCCGGCTACCTGGCGGCGCGCTCGGCGCTGCGACGGGAGTTCGGGGTGCGTGACGCGCCGTCGCTGGCACCGCGCTAGGCGCTCCGTCCGGTAGGACGCTCTGGCCGCTCAGGCCGCGCGGGGCGTGGTCACCGGGTCCGCCAGGCGGCCGCGCCGGTGCAGCTCCAGGGCGGCCTGGAAGCGGGTCTGCACGCCGAGCCGCTCCAGCAGGGCGGAGATCATGCGGCTGAGGGTACGGGTGGAGACCCCCAGGCGCCGGGCGATGGCGTCGTCCTTGACGCCCTCGGCGAGCAGCCGGACCAGGACGTCCTCCACCGGTGACGCGGTGGTGTCGGGCGCCGCGCCGTCGGCCTGCCGGGCGAACGGCGTCGCCAGCGTCCAGCAGTGTTCGTGGATCGCACGCAGGGTGGGAATCAGCTCGGTGCCGTGCACCGCCCAGGCGCCCCGCCCGGGGTCGGCGGGATCGGCGGGCACCAGGGCGAGGTCCTGGTCGACGACGAGCATCTGCTGCGGGAGATGGGTGGCGATCCGGACCTCGGCGCCCGCGTGGACCAGGTCCCGGAGGTACCCCGCCATGACGGGGTCACCGGCATGGCGGTGCAGGAACAGGGCGCGCACGGCGATCCCCGCACCGAGCATCCCGAGGTTCCGCAGCAGCATCTCGTCGAGCGCCTCGACGGACGGGATGCCCCCCGCGTGCATCCACCAGGCCTCCCGGCGGGCCAGGCCGGCCGCGCCGTCCAGGAACTCGGCCACCAGCCCCTCGGTGGGCAGCGGCTCGACCTGCAGGGTCCGGCGCCGGGTCGTGCGCAGGTCCAGGAAGTCCCGCATGACGGAGGTGATGGCCTCCCGGGTCTCCGCCAGCTTCGCCAGCTGCTGGGTGAGCTGGCGCTCTTCCTGGCCGAAGAGCCGGGTGAGCGCCACCTCGGGGGCCACCGCCGCGTAGCCGCCGGGCGCGGCCGGCGCCGGGCGGACCAGACCGACCGAGGCGAGCCGTGCCAGCGCCTCTTCCACGGCCGCCTCGGCCGCACCGAGCTGTTGGCTCATCGAGGCCACCGTCCAGGTGGTGGCCGAGGACGCGATCTCGTAGACGCGCTGGTCAAGCGCGTAGGGGACGCCTCTCCCGCTCATCGTTGCTACTCCGATGTCCAAGTACCGAACCGAGAAGACCGGCGTGGCAGCCCGGGGGCCGCCTGTCCGGTCAGCTCCCCCAGGTGAGGTCGTCCAGGGTGGCGACGGCCTTCGGGCGCACCTGGCCGGCGGCGTCCGAGGCGGCGGCCGGGTCCGCACTCGCGGCGAAGGCGGCGGCGGGGACGGCGAGGGCGGCGGCCAGTACGACGCGGACGGCGAACTTACCGGCGGAGGTACGAAGGAACGAGCGGATCATTGTGCTTCCCCGAAAGTGGTGTCTGCCCGGCTGCCGATTGTTCAGCCGGGTACGCACCACTCTGCGGATGCCGCGGGCCCACGGGAAGGGATCCGGAATGGCCGCAACGGGTCGTGACCTGTTTCGGCCTGCGGCAAATAGGTCATAAGGACGACTTCCGACCGGAGCGTCTCACCGGGAGGACGGCAACCAGTTGTCCTGGACCGCATGCACCCCGGCCTGGAACCGACTACGGGCGTCGAGCCGCTCCATCAGGCCCGCTGTGATCCGCCGGGCGGTGCGCGGGGAGATCCCGAGCCGCTTGGCGATGGCCTCGTCCGTCAGCCCCGCGGCCAGCATCCGCAGCGTCTCCGCCTCCTGTGGCGTCAGACCGTGCTGGTCCAGCGGCGGCGCGTCCCCCAGTGGCGTCGCGTTCGCCCACACGCTCTCGAAGAGCGCGCACAGCGCCGACACCACGCCGGGCCCGGTCAGCACCACCGCACCGGCCTTCGCATCACTGGTGTCCAGCGGCAGCACCGCGAGCCGCCGGTCGATGATGATCATGCGGACCGGCAGGCTGGGCACGGTACGCACCTGTCCGCCTCGGCTGTTCAGCCAGGCCACGTGCTCCAGGGAGGGCCGGTCGTTGCGGATGCTGTCCAGGTACACGGTGCGCATTTCCACACCGCGTTCGAACAGCGCCTCGTTGGGGCCGCGGCTGGCGCGCAGATCGCTCTCGCTGTGCGCACCGCCGGGCGCGAACGTCATCACCACCGACTCCGCGCTCCGGCCGAGCTGGGCGAGCCGCTCCCGGATCGCCTGCTCTCCCACCAGGCATTCCGATTCCTCCGTGGCCTGCGGGCCGCCGTAGATCGAGCACTCGGCGATCAGCTGGGCGGCGGCCGCCCGGGACTCCTCCAGGCGCTGCTGCCGGGCGGCGAGGTCGGCCTGCTGCCGCGCGAGCAGCAGCTCCATCGCGACCTCCGGGCTGACCGTGTGGAACCCCGGCTGCGGGTCGTCCCGGTGCCGCACGAGCGCCAGTTCGCTGAGCCGGTCGAGCGCGGCACGCAGCTGCGGCTCCGGGATGCCCAGGCGGAGCGAGAGCTCGGCGACCCCTTCCGAGGGGCGGGCGAGCATCGCGCGGTAAAGCTGTTCGGACATGGCGTCCAGGCCCAGCGTTTCCAGCACCGGAGCCCCCCCTCGATCCCATACACAAAAAATGACGCCCCCGTGCCCGGGGCCGCCGGGCACGGGGAAACGGCCCTGGTGCGGCCCCCGGTGGGGCGGGCACGGCGATATCGCCATGGCCGCATCCTGCAGTGACATAAACCGTCCGAGTCGGGACTCTATGCATAGATCAGGCCTGCCTCAACCATGGAGCCATGTACCTGGTCCATGC
Source organism: Kitasatospora sp. NPDC058162 (assembly GCF_042884005.1). NCBI lineage: Bacteria > Bacillati > Actinomycetota > Actinomycetes > Kitasatosporales > Streptomycetaceae > Kitasatospora > Kitasatospora sp. NPDC058162. Next base: position 182,213 of record NZ_JBHVUS010000007.1, read on the forward strand.
CCGACTCCGGTTGGCCGCCGAAATCCCGCTGTCCGACGCGCTGATCGTTGCGCGCCTGCGCCGGGCAGGCCGGGACCGTGGGCTCGAACACGTCAGCGTGCACCCGGCCACCGGCTTCGGCCCCGTCCTCGGACTGTTCCTGGCGGCGGACTCCCTCGACGCGGCCGAACGGGCCGCCCGCGCCGTCTGTCTCGACGTCCTCGCCACCGCGCCCGAACTCCGCGGCCTCACCCTGGCGAGCTGCGAGGCGGTGGCGCCCCCCGGGTACTACGAGCAGCTGGCCTCCGGGCCCGACTGACCCCGCTCGTCCTGTCCGGATAGTGAGACCGGCAGCGGGTCTGGCGGGCGGCGGCCATGGCTGCCGCCCGCAGCCGTGAGAGCTGGTCACCGCCCCGGACAGACCACAGGATGAAGCCGTCCCGTCACCTCCCCACCAGCGGGAAGGTGACGAAAGCTTCGACACCGCGGAGGAAACATGCGCACGTGGGCAACGAGGCCCGACGTGGGGCGCGTCGGCGTCGCCCTGGTCGGTTTCGGGGCCGCCGGGCGGCAGCACGCGGCAACCCTGGCCGCCATCGACGGCGCCGAACTACGGGGTGTCCTGGACCTCGACCCGGCCGCCCGGATTCCGGCCGGCACGGCCAGGTACGCCTCCTGGGAGCAGCTGCTCGACGACCCCTCGGTGCGCCTCGTCTCCCTGTGCACACCACCGGGCGGTCGCACCGCCGCGGCCCGGGCGGTCCTGGAGAGCGGTCGAGCCGTACTCGTCGAGATGCCGGCTGCCACCACGACCGCCGAGCTCGACTCCCTCGCAGCGGTGTCGCACCGCACCGGACAGCCGGCCGGAGTCATGTTCCAGCACCGCTTCCGGCTACCCGACGACGTCCTCGACTGGACCTGGCAACCCAGCACGACCGCCGTACTCGAAGTCTCCGGTTACCGTCCGGCCGACTACTTCCGGCGCACGGACTGGCGCAAGGACCCGGCCCGCGCACTGGGCGGCGTCACCGCCCACCTCGGCGCCCACTACCTGGACCTCGCCTGCCAGCTCCTCGGCGAACCGGCCGAGATCCACCTCGCCCGTACCCGCGAAGTGGTCCCCGGCATCGAGAGTCGCGCGGCCGGAGTGGTGGGCTTCATGGGCGGCGCCACCCTGAGCTTCGCGGTGACCTCCGAGTCGGCCACCCGTACCGAGCGGCTCACCGTCATGGACGTCAACCAGAGCCTGCTCATCGAAGACGGCCGCATCCGGAGCGACCGCGACGGCGTCCTCACCGACCATCCGGCCGCTCCGGCGGAACGGCTCCACACCGAGGTGTACGAGGAGATGCTCCGGGCCGTCACCACCGGCCGGGCCCTTCGCCGCTGCCATCTGACCGGCGCCCGCGCCGTGACGATGATCCTGGAGTCCGTCAGCGGACGACTGGAACCCGGCCCGTGACACGCCCGCCGTATCCGAAGCCTCGCCGTCCTGAGAAAGCAACCGTCATGTCACTTGCCACATCGCCGTTCTCCGACCTGCTCACCCGGCGCGGCCCGGCCGCGCGGTCGGACGCGATCCGGGACATCCTCGCGGCCGGTGCCGCGCCCGGCGTACTCTCCCTGGCCGGCGGCCTGCCCGCACCGGAGACCTTCCCCACGGCGGAGCTGACTGCCGTGACGGAGCGGGTCCTCGCCGAATCCGCTGCCGCGGCACTCCAGTACGCGCCCACCGAAGGCACGCCGGCCATGCGCGAGGTGCTCGCGAGGCTGGCGACCGCGACGGGTGCCCCCGCCACCGCCGAGCAGCTGCTCGTCACCAGCGGCAGCCAGCAGGGCCTGGACCTGGTGGCCGGCACCCTGCTGCAGGAGGGCGACACCGTCGCGCTCGACGACCCGAGCTACCTCGGCGCCGTGCAGAGCTTCCGCCGGGCGGGAGCCGCACTGCTACCGGTGCCCAGCGACGAGGACGGCATGGACACCGACGCCCTCGAGGCCCGGCTGGCGGCCGGTGCGCGCTGCAAGCTGGTCTACGTGGTACCGCACTTCCACAACCCCTCAGGTGCGGTGCTCTCCGCCGCACGCCGCCGTCATCTCGCGTCGCTGGCCGATGAGTTCGGCTTCGTCGTACTGGAGGACGACCCGTACGCGGACCTGGGCTTCGCCGCAGCGCGACAGCCTTCCATGGATGTGCACACCGAGCGGGTGATCAGGCTCATGAGCCTGTCCAAGACCCTCTGCCCCGGGTTGCGGGTGAGCGGCCTCAAGGCCCCCGCCGAGCTCGTCCACGAACTGGCCGCCGCCAAACAATCCGCGGATCTGCAGACCAACACCCTGGGCCAGCACATCCTGGCCCGACTGCTCGCCGACCCGGAGTTCCTGCCCCGCCACGTCACCCGGCTGCAGACCTTCTACCGGACCAAAGCGGGCGAGCTCTCGGAGCTGATCGAAACCAAGCTGCCCTGGCTGGAGTTCGAGCAGCCGAGTGGCGGGCTCTTCCTCTGGTGCACCATCGCGGACCCGGACGTCACCTCGGACGACCTGTCACGTGCAGCCCTGGCCGAGGGAGTCGCCATCGTCCCCGGCACACCGTTCTGCATCGAACGGGACGGATCCCGCAACGTCCGGATGTCCTTCGCGACCTTGTCCCGCCCCGAACTGGCGACGGCCGTGGAACGCCTGTCGACGGCCTTCGACAAGTGCCGTACAGGGCATTCGTCGAACGTCCACCAGACGTGACGCACCCTCGGCCTCGGACTTCAAGACCACCCACCCCTGACGGGAATACACCATGGGAACCTCGGACAACCGCACAGGTGCCGACCTCTTCGCGGCCGTAGCGGCGAACCACCCGACAGCGCCCGCGGTACGGCACGGATCGCACCTGCTGACCTATGCCGAACTCGCCGGCCGGGCCGGTGCGCTGGCCGAAGAGCTGCGGGCGCGCGGCATCGGGCCCGGCGACGTCGTGGCCACCCTCCTGGAGCGGTCGGTATCCGGACCGGTGGCGATGCTCGGGACGTGGGCGGTCGGCGCCGCCTACGTCCACCTCGATGCCTCGGAGTCGCAGGAACGCGTGGACAGGATGCTGTCCGCGGCGGGCGGCAAGGTGGTGCTGGTGGACTCCCGCACCGAGGAGCGGCTCGCGGGCGGGTCTGTCGAACTGCTGCGCGTGGCCGAGCTCGGCACGGCCGACTTCCGTCTCGCACCCGGTCGGTCCGGCTCCGATCTGGCCTACCTCGTGTTCACCTCCGGGTCGACCGGTCTCCCCAAGGCCGTGGCCGTCGAGCACCGGAACGTACTGGGCTACGCTGCCGCTTTCCGGACGAGAATCGCCCCGTTGACGCCGAACAGCTTCGGGACCGCCACGACGTTCGCCTCGGACCTGGGCAACACCTCGGTGTTCGGGGCCTTGCTCCACGGCGCCCGGCTCGACGTCTACGACCGCGAGGTGGTCCTCGATCCGGCGGCCTTCGCCGCGGAGCTCGGCCGACACCCGGTGGATTGCCTGAAGTCGACGCCGTCGCAGATCGAGGCCCTCGCCCGCATCGGTGAGCTCGGGAAGCTCCTCCCCGGGGAGCTGCTCGTCCTCGGCGGCGAGGCACTCCCGCCGCGGCTGGCTCGGTCCATCGTGGACACCAGGCCCGACCTGACCGTCTTCAACCACTACGGCCCGTCCGAAACCACCGTCGGGGTGCTCATGCACCGGGTGACCCCGGCCACGGCCGTGCGGTCGCGCGTGCCCGTCGGCACTCCGCTCGCGGGGACGACCGTGACGATCCTCGGCGACGACGGCGAACCGGTCACCGACGGCACCCCTGGCCAGCTGCACCTCGCCGGGGCCGGCGTCGGCCGCGGCTACCACGGTGACGCGGCGCTGACCGCCGAGAAGTTCCACCGGCACGCCTGGGGCCGCTGTTACGCCAGCGGTGACCTGGCCGTTCTCAACGCGGACGGGGACATCGAGATCCTCGGCCGGATGGATCGACAGATCAAGATCCGCGGGTACCGCGTGGAGCCGGCCGAAGTCGAGCACGCGCTCAACGCCCATCCCGGTGTGCGGGGCCAGCTCGTCGTCGGCGAGGAGTCGGCCGTCGGCGGGCCGATGGAACTCGTGGCCTACGTGATCGCCTCGGCGGACCCGGCCGACCTCATGCGTCATCTGTCGGCGCGACTTCCCTCCTGGTGCGTCCCCGGCCGGATCCATGTCGTGGACGCCATCCCGGTCACCGTCAACGGCAAGGCCGACCTGGCCGCCCTCCGCGAACTGGCCATCGCGCAGGCGGAGTCCGCCCCGGAAGCACCCGCGGCCGACGGTCCTCGCAATGACGTCGAGCGGTTCATCGCCGAGATCTGGGGCGACGTACTCGGCCGCGAGAGCATCGGCGTCCACGCCAAGTTCCTCGAGCTCGGTGGCAACTCGTTCAAGAGCCTCACCGTCTTCGGCAAGCTGCGGCGCCGCTTTCCGGAACTGACCGTATCCACACTGTTCGCCCATCCGACGGTCGCGGAGCTGGCCCGAGCGCTCACGGACGCGCCGCTCCCCGCCGTCGCGACCACCGCCGTGGAGCTCTGAACCAGCCATGCGAGACAACGATGTAGCCGTCATCGGCCTCTCCTTCCGCCTTCCCCAGGCCACGGATTGGGACTCCCTCATCGACCTGTTGGAGCACGGGAGGGACACGGTCCGCCCGATGCCGCCCGCGCGGGCACGGGTGACGCGGCTGCGCACCGGTCCGGACGACCGGCACGGCGGCTGGCTGGACGACATCGCCGACTTCGACTACCGCTATTTCGGCATCTCCCGTGCCGAGGCGGAGCAGATCGATCCCCGGCAGCGGCTCACGCTTCAGCTGGCGGTCGACGCGGTGGGTAACGCCGGATACTCACCCGAGTCGCTTCGGGGCGCCAGGGCAGCCGTGCTGGTGGCGGCGCACGGTGGGCCTCATCCGGGCCTCTACGACCAGCTCGCACCGTCCGATCAGTGCAACGGCACGGCCTTCACCGGCAGCCTTCACGCCTTCGCGGCCGGTCGCGTCGCCTACCACCTCGACTTGCGCGGGCCTACGTTCACCGTGGACACGGCCTGCTCGTCGTTCCTGGTCGCTCTGCACGAGGCCCGGGCGAAGGTCGCCCGCGGTGAGGTGGACCTGGCCCTCGTCGGCGGCTGCCAGCTGGTTCTGGGCCAACCATCGCGGCGGGTGGACAATCCGGTCGGCCTGGGCGTGGAGTCCGCCACCGATCGCTGCCGTCCCTTCGACATCGCCGCCGACGGCGCCGGCTTCGGCGAGGGCGGCGGATTCGTGGTCCTCAAGCGGCTGTCGGACGCCGTAGCCGACGGCGACAACATCCACGCGGTGCTGCACGGCAGCGCGATCAACTCCGACGGCGGCCGCAGCAACGGAATCACCTCGCCCAGCCCGAGTGCGCAGGCCGAGGTCATCGTGGCGGCGTGGCAGGCGGCCGGAATCAGCGGTGCGGACGTCGACTACGTCGAGGCGCACGGGACGGGGACGCGGATCGGTGATCCGATCGAGATCCAGGGCCTGACCGAGGCCTTCGGGACTGCGTCGCGGACCTCGGCCGCGGTGGTCTCGTCGGTCAAGGGAACCTTCGGCCACCTGAGCGGAATGGCCGGGTTCGCCGGGTTGATGCGGGTGATCGCCCAGTTCCGGGTGGGCAAGGTCTTCCCGACGCCGCACTTCACGGCACCGAACCCCTTGCTGGGACTCGACGGCGAGCTGGTGGAGATCGCCGGCGGGGACCGCTGTTCGGACGATCGGCCCCTGCTTGCCGGGATCAGCGGGTTCGGGCTGAGTGGTACCAACGCACACGTCGTCGTCGGCGCACCCCCCACCGGGCCCGAGGCCGACGAGGTCGCCCGGCCCCGACTGATCGTGCTCTCCGCCCGGGACGAAGCGGGCCTTACCGCCCATCTGCACCGGACGCGAGCCGCCATCGCGGGGACAACCGGCCTGAACTCGATCGCAGACGTGCTCATGTACGGCCGCGAGCAGTTCCGCTACCGATTCAGCTGCGTCGCCGACGATGTCGCCGACCTCTGCGACCGGCTCGACCGGGCCGTCGCCGGGGCCCCGGGCTCGGTCCCAGGAGCGCCGCCGGCCGTGGTACTGGCGCTCGGCGACGTGCGCGATGTCGGTCACGACGCCATCCGACAGCACTGCCGTGACCTTCCCGGCTTCGCCCGGGTCCGGGACGAGGCCGCCGGGCACATCCCGCCGCAGCAGTGGACGGCGGCGCAACGGTACGTGGTCTGGACAGCCGGGCTCTGCACCGTGCTGGCCGACCTCGGCATCGCCGCCCGGCTCGTGCTGTCGCACGGGGCCGGCACCGCCGCGGCCCGCTGGTTGCGAGGGGAGCAGGCCCTGGCCACGTCGCTGGACGAGGCCGACGCGCTCACCGGCGCTCCGGCGCCCGACCCGGCACGGCTCGCTGCCGCGCTGAGCGGAACACAGGAGCGGCTCGTCATCGACCTCGCAGGGGCCGGTGCACTGTCCGAATTGCTACGCGCGACCGGAGCGGCCCCGGTGACCGGCACCTGCCTGGAGCTCGCCCGGACGCTCTTCCAGACCGGTCATCAGCTGAACTGGACCGCCGGCTTCGGCCGGCCGGCCAGTCGTCGGCGGGAACTGCCCGTGGCCCCGCCGGTGTCCGAGACGTGCTGGCCCGCAACCGTGGTGCCGACCGCACACCAGGCCGACGTCGAGGCAGAGCCCGAGGCCGTCGTGACCGCCGCCGCTCCGCGCAGTGTGGCGGAGGTCGTGCTCGTGATAGCCGGGGAAGTGCTCAAGGAGCCCGGGCTGAGCCTTCAGGACGACTTCTTCGACCTCGGCGGCAACTCACTCAACGGATCGCAGCTCATCAACCGGGTCAACCAGCACTTCGGCACCGAGCTGGACGTGTTGGACCTCCTCGACAGCCCCGATCTGGAGGCGTTCGCCCATCTGGTCGAACAGGAGTCTCCGGCCGTGGCGAAGCCGGCTGCGGTGTCGTCACGGGGCGCCGGGCCGCTGTCCGGACAGCAGGCCGCGATCTGGGCGGCCATCGAGCTGGAAGAGGAGTCCGCCGCTTACAACGTTCCGGCGGCCTTCCTCCTGGCTGAGGCGCCCGACCCGGGGTGGCTGGCCGATCGCCTGACCGCCCTGGTGAACCGGCATCCGATGCTCCGGACCTCGCTGGAAGTGAGTGGCGACGGCGTGCGCCAGGTGGTTCACCCGGCGGCTCCGGTCACCGTGACCGAGCTCGACCTCGATCTCTCCGCCCACGACCGGGCAACCGGGCGGGAGCCGTTGCTGGCCGCCCTCGGCCGGCTGAACGGCCGTCCGCTCTCTCCCTACGGTGCCGCTCACGCCCGGTTCGAGCTGGTGCGTGCCCAGTTCCGCGACGGCCCGCAGCATGTGCTGCTGCTGACCTTCCACCATCTCTTCTTCGACGGCTGGTCCTGGCGAATCGTGCTGGACGCCCTCGGCGACGCGCGGCTGCCCGGACCGGATCGGGAGTACCTCGGCTATGTCGCTTCGCAGCAGGGGATGCTCGATTCGCCCCGAGGCGAGGAACTGGTGGGATTCTGGTCCGACTACCTGCGCTCCGCTCCCGACCTCGCCCTGCCCTGGGACCACGGATCGGACGCACCCGGCCTCGTCCATGACGACGGGCATCTGCCGCTGTCACTGCCGGCCGACATCGTGGACGCCTTGCGGGAGATCGCCCGTGAGGCGCGGGTGACCATGCAGATGCTGTTGCTCACGGCCTGGTCGGCATTGTTGTGGCGGATCGGTGCCGCGCGGGACCTGTGCGTCTCGATGCCGGTCGCGGGCCGGCTGCACGAGGACGAGGGAACCGTCGGGTGTTACGTCAACACCGTCCTGGTCAGGGTCGCGGTGAAGCCGGGCGACTCCTTCCGCGACCTGCTCGGCCGGGTCAAGGAATCATCGCTACGGGCGTTGGCGCACGCCGACCTGCCCGCGGACCGGGTGCTGCGGCTCACCGTGCCGGCCGGGGGCAAGCCGATCGTCACCACGATGTTCGACTACCAGAGCGGGTTCGTCCCGATGCGCCGCCTCGGCACGCAGGGCCCGGCCGTCGAACTGCTCGACACCGTCCCGGTCGGTGCGAAGTATCCGCTGAACCTGACGTGCATCGAGTACGGGCATGAGCTCCGGGCCCGGTTGGAGTTCTCCGGTGCGCAGCTGCGGCCCGAGACCGCCGCGAGATGGCTCGACGACTACCGCGAAGCCCTGGTGCGGGTCACCGACCTCGGCATCCACGCCGACCTCTTCGAGATCGTCGGCGCGCAGAGGGACTCTCACAGCCCCATTCCGCTGCCGGACTTCCAGTTCTGACGGGAACAGTAATGTCATCACCCACCCTTTCCGAGCCCACTCTCGCCGATCGGGAGTACTGGCTGTCCGCTCAGGACGATGTCGCCGAGGCGGCCGCCGCCGTGCAGGACGCCCTCGCCGTCCGCCCCGTCGCCGGGACGATGGTCACCGCCTCGTGCGAGCTCGAGGACGCCACCGTCGCCCGACTCGACAGGGTCACCGCCGGCGATCCGGTGCTCCGTTGGACGGCCCTCGCCTCGGCCGGCGTCGTCGTGCTGCGCCGGTTCGGCACCGGGGACAAGGCCGTGGTCCGCACCGCCGCTCCGCTGACCCGCCGGATGCCGGTCGTCGTCGGCTACGCACCGGAGTCGACGTTCCGGGAGCTGCTCGGCACGGTGCGGCAACGAGTGGCCGACGTACTCGCGCACGACTCGGTCGACGACGAGACCCTGTGGTCGGCTGCGGCCGGGTGCCATCCGGTGGTCATCGGCTCCGGGGCCGACCCGGACGCCGGCCTGACCGTCCAGCTGTCGGACGGCCGGATCACGGTCGCGTCGGCGCGCCTCCCCCAGTCCACCGTGGACAGCGTGGCCCGTGGACTCACGGTGGTGCTCCAGCGCGGTCTCCACGACCCGCACCAGCGGCTCCTGGACCTGCCCGTGGTCGACGAGGCCACGGCGTCGCAGTTGCTCGACGAGTTCAACGACACTCCGGAACTGGTGGCCGACAAGCCCTTCCGGGAGCAGTTGCTGGCGTGGGGCGAGGCGACACCGACGGCTGTCGCGGTGCACGACGAGCACGAGGAGATCACCTACGCCGAGCTCGTCCGGTACGCGACCGCGATCGCAGGACGCCTGCGGGCGGGTGGCGTCGGCGCGGACGACATCGTCGCGCTCTGTGCTCCTCGCAGCGCCTGGTTCGTCGTCGCGGCCACCGGCATCCTCTTCTCCGGAGCCGCCTACCTACCCCTCGACCCGGTCATGCCGTCGGTTCGGCAGGCGCACATGCTGCGCTTCGCCAAGGCGGTCGTGGGCGACGTCGATCCGGCCGTCGCACCGGAGTTCGTGCTCGACTTCCCGGCTCTGCGGGCGGAGGCGCGGGCGGCGTCCACGCAGCCGACCGCGGACGCGGTCAGCCGGCTGCTCGGCGCCTCCCCGGCGCCGGGCCACCTTGCCTACGTCATCTTCACCTCGGGTTCGACGGGTACGCCCAAGGGCGCCTGCCTGGAGCACCGCAACCTGCAGAACCTGCTGGCTTTCCGGGCGAGTGACTGCGAACTGCGGCCTGGAGTCGAGATACCGCAAACCGCCCCCGTCACCTTCGACATATCCGTCTGGCAGATGTTCGCGGGTCTGGTGGCCGGGGCCACGGTATGCGTGGTCCCCGACGAGGTCATGCGCGACCCGTCGGCGCTCACCGAGATGATCGCGGCACATCGGTACGAATACGTCGAACTCGTGCCCTCGCTCATCTCGGTGGTACTGGAGGAGCTGGACGACAGGCCACGCTTGGCGGACGAGCTTCGATCCGGTCTGCGCGGTCTGATCTCGACCGGTGAAGTCCTCGGCACCGACCTCGCCCGTGCCTGGAACCGCGAGATGCCCCAGGTCCCCCTGATCAACGCCTACGGTCCGGCCGAGTGCACCGACGACGTGACCCAGGGCGTCGTGACCGGCGAGGATCTCGACGGGCCGTACACGCCGGTGGGCAAGCCGCTGCCGAACACCGTCATCTACGTCCTCGATCAGGACGGCCAGCTGGTACCGCCGACCGTCCCCGGCGAGATCTGCGTCGGTGGACCCAACGTCGGCCGCGGCTATCTGGATGCTCCTGAGCTCACCGCGGCGGCGTTCGTGCCCGACCCGTTCAGCGGGCGAACCGGCGCACGGATGTACCGCACCGGTGACCGCGGCCGCTGGCGTGCCGACGGCGTGCTGGAGTGCTTCGGCCGCAGGGACAACCAGGTCAAGATCCGTGGCCGCCGCATCGAGCTGGGCGAGATCGAAACGGTGCTCCAGGCCCACACCGACGTCGCCATGGGCGCGGTCGAACTGGTGAGGCAGGACGGTCTCGACCGACTCGTCGCCTTCGTCGGCGCCGCCTCCGGCACCGCACCCGGCGCGGACGTTCTGATGTCCCATCTGGCCGAGCGGTTGCCGGACTACATGGTGCCCGGCGAGTACCTGGTGCTGGACGCCCTGCCCTGCAACCGGAACGGCAAGATCGACCGCGGAAGGCTGAGGGAACTGGTCGTCGAGCGGCCGGCCTCGGCAGGTGGCCACGTGCCGCCGAGCAGCGAGACACAACGTGTGCTCTGCGAGCTGTGGGCCAAATACCTCAAACTCCCCCGGGTCGGAATCACCGACGACTTCTTCTCGCTCGGCGGTGATTCCATCACCATCATCCGGCTGACGCACGAGGCGTCACGGCGGGGCATCACCTTGCGCCCCAAGCACTTCTACGATCACCGCACCGTCGAGAGCCTGGCCGCGCTGGCCGAACAGCAGTCGTCGGCGGCGACCGTACCGCTTGGCACCACGGCCGAGCTGACCGGCAATCAGAAACGGTTCTTCGAGCGGTCCTTCGACGAGCGACAGCACTGGAACCAGTCCTACGTACTCGATGCCGTGCGGCCGCTGCGGGCCGAGGTGCTGGAGCGGGCGCTGCACCAGGTCGTGGCCCGACACGAGCAGCTACGGGTGAAGTTCACCGAGGTCGACGGGGTCGTCCGGCAGGTCGTCGGTGCGGTACCGAACGGCCTGCTGTGGACCTGTGCCGCAGACGGCGGAGTGGAAGCCGAGGCCGACCGGGCACACGCCTCGTTGTCCCTCGCCGAAGGACCGCTCCTGCGGGCACTGCTGGTCGGCGACCGCCGGGTGCTGCTGACAGTGCACCGCCTGGTCATCGACGAGGACTCGTGGCCGATCGTCATCGACGATCTGGAGACGGCCTACCGCGCCTGTGAAGCCGGTGAACAACCGGAGTTCCCCGCCCGGACCACGGCGTACGTGCGCTGGGCGGCCGCATCGGTCGACCGGTCCCCGGCGGCACCGGCAGCAGCGGCGGCACCGGCATTCGACGTGGACGGCCTGCTGGTGTTTCCCCCGCGCCGGGCCGAGGTGGCCAACCGTCACGGCGACCGGGTGGTGAGCGAGCTCCGGCTCGACCCGGCGACGACTCGGCGAATGGTCCAACGGGCTGCTCTCCAGACCGACGAAGGTGTCCCCGCGGTGCTGCTCGCCGGCCTGGGACGCGCGGTCGCCGGTACCCGCCGAAAGGGAAAGGTGCTGATCGAGCTGGAGAGCCACGGGCGCCGGCTCCCCGGGAACACCGTGGACGTCAGCCGGACCGTGGGCTGGTTCACCGCCGTCGCCCCGCTGATCCTGCCGGTCGGCCCGGACACTGATCCGGCGACGGTCGCCGCCGAGCTGACGCAGGCCAGACAGGGCTCTGTCAGGTGCCCGCGCACACCGGAGGCCGGTCGGATCGAACCGGAGATCGGATTCAGCTACCTGGGCCGGGCCGAGAGCGGCCGTGCCCCGCAGCGGCTCTTCCAGCCGGGCGACGACCTCGGGCAGTGTCGGGCACCCCGCGGCCACCGCCCCCTGGAGTGGGAGATCACTGCGACCGTGGCCGAGGAGAGCCTCGTGATCGCACTGGAATCCGCCGCCGAGCGCCACGACCACGCCGACGTCGACGAGACCCTGCGCCTCTGGCGGGAGTACCTCGTCGGATTCGCCGACGAGGCGGGCACCGGTCCGGCACTGGGCGACATCGCCCCGCTCACCCCGACCCAGCAAGCATTCTTCGCGCGGGACATCCCGCGGCACGACCACTGGAACCACGGTGTCGGTTACACGCTGGCCGAGCCGATGACGCTCGAAGGTGCCGACCGCCTGGCCCGGGCCATGCTCGACCGGCATCCGGTACTGGCCACCGGATTCGTCGCGACTCCCCGCGGCCGACAGCAGGGCCGGCGGCATGACGCGGTCATCCCGGTGACCGAACTCGACCTGACGACCGTGACGAGCGCGCCTGCCCTGGCCGAGCGGATACAGGCTGCGGCGAGCCAGGAACACCGCCGGCTCGACCTCGCACACGGCCCGATCTCGCGATGGCTGCTGGTCCACCGGCCGGCGGGGATGCCCGACCAGCTGCTGGTGATCGTGCATCACGCGGTGATCGACGCCTACTCGTGGGACGTGTTCACCGACGACCTCGCCGCCGCCCTGTCGGGCACCCTCCCGCGGCAGCCGGAGCCGACGACCTCCTACGGGGACTGGGCCCGGCTCCTGCACGGACTGGTCCAGCAGCAGCCACAGCAGTTCGGCCTCGACCACTGGCTGACGCCTCCCGTCTCCCGTCAGGTGCTCGACGGGACGTCAACCGGCGTCATGGAGAACACGGTTGAGATCCACAGCCGCTTCGACGCCGAGCGGACCTCCCGCTTCGTGCAGGCCGGCGCCGACGACGGCCTGACGATCTACGAACGCTTGCTCACCGCGTTGGCCCACGCGCTGTCGCAGTGGCTGCCGGACGCCGACGGTGCCGTGTCGATCGAGCTCGGCGGGCACGGGCGGGAGGACCTCTTCGACGACGTCGACCTCAGCCGGACCATCGGCTGGTTCAACACGGCCTATCCCTTCGCGCTGCCGCTGCCGGGAGCCCTTTCCGCGGCCGACCACGCACAGCAGGTGGCCGGACGGCTGCGGGCGGTGCCCGGTCGGGGACTGGGGTTCGAAGCACTCAAGCACCTGTCCACCGACACGTCGGTGCGCGAGGCGCTCGACCAGGTGCCCACGCCTCGGTTGATGTTCGACTTCGACGGCGAACAGGCCTTCCTGGACCGTCCCGAAGAGGCGGCCGCCGGACCGATCCTCGAGATCACCACCGAGAACACCGGGGAGTGGAAGCCTGACGGCGCTCCGCGCGCCCATCCGATCGACATGAGCGTCAGCATCCGCCAGGGCCGTCTGGGAATCAGATGGCGGTTCTCCGGCGACGTCGTGCCCCGCGAACGGATGGACAGCCTCGTCGAGGCGTATGTCACCCAGCTCCTGGGAGGAGTTGGCGAATGAGTTCGACGCTGCTGACAGATCGGACACCACCGAGACCAAGGAAGTGCCACAGATGACCGTCAACGCACTGCTGCATGCCCGGTTCGAGGCTTTCGCCACGTCGGATCCCGACCGGACGGCGCTGAACGTGGCCGACCTGGACATCACTTACGGTGAGCTCGGGCAGCTGGCAGATCAGCTGGCTCGTCGGCTGATCGATGCCGGAGCCGGGCCGGAGCAGGTCGTCGCCATCCACCTCGACCGGTCGGCCGAGGCGATCGTCGCCATGCTCGCCGTGCTCAAGGCGGGCAGCGCCTACCTTCCCCTGCCGGTCGGCTATCCGGTGGACCGGCTCACCTTCATGCTCGCCGACTCCGGCGCCCAGCTCATGGTCACTCGGAGCGACCTGGCCGAGACGCTGGCCGCCGACGTGCGGGTGATCTGTGTCGACCGACCCCACCCGGCGCCGCCTGCGGGACCGCCTGCGGGACCGCCGGTGGAGGTCGCGCCGTCGAACACGGCCTACATCATCTACACCTCCGGTACCACCGGCACCCCGAAGGGTGTCGTGGTGACCCACGAGAGCGCGGTCAACCTGGTCAGCCCGGTGCAGGACTACGTCCGCTTCGGACCGGACGAAGTCTTCCTCCAGCTGGCGCCGCTCGCGTTCGACGCGTCCGCGTTCGAGATCTGGGGAGCGCTCACGAACGGTGCCGAGCTGGTCCTGGCAGCACCGTCCTACCAGGCCGTCGAGGAGCTTCCGGCGTCTCTGGTGAAGAAGGGGATCAGCGTCCTTCTGCTGACCCCGGCGGTCTTCCACGTACTGATGGACCGTCAGCCCGAGTGCTTCGACGGCGTGCGCCAGCTCATCGTGGGCGGTGACGCGATGTCGGCCGCCCACGCTCATGCCTACGTCGAACGCAAGCGGTCCCAGGGCCTGCCGGGGCACACGTTGCGCAACGTCTACGGGCCGACCGAAGCGACGACCCTGGTGAGCAGCCACGTGATGGACGATGTGCCCCCCGACGCGGTCGCCCTCCCGCTCGGCCGTCCGATCCACGGCGCCTCGGTGTACCTGCTCGACGCGGATCTGGTTCCCGTCACGCCCGGCGAACGAGGACAGATCTTCATCGGCGGTACGGCCGTGGCGCGCGGCTACCTGCACCGGCCGGAACTCACCCGGGAGCGGTTCGTGCCGGACCCCTTCGCCGCCGACCCGGCGGCCCGGATGTACGCCACCGGCGACGAGGGCCGTCTCGCGCCGTCGGGGCTGATCGAGTTCGTCGGCCGGCTGGACCGCCAGGTCAAGGTACGCGGGTTCCGGATCGAGCTGGGTGAAGTGGAGGCGGCGGTCAGGAGCCACCCGGGTGTCCTCGACGTCTGCGTCGTGGTCCGCCGGTCAGCCGGCGGCACGGAGCAGCTGGTGGCCCACGTGGTGACGGCCGCCGATGCCGACCTCGCCGAGCACGTCCGCACGCGCCTGCCCGAGTACATGTGCCCGCAGCGTTTCGTCGAGCACACCGCGCTGCCCCTCAACGCCAGTGGGAAGGTCGACAGAACGGCGCTGTCCGAAGTGGAGGCCTTCACAGCCGAACGCCCGGGCTCCGCAGACGACCGGCTGTCGCCGGTGGAGTCCGTGATGGCCGAGATCTGGTGCGAGGTGCTCGGGCTCGACCACATCGCACCGGACGCCGACTTCTTCGCGCTCGGGGGCGACTCGCTGCTGGCCATCCGGATCCTCTCCAAGGCCGACGAGCGGGGCCTGTCCCTCCAACTGGTGACCTTCTTCCGCAGTCCCACGCTGCGCGGGGTGTGCGCTGCCCTGACCCTCACCGGGGCGGCCGAGGAGCTGGACCCGGGCCGCGAACGCTTCGCCCTGATCCCGCCGCAGGACATCGCCAGGCTGCCGGAGGGGATCGAGGCGGCCTACCCGGCGACCAGACTCCAACTGGGCATGATCTTCGAGAGCATGCTGAGTGACGACGCGGTCTACATCGACGTGGTCTCTCGGGACGTCAACCTCGAGCTGGTACCGGAGCGGCTGCGTGAGGCGCTCGACGCCGTGGCCCGCAGGCACCCCATTCTGCGGACCCGGTTCGACCTGGCCGACTTCACCGAGCCGCTTCAGCTCGTCGAGGCCACGCCGGCCCTCCCGCTCCAGGTCGAGAGTTACCTCGGTTTCGATGCCGACCGGCTCGCGCACCGGCACGAGGAGGTCATGGCCGAGCTCACGGCCGCCTTCGACCCGGAGGTGGCACCGCTGATGCGGGTCCACGCCGCGCACTTGGACTCCGGCCGGTTCCGCCTGACGTACTCGTTCAACCATGCCGTGCTCGACGGTTGGAGCGAGTCGGTACTCGCCCTGGAACTGCTGCGGACCTACCACGGTCTGCTGACCGGCGACGTTCCGGTGCTCGGCAAGCCGGCCGCACTGGCCGAGTTCGTCAAGCTGGAGCGGGCTGCCCTGGCCGACGAGCGATCGCTGGCCCACTTCGAGCGGTTCCGTGCCGACGTCAAGGACAGCAGTCGTCGCTTTCCCCGTCACGAGAAGGTCTCCCTGGATGTGCCCATGGAGCTGGCCCACTCGCTGACGGCCAACGCGAAGGCCTGGGGCGTACCCCTCAAGAGCCAGTTCTTCGCCGTCTGCTACGCGACGCTGTGCGATCTGTGGGACCAGCCGACTCCCGTGGTGGGCATGTCGGTCAACGGGCGCCCGGAACTGCCCGGTGCCGATCTGACTGTCGGCCTGTTCGTCAACCACGTGCCGATCCGGCTGGCCGAGACGACCACCGCGACCTGGGAATCGCTGGCGCACCAGGCATTCGCGGCGGAGAACGAGGTGCTGGAGTTCCGGCGCTTCCCCTACTCCGAGATCCGGAGTGTCCTCGGCGGGCCGCCGTTCGACGTCGTGTTCAGCTACGTGCACTTCCACGCGCGCGACGAACTGCTGGAACTCGGCCTGGTCACCGCGGACCAGGAGGTGCGCGATCGCACGAACCTGCCGGCCCGGGTCGAGGTCATCAACGATCTGCAGGGCCGCGGCCTGAGCCTGGACATCACGGTCGACGCCGATCGCTACGGCGACGGCTTCGCGTCCCGGCTGGCCGACAGCCTGCTGGACGGCATCAGAAGCCTGGCCGCGCAGGACAACCGGTGTTCGCCGACCAAGTCCCTCGCTTCCCTGACGAAAGGTCGGTCATGACCCTTCCCGTAGTGTTCGTCGTGCTCACCCGGCTCGGTTCGGCCACGCCCCGGGAGATCTGGCAGGCGGCAGAGGATCTGTGTGAGCCCGTCTTCCTCTACCGGGGTACGGAACTGCCCGAAGCGCTGCAGGCGGTGGTCGGCATGCTCGGGCGATCGGTCGACCTCGAACGGTGTCCGGATCTCTCCCGGTTGCCGGGAGCCGCCGAAGCGGTGGGCATCGCGGCGTTCAACGAGACCGCGATCGTGCTGGGCGCCGAAATCGCCGAGCGCTTGGGGCTCGACTTCCACACACCGGCCACCGCCCGACGTCTGACCGACAAGACCGCCCAGCGGGAGGCGTTGCGGAAGGCGCAGGTGGACACGCTGCGCTTCGCTCGGGTCAGCACCGTCGACGAGGTACTGCCGGCGCTGCACGAGGTGGGCTTCCCGGCGGTCGTCAAGCCGGTCAGTGGCTACGGCAGCCGACACACCTACTCCGTGAACGACCTCGCCTCCGCGACCGAGTTGCTGACCCGGCGCCTCCAGGCGGCGGACGCGTCGGCCTACGTGGTCGAGCAACGGCTGATCGGCGACCCGGCGATCGCCGGCCCCCGTTGGGGCGACTACGTCTCGTGCGAAACCCTGTTCCAGGACGGCGTCCCGTACGACATCGCGGTGACCGGGCGGTACCCGCTGGCGGAGCCGTTCCGCGAGACCGGCTTCTTCATGCCGTCCAACCTGCCGGATCCGGTCACGGCCGAGGTCGCCGACGTGGCGCACAGGGCCGCCACCGCGCTCGGGGTGCGCACCGGTATGGTGCACACCGAAATCAAGCTGACGGCCGAGGGCCCTCGCGTCATCGAGGTCAACGGAAGACTCGGCGGCTTCGTCAACGGACTGCTCCAGCGCTCGGCCGGGGTGGACGCAGTACGCCTGTGTCTGGCCGCCGCTATGCCACGGAGCCGAGCGATCCCGGAGATCCGCCACGATCGAGTGGCTTTCACCCAGCTCGTCGTGCCGCCGAAGGGAGCGTCCTCGCTGGTGGCGGTCGACGGGGTGGACCAGGTCGCCGCCTTGCCCGGAATCGACTCGGCCACCGTGTGGGGACGCCCCGGGTCCACCGTGGAGTGGGCGATCGGCTATGACGGCTGTCTGGGCCAGATCTCAGGTGCCGCGGACAGCCACGAGCAGCTCGCTTCCCTCGCCGACTCCGTGGACGACCTGCTGGACCTGCGATTCGAGCTGAATCCTTCGATGTAGCCGTTCACGGTGCGGCTCCGTCACAGCCGCCCAGGCTCGGGTGCGCCAGCGAGTCGACATGTGCTTCGGGCCGTGGTGCCGGCTCTTCCGAGCTGCCACCACGGCCCTCTGCCCCGCATGTTCACTGTGGGCGCGGACGGTTTCGAACCGCCGACATCTGCTTTGTAAGCTCGTTCGACCTTTCGGACAGGCTCAGCGAAGGCGCACGCGCCTCCCGGCAGCCGCTAGCTGACAGCCTCCCTTGCCGTCTCATGTCCGTCGCTGTTGCCGTCAGGACCTGCCGTCAGCATGGCGCCTAGTCCTACATGCAGGCGTTGATGTCAGCGGCTAATGGCGCGGCACGCGTCGGCTTGCACGTCGTACTGCCTCACAGCCGAGATGGGTGCGGTCCTCCGGGGCGCCTCCACCCTGATCCGCAAAAAACCGCCCAGGGGTCAATCGAGCCGGACTACCCTAGGCGCACCAATGACTGAGGCGGGTGCCTGTGGAGAGCACCCCAGCATCTCTGGGGGCGGACATGACAGATAGTTCGGACTTTCTCGGTACATTCAACGGCTACTGGCGCCGACCGCAGAGCGACTACAACGAAGCAATTCGCTCCTACCAAATCGTGCTTGATACAAACGTTCTTCTTCAGCTATATCGCTTCACCCCTCAGGCACGCACCGAGCTACTCGATGTACTCAAGGCGGCCCAAGACAGACTTTGGGTGCCGCACCAGGTCGCCTCAGAGTTCTATTCCCGCCGGATTGACGCCCTAAGAGAACATCTAGACCTTTATTCAAATATTCCACGCAACCTGATCTCCCTAAAGGCGAAGGCCCTTGAGGAGATTCACGCATTTGCCAAACGGAGCTCCATCACGCCAAAGGAAAAGGAGCGTTTGATACAACCTCTAGAGTCGTCATTTTCCACGATTCTCGAACATCTCGAGAATTACCGGAACAGCTTTGACCTCTCACTGGAAATAGTTACACGCCAAGACCCCATCCTGGAGGATCTGTCTCATATCTTCCAAGGTCGCACGGGCGAGGCGTTTACCGAATCCGAGATCGCCGAACATATCAAACGTTTCAGCGAGCGAGCCGCCTCGAAGATTCCACCGGGCTATAAGGATGCGGCAAAATCAGATAACGCCCATGGCGACTACTTTCTATGGGAGCAGACCCTGAGGATGGCGGAGTCTACCGGGAGGCCGATCCTCTTTGTCACCAATGACGAAAAAGAAGATTGGGTAAGGAAAGAAGCTGGATTCACCATCGGCGCTAGGCCCGAGCTGATTGCCGAAATCAAATCTAGAGCCAGTGTCGATTTTCTGATAGTCAACCTCGGCCTGTTCCTGCGCCACGCAAAGGATAGCTTGGGAACGGCAGTCAGTGATACCACGGTGGCACAGGCCCAAATTTCCGCCACTTCACCCGAGCATCTGATCGATATTGCATCGGACCGCTACTATAATCTCGTCTACAGCCTCAAGGAAGAGGCTAACCGACTTTCCGATATGCACAGAGCCGCCACTGAACTTGCATCGGATGCCTACCATATTGAGGACACCCAGGCCACTGTCGAGGCGGAGGATCGGGCAGCTGAAATACTGGATGAAATCAGAGCCGTGCATCTCCTCATCGAAAAGGTGCAGCGCCACACCAAGCGACCGTCTCGCGGTCGAGTACAAATCGATTTTCTGCCATTTCCAGCAGAGGAAATTAACAGGATTTCCCAATTCCTCACAGGATCAGGTCACACTGTCGGTGAGATCTCCGCGAGGACTAAACTCGACCACCCACTCTCGGCTCCGTACAGTAAAATCATCGAGAGTATAGGCGAGCCACCCATTGATCTTAGCTTCGATGGGAAGAGGCTGCGGCTGCTGTTTACCAAGCTGCCGGAAATCGGCGCACAAACTCGCACCCTGGCCAGTGAGGCTGGCTTTGATCTGCACATTCGCGATTCGAATGGCGGGCGTGCGACAGTGCTCGGTTCCCATGGGCATACTCCTCGCCCCAGGCATCCTCGAGCAGATGGCGCAGTGTGAATCTCTGAGAAGGCTGAGCCCGCAAGCCTGACTGTCGTTGACGTTGGGCTCTGCTGCCGCGGTCGGGCGAGGTCATCCCGACGCGCTGGAGGTCAGAGGCATGTGGCTGGCGAGGCTGGCAACTTGCCCCCGGGATCGTCCATCCTGTCTAGGTATCTACCTATGGAAGGAGCGGCCCAGTGCCCGAGCGGAGCCCGCGCGGTACGTACTTGCGGATTGCCGACGCATTGCGCGCCAGGATCAGCGGAGACTCCACCCTGGTATCGCTTCCATCAGAAGCCGACCTGGTGGAGGAGTATGGCGTGGCCCGCACCACGGTGAAGCGCGCCCTCGACGTCCTTGCGGCCGAGGGCTTGATCCGATCGCAGCCCGGCGTGGGGTGGCTCGTTGTCGGAGCCGCGCCCAAGGTTCCGGTGCTCGACCAACTCGCCGCCATGGTTCACAAACTCGGCGTCGACGCCGAGTTCCCGTCCGAGAAGGAACTCACCGAGGCGACCGGCGCCGCGCGGGGCACCGTCCGGCGCGCCCTCGCCCAGTTGGAGGGGGCCGGCGTTCTCGAAGTCCGTCACGGGAAGGGGCGGCGCGTCCGCGCACTTCCTGCCAA
This sequence comes from Kitasatospora sp. NPDC058162, assembly GCF_042884005.1. NCBI lineage: Bacteria > Bacillati > Actinomycetota > Actinomycetes > Kitasatosporales > Streptomycetaceae > Kitasatospora > Kitasatospora sp. NPDC058162. The sequence continues at coordinate 202,673 of NZ_JBHVUS010000007.1, forward strand.
CCACCTCTGATCACAGCCACCTAGGAGCGGATGCCGTCGTGTGGGCGTACGAGCTTGCCGAATCCCTTCTGTCCGCCGATCTGCCGCGCCGCTGGAACCACTCCAAGGGGGTGGCTAGCAAGGCACGCACCCTGGCCAGCATCCTCGGCCCGGATGCTGAGCTGTTGGAGTCCGCAGCGGTCCTGCACGACGTCGGCTACTCGCCGCGGATCGTCGACACCGGGTTCCACCCGCTCGACGGCGCCCGGTTCCTCCGCGCGGAGAACGTGGACGAGCGCGTCGTGCGCCTGGTCGCCCACCACTCCTGTGCCCTGCTCGAAGCCGAGGAACGGGGCCTTCGCCGGGAGTTGGAGGCGGAGTTCCCGCTGGAGGAACCCCACTTGGTCGACGCGCTGATCTACTGCGACATGACCACCACTCCGGACGGCACGCCGACGACGACGCCCGACCGGATCGCCGAGATCGTGGGCCGGTACGGACCCGACAGCGTCGTCGGCCGGTTCATCCGGCGCGCCGAGCCGGAGATCGATGGGGCAGCGCGGCGGGTCGAGGGCCGGCTGCTCCAGATCGGCACGTCGGCCTAACCGATGTACGGCTCCGTGCGGTCCGATGCCAAGCCGTGCTGGATCCGCAGCCGCATGGACGGGTGAATGTCCAGGTCGTCGAGGTCCGCTGGGTTCACCCAGCGGACCTCTTTCGACTCCGAACTCGTCCGCAGGACGCCACCGACAGGGCGTGCCCGGAAGCAGATGGAGAACTGCTGCCGGACCTCCCCGTCGTCGTAGGCCATGACGTGACCAGGGTCCGTGTAGAGGCCGACGACCGCAGCCACCTCGACGTCGATCCCCGTTTCCTCCCGGACCTCACGAACCACGGTGTCCGCCACGGACTCCCCGATGTCGTGCCCGCCACCGGGGAGGGCCCACAGGTTGTTGTCCGTCTTGTGGATCAGCAGCAGCCGCCCATCGGTGTCCGTCACGACGGCGGTAACGGAGGGCACAACGGAGTTCGCCGTCGGGGCGGCAGGGTCATGGAAGTAGTCGATGCGGCTCATGCGGCCTCACTTTCAAGGTGTGGCGAGGTGATGGCCCGGGAGCTCTCCCAGATCCGTTCGATGCTCGCCGCGTACGTGCTGAACAGCTCTCCGCCGGGCACCTGGGAAAGGTGCATCACCGGCGCCAGATAGGCGCCGACGCCGTAGACGTGTCCGTTGACGAGCAGGTCGTCATCGGCTCGGTAGAGCGAGTTGTAGAGCGTCGTCGAGTGGAGCCGGAACTCGACTCCGGGAACGCCGAACAGCGGCGCGTAGTTGGCGAGCGCGTTGCGAATCTTGCCCGCCATCGCCGGGCCGATCCCCTCATCCTCGCCCCGCTGGGCCACGCCCACGCAGTCGGGGTCGCCCAGCATGAGCCGTACGGGCACGCCGGCCTGCGCCTTCTCCCGAACGAGGCGGAAGAACAGCGGGTCCTCCGAGAGCCAGAATCCGGCGTACACCACCAGGTCGAAGTGCCGCGTGGACCTCGCGTAGAGGGACGTCCACAGCTCTTTCGGCACGACCGCGCGGTGTGGGTATAGCTTCACCAGCTCGGCCCGGCCGGCTTCCGCCGCCGCGCTGCTGGTCTGCTCGTCCGACCAGAGTTCCGACAGGTCTCGCTGCAACAGGTTGGCGAGCGCGTACTGGAAGCGCCTGTACGGCCGGCGCTCGTCCTTGGCCTCCACCCATCGCTCGACGGTTCGCGAGCTCACACCGAGCCGCTCCGCGATCTGCTCAATCGTCAAATTGCTGGCGAGGATTGCCCCTCGCAGCCTCTCATTGGCCATCTCGCCCTCCCCTGGACGATGGTGCGGCGCTTGGACGATCCGGGACGACTTCGACCGTAGCGAAGCCGGGCTGTAGCCGTCCAGACGCGCCGTGTTCCGACAGGGCCGCAGAGCCGAATCTATTGATGCGCGGCCGGGACTCACCGGCCAAACCAAACGAAGGACTTGACGAAGCGTCGGCTTCTCGGCATCGTAAGAGACATGTTCAACATGTCTCGCATCGCGAGGCTGGCGAACTGACAGCCCCTTCTTTGGGCTGCTCTGAACTGCGCAAACGCGCCTGTCGGAGTGGTGCAACAGCCCCTCCAAAGGGGCGTCTGTGAGCTGAGGCGGAGGACGCTGCAATCTCCGCAAAGGCCAGGGGACAGGGGCTTCGGCCCCGACTGGCGAGGTGGCCCGGTGACCGCGAGCAACGGCCGGAGAGTGGGGGCGTGGCCCCCCTTGCAGTGCGTTTCCCTTGCCCGCTCGACCGAAGGAGGTGTCCCGATGAAACGGATCGACCGCAAGAGACATAGGTCGCCTCACCGCGCCACTGGCCGGTGAGGCGTCGACCAGCGATCACGGTTCCCGGCGTCCCGCCGCCTCGGCGGAGGTACGTCGGGTCCGCGCGGACGCTCGTCGATCGTCCGGCCCCAACACGGCTGCGGTCCCGGTGCGGGAACACCGGGACCGCTCAGGGCCGCCCGAGTGAAGGAACACGACCCATGAAGCTGATTGTCGCAGGCCAGGATGCCGCGACGCCGGACGAGTTCGCGGAACTCGCCCTCGGCGTCGGCGTCGACGCCGAGCTGTTCACCGGTAGCGAGGACGAGACCGCCGAGGACCGGCGGGCCCGGCTCGATGCCGCGAGGGAGATCCTGCGGGACCTGGACGGGCCGGCGGCCCGGTTCGCGTCCGCGCTGATGCGCAAGGCGGAGCGCCGCCGGGTGCTGACCTGGAAGGCGGCGGCCTGATGAGCATTCGGCGCCTGCACTTGACGGGCACTCGCGTCCCGCACCGGACCGCCCGCCCGCTGGCCACCCGGCTTGCCGAGTACCGACCGGACCCGGACGGCGCCCTGCCCGGGGCTGCCTGCACCGGCGCCGACTCCGACCTGTTCTACCCGGAGCCCGACGAGGACACCGAGGTCACCGAGGACGCGACCGCGGCGGCCTGGTGGGCCGAGCGCCGCGCCAAGATGATCTGCGCCGGCTGCCCGGTCCGCACGATGTGCCTGGAACTGGCGCTGGAGCGCCACGAGAAGCACGGCATCTTCGGCGGGCTGACCACGGCCGAGCGGGACGCGCTGCACCAGCGTCGGCTCCGGGCTGCCGCCCGTGCGCGCCGCGCCCTCGGGGGTGCTGCGTGACGACGATGGCCGCCCCCACGGGCATTTCAACCCCGGCCGCATCGGCTTCAACCACGCAGCCGACCGCTTCAACCACGCGGCCCACCGGCCGGGGTGCGCTGATGCTGGGGCTGACGGTCCTCGCCGCGCTCGGCGGCGCAGCCCTGGCCGGCATCGGGTTCAGCGGCTCCTACTCGGCGCTACAGCAGCTCGGTTTCAAGCACGGCTTCGGGGATTTCAGCTACGCGTTCCCGGTCGGCGTGGACGCCGGGATCGTGGCCCTGCTCGCGATGGATCTGCACCTGATCCGCAAGGGCACCCCGTGGCCGATGCTCCGGCTGCTGGCCCACGGTTTCACCGCCGCCACGATCTACTTCAACGCCGCCTCCGCCGGTCCGCTGCTGGCCGATCCGACCGGCACGGCGATGCACGCCGCGATCCCGGTGATGTTCGTGGCGGTGGTTGAGGCCGGGCGGCGCCTGGTCATCCGGATCACCCGGATTGAGGCCGGCCACCAGCGCGACGGCGTGCCCGTGCACCGCTGGCTGCTCGCCCCGTGGCCGTCGTTTCGCATGTACCGCAGGATGCGCCTGAACGGCATCTCCAGCTACAACCGGGCGGTCGAGCTGGAGCGCGAACGGCTCGTCTACCGGGTGATGCTGGAGCGCGAGCACGGCGGCGACTGGCACAAGGCCCCCGCTGACCAGCGACTCCCGCTCACCATGGAGCGCTTCGGGCTGAGCGTGGACGAGGCCTTGGCCCTGCCGATAGAGGCCGAGGAGAGCGCCCGACTGCGGGCCGAACGGCAGGCCGCGTTCGAGGCCGAGGTCACCGCCCGCGCCGAGACCCGCACCGCCGAAGCGCAGATCTCCAGCCTGCGCACGGCCGGCCGGATCGAGGCCGCCGGCTACGAGGTCGGCGCCGAGACCGCCACCGCCCGCGCCCAGGCCCAGGCCCGCACCCTGGCCGCCAGCCGCGAGGCCGAAGCCGCCGAACGGCTCGACCAGGCCGAGGAGGAGCTGAAGGCCGCCGCCGCCGAGCAGGACGCCGCCGAAGCCCGCCGGCGCGCCGCTGAAACCGAACGCACCGCCGCTGAAACGGAACAGGCCGCCGCTGAAACGCGGCGCCGCGCCGCTGAAACGGACCGCGAGGCCGCGGCCGTCGAACGGGCCCAAGCCGAGGACGAGCAGGCCGCCCAGGACGCCCGACTGCGCGCCGCTGAAACGGCCAAGGCCGCCGCTGAAATCGAAGAGGCCACCGCTGAAACGGGCAAGCGCACGGCCGAAGCCGAGCGCGACACGGCCGCCGCCCGACGCACCCGCGCGGACGAGGAAGAGGCCGAGCAGAACGCCCGGCTTCGTGCCGCTGAAACCCGCGCACGCGCCGCTGAAACCGAACTGCGCGCGGTCGAAGCGGAAGACGCCGCGAAGCTGACCCCCGCCGCCCGCGCCACCCGCCGCGTCGCCCGGATGATCCTCGCCGCCGGCGGCAACCCCGCCGCCGTCGAACTCAAGGACATCGCCGACGCCCTCGACGTCTCCCCCGCCACCGCCTCGACGCGCCGCACCGAGGCCGCCGAACTGCTCGCCTCCGGCTACACCCCCCACGCCCTCACCGCCTGAACCGGGAGAACCCCGCCATGAACACCGACCACATCCCGGCCCCGCCACCGGAGTTCGAGCAGACCCGGGTCGTGGACGTCTTCCCGCTCCACGGCTTCACCTGCGCCCACACCAGCAACGACGACGGCACCGCCCACTGGTGGCACCTGTTCACCACCGCCGGCCGCTCGCTCGGATCCACCAACCGCCCCGAGCTGATCGGCTCCCTCATCCAGCAGACCCGCTGACCATGAACGGAGCCAACATGACCAGCATCCGCGCGGCCCGCTTCGCCGCCACCTACGCCCTGCTGCGGTCGGCGGCGGACGTGGCGGACCACTGGGTCCAGAGCGACCACCAGGCCACCACCAAGGGCCAGAGCGGGGCGGCCGGCCGCCGGGCCTGCGCCGCCCACGTCGCCTCCTACGCCGCCGTCCAGGCCGCCGCGCTGCTCGGCGGCGCCCGGCTGCTGGGCCTGCGGCTGCGGCCCGCCCCGGTCGCCGCCGCGCTCGCCCTCTCCGCGACCACGCACTACATCGCCGACCGGCGCGAGCCCCTGCGCCAGCTGGCCGACGCCACCGGCAAGGGGCGGTTCGTCCGCCTCGCCGACCACGGCATGAACGGCGCGTACGCGCTGGACCAGGCGTGGCACCACGCCTTCGAGACGGCCGCTGCCCTCATCACTTCCATCTGACCGCCCCGGAGGTCCGCCATGGCCCGCATCCGCACCACCAAGTTGCAGATACCCGCACAGCGCGGCCGGCGGGGAGCGCCCGCCGCGCACGTGGTCAACCTCGACCGGGGCACCGCCCCGGTCGTGCTCGTCGTCCCCCAACAGCCCTCCCTCGCCGGGCGGTTGGCGCTCGCGACCGGCCGCGCGCTGTGGCGCCGGCGGGTCGCGTGGGCGCCCACCTGGTTCGGGATCGGCGTCTTCGCGGCGGCCGGCGTGCTGTCCATCGCCGGGACGCCCATCGCGCTCGTCTTCGCTGTCCCGGCCCTGCTGCTGCCGGGCGGGTGGGCGCTGATCGTCCACCGGCACCCGCGCTCCGCCGTGCGCCGCAAGGCCCGCGCCCGCACCCGGACCGTCTCGGCCTGGTCGCTCGGCCTCGCCTGGTCGGCGCTCGCGGTCTGGTTCGGCCCCGCGAACGGCCTGCTCGCCGCCGCGTGGCTGGCTGGCACCGTGACCGCGCAGACGCTCTGGTGGCGGAGTCGCCGCACGCTCGCCACCACCCCGCTCGACGCCCCGCAGTCCTGAACTCCCCTTGGAGGAAGCACAGATGAGCACCCCTCCCGGCAACCCGAGCAGCCCGTTCCCGCCCCCGCGCCGCTCCGGCAACGGCGGCAACGGCGGCGGCGCGAGCGGTGGCAAGACCCCGCCGCCGAGCGGCGGCAACTCCCGTACCCGCGTCGGGCCGAGCTACCACTTCAACTACACCCGCAACACGGCCGGCGGCGGTGGTGGCGGTGCCGCGTACGGCGGCCGGGGCCCCGGTGGTCCGGGCCCGGCGGCGGGCGGGATCGGCTCCCCGACCGGCGGCGGCCGAGGCTCGGGCACCGGGCCGAACTACTCCCCGCTCGGTGACCCGGAGTTCTTCACCAACGCCGACGTGCGCAACTACTGCGAGCAGGGCCGCTCGGCCATGTCCCGAGTCTCGTTCGACCTGGCCATGGCCTACGAGCTGCTGAGCGCCGTGCTCAAGGAAGTCCCCGACGCCGATGGCCGCCCGTTCGGCTCCCTGACCCGCGCCCGGCGGGTCGCCAAGCACCTGAAGAAGGCCGCCGACGACGCGAAGGACTGCGCCGCCGAGATCGCCCGCACCTACGCCGCGTTCCAGCGTGAGTACGACCCCGAGATCTCCCGCGTGGCCCAGCCCCGCCGACAGCCCCGCCGCAAGTTCGACTTCGGCGGCTGACCCGCCCCTGATCCCCGGCCGGGGCAGGGCGCGCACAGCCCACCACCCCGCCATCGGTCGAGTGAGCTGTGCCGCGCGCTGCCCCAGCCGGGCCCCTCCCCACCCCACGCCCCGCAGCCCAGGGAGGCCGCCCGTGCGCCGCCACCAGCCCCAGACCCTCGCCCACCTCGACACCGGCCAGACCGGCTACCTGCACCTCGACCCCAACCAGCACGCCGGCGGCGTCGGCGAGTACTTGCTCCACCGCATGAAGCCCTACCTGCCGCCGTGGATCGTCGCCGGTGGCACCGGGATCCTGTCGCTGCCCGCGAACGTCATGTGGGGCGAGTCCGCCGCTGCTGCGGTCGGGCTCACTCTCGCCTCGCTCGGCCTCACGGCCGCCACCTGGTGGGCGGGCAAGCCCACCAGCCAGCAGCGCCGCCTGCACTCCGCCATCACCGTTGCGGCCGGGACGTCGTGGTTCACCGCCGCGGCCCTCGCCGGGCCCGCAGCCGGCCCCCTGCCCAGCCTCTACCTGATAGGGGGATCGGCGCTCGCGGCGACGTGGAACATCCGCCAGCTGCTGCGGGTCAACCCCGAGGGCGCAGGCGAGGGCGCCGACAAGGGACTGTTGGAGAAGGTCGGGCTCGCCAAGACCATGGTCACCTCGGCCACGGTGCAGCCGAACAAGGCGACGTTCGGTCTCCAGCTCCCCGGCGGCGAACTGACCCCGGACGACGTGTCCAAGGCCCTGCCCAAGCTGGCCAGCGCGCTGCGGGTCGCCAAGAACGCCGTACGGATGACCCCGGACGCCGACGACTCGTCCAAGGCCGTGCTCACCGTGGTGCCCAACGACCTGCTCAAGGCTGGCGCCCCCTACCCGGGCCCGTCCTACCCGGGCGGCTCCATCGCCGACCCGATCCACGTCGGGATCTACGAGGACGGCGCCGACATGGCGATGTTCTTCCCCGGCGACCCCGACGCCGGCCGCAACGCCATGCACCTGCTGATCATGGGGATGACCGGCTCCGGCAAGTCCGAGGGCGGCCTCACCGCGCTGACCGAGGTCATCACCCGCCGCGACGTCATCGTGTGGGCGTCCGACCCCGCCAAGGCGGAGCAGACCCTCGGCCCGCTGCTGCCCGCGATCGACTGGGCCGCGCTCACCATGGACGACACCAAGGCCCAGATCACGGCGCTCAAGGCCGTGATCCCGGCCCGCACGTCCTGGCTGGCCAAGTACGGCTACAAGCAGTGGGAACCCGCCTGCGCCGAGACGCAGGCGGACGGCTCTCCGGGCATGCCCTACCTGCTCTACTGGGCCGAGGAAGCCGCCAAGACCATCCGCGAGACCGACGACGACGTGTTCACCGGCCCCGCGCAGGAAGCCCGTTCCGCCGGTATCGGCCTCGTCATCTCGCTCCAGCGCGCCTCCGGGACGCAGATCAGCACCGACACGCGCGCCTCCCTCGGCTCCAGTTGGGTGTTCGGCCTGCGTGACGACCGCGACGCCATGTTCGCCCTGCCCGACGAGGCCATGGACGCCGGTGCCTCCCCGCAGGCGTGGAAGGACAAGAAGCCCGGCTACTCCTACCTGACCGCGAACGGCATCCCGGAGACGTTCTGGGCCACCCCGGGCCGCTCCTACCTCACCCCGGTGGACGCCATCGCCCGGGCCGTCGCCGAGTTCGCCAGCATCCGCGCCCAGTGCGACCCGGTCACCGCCAAGGCCGCGGCGAACGCGGTCGGCCCGGCCTTCACCCAGCGCACCCGCTACCCGCTTCCCGCCCTGCCCGCCGCCGCGGGCGAGCAGGACGGCGGCATCTACGAGGAGAACACCCCGGTGGACTACGACTACGACCTCACCGCCGACGAGGACGGCGAGGACGAAGACGGGTGGATCGACCCCGACGCCGAACTCCCGCCCGTCCAGCGGGTGGTGGAGATCGCCCCGCCCGAGGTCCCGCCGCGCACCAAGCTCGGCCAGAACGAGGCCCGGCAGGCCATGGCCGAGATCCTGGCCGAGTTCGAGGCCGCCGGCCACACCGAGATCGGCCCGGTCGACTTCATGGAGCACTGCGACCGCTTCCACCGCTCCCGCCAGTGGGTCTCCTCCCAGGTCTCCGAGATGGTCATCAAGGGCCGTCTGCGCGAGACCGACACCGCCGGCCGCTACGAGATCATCCCGCTCCAGCCGGCCGCCGCCTGAACCCGCCTGTCAGGTGACAGGCGCCAGTCGGTGACTGTCACCTCGGGCCGATTTCCCCAGGTAACGCGTGCGCGCGAGGGGTGACAGTCGGCGACTGTCACCCCTCTGTCACCCCTCCTGGCACCTGATCTTGACCCCCCCTTTCACACCCCGTCGACCGCATCCCGGGAGCCGCCCCGGAGCACCCGGAAGGACCCCCTTCGTGATCGTCACCGTCTCCTCCGCCCTGCTGTTCGCGATCATCACCGTCGTCCTCGTCCGCTCCCAGCGCGTCAGCGCCGGAAGCGCCGTCCTCATCTGGCTGTCCGGCTTCACCATCGCCGGCACCGGCCTCGCCGGACCCGTCAACAGCGCCCTCAACTCCATCGCCCACTACGTCGCCACCCTCCACTGAACCCACCCCAACTCAACGACTGGAGAAGCACCGTGGACCACACCACCGCCCCGCAGCCGTTCGCCGCCCCGGTGCTCTACACCCCGGACGGCACCCCCTACTACGCCACCCAGACCCCGCCCATAGCGGCGCCCCTCGCCCTCTACCACCCGTCCGCACCGCTCCCGGCCCCGATCCACCAGCCCGGGCCCGCCCTCGCCTACCTGCCCGCCCAGCACGCGCCCGCCATCGCGCCGGTCCCGGTACGCGACCCGTGGCCCGCCCGCCTGCTCGCCGGCGGCATCGGCATCGGCGGCGCCGGACTTGGCGTCGGCTTCCTGCTCCAGACCCTCGCCGCCGCCACCACCGGTCTCGGCCTGCTCGTCGCCGCCCTCGGCGTCCTCTACCTCCTCAAGAACGGCGGCGGGGGCGGTAGGGGCGGGCAGGGCGCCGTGAACGTGAGCGTCAACGTCACCAACCGCAACCGCTGACCCCTGGAGATCACCGTGTCCTACTGCGACGAATGCGACGCCTGGGGCTGCCCCGGTCACTACTGCGACGAATGCGCCGACGAGAACTGCCCTGGCCACGAGCTGTGCGAGGACTGCTCCGACGACATCTGCACCGAGTGCGACGGCTGCTCCTGCGAGGACTCGTACTGCGACGGCCCGCACCACTGACCGGCCCGCCCGACCGGCCGTGCCGCCCGGACCACCGCCGCAACCAGCGGCCGGGGCCCGGGCGGTGCGGGGGACGGGCAGACCCGCTCCCGACACCACCGATGCCCTGGGAGGCACCCGTGTCCGTGGGAGAAACCCCGATCACCGTCGTCGGCAACCTCACCGACGACCCCGAACTCCGCTTCACCCCGCAGGGAACCGCGATGGCGCGCTTCACCATCGCCTCCACCCCCCGCACCTACGACAAGGCCAGCGGGCAGTGGAAGGACGGCACCACGCTGTTCCTGCGCGCCACCGCCTGGCGCGAGATGGCCGAGCACATCACCGAGTCCCTGACCAAGGGCATGCGCGTCGTCGTCACCGGCCGCCTCGTGCAGCACAACTGGAAGACCGACCAGGGCGAGAACCGCTCCATGCTCGGCCTCGACATCGACGAGGTCGGCCCCAGCCTGCGCTTCGCCACCGCCAAGGTCACCAAGGCCCAGCGCACCAGCGGCGCCCCGACCGCCCGCCCGGCCGACGAGTGGTCCACCGCGGCGCCGAGCGCGCCCGCCGCCCAGTGGAGCGGCGCCCCGGCCGGCGGTGGCGACGAGCCGCCGTTCTAGCCGAACCACACCCCCGAGCAGCACAAAAGGGCCCCGCAGCAGACGGCCATCCCGGCAAGGTCGTCCGGCTGCTGCGGGGCCCGTCCGATCCCCTCTCAGAGACCAGAGGACTCCAGCATGCCCCAGTTCACCAACGGCACGCTCGCCTTCGTCGACGACGTCCACGACCGCGAGCACGCCTCCAACGGCGACTCCCGCTACGGCTCCTACCTCGCCCGCAACGCGCGCCTGCTGCACGACGACGGACAGCCGCTCACCGCCGCCGAGTTCGCGTGCAGCGCCTGGCAGATCGCCACCAGCCCGGTCATGTCCCCCGGTTACGTGCGCATCCGCCCCGACCTGCACAACATCACCGTCGTCTCCGCCACCGGCGACAACCGCGACGTGGCACTGCGCATCGAGATGCCCCTGCGGCACGCCGCCCTCGCCCACCGGCCCGACCGCCGCCTGAACGACTGGCAGCCCGACCTGTGGAGCACCGACCGCGGCCCATTCCAGCGCCTCTTCGAGCCGGACGCCGACAAAGCCCTGCTCCTGACCACCGCCACCCTGCTCCTCCCCGTGCCCGACCACCTGCTGATCGAACCCGGCTCCGCCAAGCCGGGCCAGATCATGACGATCGAGGCCAAGTCGGTGGTCAAGGAACTGACCATCTGGGCCAACGCCCACGCCCACCTGGTCAACGACCTGCTCGGGGGCGCCCGATGACCGCGCTCGCCCTCGCGCTCCGCCCGGCGGCCGAGTGGCTACCCGCCCGGCCGTGGAACGGCATGACCGTGCTGGACGCCTACTGCAACATCGGCGGCGCCGGCATGGGGTTCTGGCTGGCCGGGTTCGACGTCGTCGGCGTCGACATCCTCGACCAGCCCCGCTACCCCTTCCCGTTCCTGCACGGCGACGCGATCGAGACCATCACCGCCCACGGCGAGCGGTTCGACCTGATCTCCGCCGGACCGCCCTGCCAGTTCGACTGCACCCTGACCGCGGGTACCAACCAGGCTCGCCGCGACCGGTATGCGGACCTGCTGGAACCCACCCGCGAGGCGCTGGAGTCCACCAGCCGCCCGTACGTCATCGAGCAGCCCCCCGGCCGCGCCTCCCGCCGCATGCGGGCCGATCTGAAGCTGTGCGGGGAGATGTTCGGCCTGCGTGTCATCCGGCACCGGATCTTCGAGCTTGGGGGCTGGTTCGCCCTCCAGCCCCCGCACGTCCCGCACCGGGGTCGCACGGCCGGCTACCGGCACGGCGTCCGGTACGAGGGCCGGTACTTCCAGGTCTACGGCAACGGCGGCGGCAAGGGCACCGTGCCTGAGTGGCAGAACGCCATGGGCATCCACTGGACCACCGACCGCCGGGAGTTGGCCGAGGCCATCCCACCAGCCTACACGCGTTTCATCGGCGAGCACGCGCTGCTGCACCTCAGTTCCGAAGCACCTGGTGCGCGACGGGTGCAGGCGCGTCCGCCCGCCTCAGGCGGTGACTTCGCCGCGGTGGGTGCGCCAGTGGGCCTCAAGCCACCGCAGGTGCCCGTCCGCTAGCCCGATCGCGGGTGCGACACCGTGAAGACCCCCATAGGCGGGGTAGGCACGCAGATCCTCCGAGACGTCGATCGTCAGGCGGCCCGGGTGCACGGCGAGATGCCCCAGGTCGAACAGCCGATGGACGTCCCGGCGCAGCAGCAGGCCGCCGTCGTCATGGTGGCGCCCGTCGAGCGCGTAGCTGTACAGGTGGGCGGCTTCCAGTACGGCGGCCGGTGCGGGCCCGGTGAACGAGCACACCTCGCCGTGGTCCGCCAGCAGCCGGCGCCTGAACGCGGCTTGCCCTATGCGGGCGCGCACCGTCGCGCTGCGGTGGCCACCGGCGATGGCGTGGCGTGCGGCGTCGGCGATCCGCACGGTGGTCACCGTGCCGGTCTCGGCGATCGCTGCCCGCAGGCGTTCCCACTGAAGTGAGCGCAGACTGTGCTGCGACTTCGGGGAGTCGCACAGGGCTCGCAGCACGGAGCCGGGAAGCACGCCTGCCATGTCGACCCAGGCGGAACCGTGCCGCGACCGATAGGTCGTCACGTCCTTGTGGTGCGTTTTCGGCTCGTCGAACTGTGCCTCGCACTTGCGGCAGGAGTACCGAAGTTCCTGCTTCTTGCGGGGATAGAAGTCCGCCTTGCCGCACACCGGGCAGCTGTGGACGGGTTTGACGGCCTGTCCGATGTCGATCCGTTCGATCACCGAGATGCCGAGCAACACCTTGGCGTCCCAGAGCGCGATCACGTCACCGACCGCAAGGCGCCCGTGGTTGGGCACCGTGCTGTCCCAGCTGTAGTGCTCGGACGGGCTGTCGTCGTAGCCGTCGTTGCCCCCGTGCAGCCGGTCCTCGCCCACCGACAACGCCAGCCACGCACCCATATCGTCCCCTCCCTGCCGTCCACGGCCATTGCCGCGCTCACCCCGCGGCCCTCGGTCCAACCTAGCCAGCCCCACCGACACAGAGGGGGCCGCGCTCGGAACCACACGACGTGAGCCTCCCTCATGGAGAAGCCATGGGCCCCTTCCTCCCTCGACCGACCGTCCTCGGTGCCCGGCCACGCGTTCTCGACGCGTGCTGCGGCGCCGGCGGTGCCGCGATGGGCTACCACCTGGCCGGTTTCGACGTCGTCGGCGTCGACATCGCGCCCCAGCCCAACTACCCCTTCGAGTTCGTCCAGGCCGATGCCTTGGAGTTCGTCGCCGAACACGGCCACGAGTTCGACCTCATCCACGGCTCCTGGCCGTGCGAGCACTACGCCACCGTCACCAGGTGGCGCGGCACCCCCACCGACCACCCCGACCTGGTGCCGGACGGGCGCCGCATCATGGAGGCCACCGGCCGCCCGTGGGTGATCGAGAACGTCCCCGAAGCCCCGATCCGCCACGACTACCTGCTGTGCGGAACCCAGTTCGGCCTCAAGGTCCGCCGGCACCGCGCGTTCGAGACCTCGTGGGGCGCCACCGCTGACCTGGTACCGCCGTGCTGGCACCCGCGCGGCCTGCTCGCCTTCGACCACAGCCAGGAACGCGCCTACGCCGACGCCATGGGTTGCACCTGGATGACCAACCAGGAAGCCCGTAAGGCCATCCCGCCTGCCTACACCCGCCACATCGCCGACCAGTACCTCCGCCTCACCGCCTTGGAAGCCGCATGACCACCCGCACCCCACCGCTCGGTGATACCGAAGGTCTGTGGCAGGCCGTCATCGCCGCCTCCGCAGGCCGCTGCCAGTGCCGCGGCACCTGCGGCACCAGCCACGAGAAGGACGGCGGACGCTGCAAGACCGTCCACGGCGGCTACGGCCGCCGCCACGGCACCGGCCCCGTTCGCCTGCTCGCCGCCCCGGCTGAGCCAGCCGACCTGCTGCTGCCCGCGCACAAGGCCGCCGCTCTGCCGAAGACCGCGCTTGTCGCGTGGTGCCCGGAGTGCCACGACGCCACCCGCCGCGCCGCCGCAAAGGCCCAGCAGGCGAGCGCCCCGGCTGCTGAGCCGGACTCCCTGTTCTAGCCCGAACTGCTCGCCTGGGGCCGACCAATCGCATCGGCCTCGGGCTCAACCCGCCGAAGGGATTCGCCGTGACCGGCAACCCCCTGCTCACCGCCGCCCTCGCCGCCGTCGAACGCGGCTGGCACATCTTCCCCCTGCTGCCCCGCAGCAAGAAGCCCGCCCTGCACGCCTCCACCGCCTGCCCCCGCACCGGCCCCTGCGCTACCGGCCACCAGGGCTGGGAGCAGCGCGCCACCCTCGACCCCGACACCGTGCGCCGCACCTGGTCGCACGGGCCGTACGGGATCGGCCTCGCGACCGGGCCCTCCGGGCTAGTCGTGATCGACCTCGACACCCCCAAGCCTGGTGCCACCCCGCCGCCGGAGTGCGCCGAGCAGTGGGCGACGGACGGGTACGACGTGCTGCTCGCGCTGTGCGAGCGCAACGGTCGGCCGTTCCCGGGTGGCACCTACACCGTCGCCACCCCGAGCGGTGGCCGGCACCTGTACTTCACCGCCCCCGCCGGGGTAACCCTGCGCAACACCGCTGGACACCACGGGTCCGGGCTGGGCTGGCTGATCGACACCCGAGCGGGCGGCGGCTACGTCGTTGCCGCGGGCAGCAACGTCGCCGGGCGCTACTACGACGTCGCCATCGACACTGACCCGGCGCCGCTGCCCGACTGGATCGCCCGCCTGCTCACCCCGCCGCCGCGGCCGGTCGCCCCGCTCGTCCGGCTCGACCGCCGCGCCACGGGCAACCGTCCCGCGTACGTCGACGCCGCCCTGCGCAACGAGACGGCGAACGTCGCCGACGCCAGGGAGGGCATCCGCAACTGGACCCTCACCCGGGCCGCCCGCGCGCTGGGTCGCTTCGTCGCCAACGGCAAGCTCAGCCGGGCCGAGGTCGAAAACGCTCTTAAGGGAGCGGCGGAGAAGGCTGGCCTCACCGCGCGCGAGGCCGACGCGACCATCACCAACGCCCTGAACTGGTCTATCGCCCACAACCCGGCCGGAGACGCCGCATGACCCTCCCGAACTCCCCCCTTAAGAGCAACAAGACCCCGGACCGGCCGGGCCCCGAGGACGGCGCCGTCGTGCTCGACGCTGTCGAGGCGTTCCACCGGCGCTTCAACGTGTTTCCCAGCGAGGCCGCGTACACGGCGGTCGTGCTGTGGGACGCCCACACCCACCTGCTCGACTGCTTCGAGTCCACCCCGCGCATCGCGTTCCTCTCCCCGGAGCCCGGATCCGGCAAGACCCGGGCGCTGGAGATCATGGAGACGGTCGCCCCGCGCCCGGTGCTGACCACCGACGTCAGCCCCGCCGCGCTGTTCCGCACCGTCTCCGACGCCGACGCCCGCCCGACCGTGCTGTACGACGAGGTCGACACCGTCTTCGGCCCCAAGGCCGCCGGCAACGAAGACCTGCGCGGCCTCATCAACTCCGGCCACCGCCGCTCCGGCGTCGTCCTGCGCTGCGTCGGCGAGGGCGGCACCCAGACCGTGCAGCCCTTCCCCGTCTACGCCGCGCTCGCCATGGGCGGCCTGGGCGACCTGCCCGACACCATCATGAGCCGCTCCGTCATCATCCGGATGCGCCGCCGGGCCCCCAACGAGACGGTGGAGCCCTACCGCGAGCGCACCCACAAGCCCCAGGGCAATGCCCTGCGCGAGCGCCTCGCTGCCTGGGCCGACAGCGTCCGCGACCAGCTCCACGACGTGTGGCCGGAGCTGCCCGAGGGCATCAGCGACCGGCCCGCCGACGTGTGGGAGCCCCTGATCGCCGTTGCCGACGCCGCCGGCGGGCACTGGCCCGAGCGCGCCCGAACCGCCTGCGTCCAGCTCGTCACCGCCTCCAAGGCCAACGACAAGGGCAGCGTCGGCATCCGCCTCCTCACCGACCTGCGGGACATCTTCGACGGCGCCGAACGGATGCTCAGCGCCGAACTGCTCAGCAAGCTCGCCGAGCTGGACGACGCCCCGTGGGCCGACCTCGACGGCAAGCCCATCACCGCCCGCGCCCTCGCCAAGATGCTCGGCGACTACGTCACCGCCGACAACGACCCCATCAAGCCCCGAAACATCAAGACCGGCCCCAAGAGCAGCGCCAAGGGCTACTACGCCTCGGACCTGGCCGACGCGTGGCTGCGGTACTGCCCGCCCCGTTCCCAGGAATCCGCTACCGCCGCTACTGCCGCTACCGCGCAGGTCAGGACCCTGTATCCGGTAGCGGATGCACCGGAGGTAGCGGATACCGATCCGCTACCTGACTCCCCGGCCGCCGCCGCGCCGTAGGCCGACCGCCGCTCCCACCCACCCCGGCGGGAGCGGCACCAATCCGCTACCGCTACCAAATCCGCTACCACAAACATGCCCCTGACCAGGGAGGTAGCGGCAGTAGCGGCGGTAGCGGATCCCAGAGAAGGAAGGGGCGGAGCCAACCGGCTCCGTCCCCTTTTTGCTGCCTCGACCCCCGGGAGCCGCCCAATGGCCACCGCCATCCCCGAAGCCCTGACCGTGCCCGAGGTCATGGCCGCACTCCGGATGAGCCGCAGCAAGGTCTACGACCTCATCCGCGCCAAGACGCTCGTCAGCTTCACCGAAGGCCGCTGCCGACGGATCGCCGTCGACAGCCTCGCCGACTACATCCGCGCCAAGACCGAGGAGAACTGTCCCTGATGGCCCGAAAGAACCCGAATGGTGCCGGCAGCATCTGGCAGCGCAAGGACGGCCGTTACGAGGGGCGCGTATACGTGCCGCAGCCCGACGGCACCCGCAAGCGCAAGACCGTCTACGGCGACACCTGGGAGGAGTGCGACGCCAAGCGGCAGGACCTCGTGAAGCGCGCCCGGGACGGCGTCCCGACCCCGACGCGCTCGCAGAAGCTGTCCGAGTGGCTCCCCTACTGGCTGGAGGAGTTCATCCGGCCGCAGCGCAAGAAGACGACGTACGCCAAGTACGAGACGCACGTCCGGCGTTACTTGATCCCGCACATCGGGACCAAGCGCCTGGAGTCGCTGAGTGTCCCCGACGTGCGCCGCCTCGTCAGCACCGTGACGCGGGAGGCATCCGCCGCCACGGCGAAGGAGTCGCACCGCGTGTTGCGCACGGCCCTGACGGCGGCCTGCCGCGAAGAACTGATCAGCCGAAACGTGGCCACCCTGGTCCCGGCCCCGCGCGTGGAGGTGCGCGAGATGAAGACGTGGACGCTGGACGAAACGGTCACCTTCCTGGAGGCCGCGCGCCCGGACCCGCTGTACACGGCGTTCGTGCTGGCCATCACGCTGGGCCTGCGGCGCGGCGAGATCCTGGGCCTGCGCTGGAGTGACATCGACCTGGACGGCCGCAAGCTCACCGTTCGCACCCAGCTCCAGCGCGTGCAGAAGGAGCTGTACGCCGACAGCACGAAGAACCGCCGGACGCGGGCGATCCCGCTGCCGGCAATGTGCATCGCTCCCCTGCGGTGGCGGCGGTTCCAGCAGGCGAAGCAGCGGGAGGAGGCCGGCCGGGATTGGGAGGACACCGAGTACGTGTTCACCACGCGGACCGGTCGGCCGATCGAGCCCCGGAACCTCAGCCGCTCCTTCGAGCGGATCGGCGCCGAAGCCGGTCTGCCGCGCATCCGCCTCCACGACACGCGGCACGGCTGCGCGACGATCCTGTTCGCCGCCGGCGTCGCGCCGCGGGTGGTGATGGAGATCCTCGGCCACTCGCAGATCGCAGTGACCATGAACGTGTACACCCACGTCTCGGAGGAGACACGACGCGAGGCCCTCGGGCACATGGACCGGTTGCTCAAGAGGCGCCGCAAGACCGGCTGACATCAGCGGTTGCCGTCAATCGGTGCAGTCAAAAGGCCCGCAGCATGATCGCTGCGGGCCTTTTGTGCTGGTGGGCGCGGACGGTTTCGAACCGCCGACATCTGCTTTGTAAGAGCAGCGCTCTACCACTGAGCTACGCGCCCCCGGTCGTGGCCCTTCGGGCGTACGACGAGTGCCTAGGGTACCTGGTCCGGAGGGGTGGTGTGGTGTGGGCGGTGGTGGGCGGGAGGGAGGGGGCTCCCCGGGTGTGGGGGGATCGGGGAGAATGGGGCGCGGATCAGCGGGTCGGAGCAGGGAGCGCGCAGTGGCGGTGGCCGGCGGGAGCGGGCGGCGGGGGTCGCGTCGGGCGGGGAGTGCGCTGGGCGACGCGCTGGTGTTGCCGGTGGTGCTGGCGGGTGCGTTGGGGGCGGTCGGGCTGGCCTCGGCGGGCAGTGGCGGCTGGTGGGGCCGGCGGGGTGCCGGGGACGGGGTGCGGGCGGAGGCCAGGGAGGCGCGGGCCGCGGCGCAGGAGGCGTTCTACGAGCTGGACGAGACGCAGCGCGAGCTGCAGTTGGCGGTGGAGACCGTCCGGGCGGCCGAGGAGGGGGTGGCGGCGCAGCGGGCGTTGGCCGAGCTGCCGGCGATCTCCGGCCGGGTCGAGCAGGTCACGGTGAACTACCTGGCCGCGCTCGACGCCCATGACCTGGACAACGAGGCCCTGGACGCCGGTTCGGCGGCCCAGGCCCGGAGGCTGCTGACGGACGTGCAGGGCCAGCTCCGCTCGGCCCGCGCCGAGCTGACCGACTTCCTGCGCCGCCTCCAGCCGACCCTGCTCCACGCCGAGCAGCAGCTGATGCGGGTCACGCCGGCCGTCGAGCAGGCCAAGCGCGCGCTGCTGGAGGCGACCACCACGCTGGACGAGGTGCGCGGCGCCGGGCTGCGGGCGGACGACCTGGCGGCCCGGCTGGCCGAGCTGGCGCCGGAGCTGGGGCGGCTGAACGAGGGGGCGGCCCGGCACGGCGTGGCGGCCACCCTGCACCGGGCCGACGAGGTGCGGCGGCGCGCGGAGGCGATCACCGCCGACGCCGCCCAGCTGCCCGAGCGGGCCCGGGAGCTGGACCGTCGGGTGTCCAGTCTGCGGACCCGGATCCAGGCGCTGGAGACCAAGGCGGCGACGGTCGATCCGGCGCTGAGCGAGCTGCGCCGCCGGTTCAGCACGGCCTGCTGGCAGGACCTCCAGCGGGTGCCCGAGCAGGTCGCCGAGTCGGGCCGGGCCGCCGGGCGCAAGCTCGCCGAGGCCGCCCGGGCCCGGGACGAGCAGCGGTGGGCGGACGCCACGGCCGCGATCGGCACGGTCCGCGCGCTGCTGGACACCGCGGACGGCTCGGTGCTGGCCGTGAACGACCGGCTGCGGCAGCTGAACGAGGTGCAGCACGACCCGAACCGGGAGGTGGAGCGCGCCCGCTTCGCCGTCCGGGACGCCCAGCGCCTGGCGATGGCGGGCCGCACCGCGCCGGACCCGCGGCACGCCGCCCCGCTGGACGAGGCGGTGGCCCGGCTGGACCGCGCGGTGGAGACCCTCCAGGCGGCGGGCCGGCACCCCGACTACTGGTACTTCCTGACCGAGCTGGCGGCGGTGCGGGAGACGGCGGCGCGGGTGATCGGCATGATCCGCGGCGATCTGGGCCAGCACCGCTGAGCGCGGTCGGTACCCTGCCGGTATGCCACGCTACGACTTCCGCTGCCGCTCCTGCGGAGCCACCTTCGAGCTCCGCCGCACGATGGCGCAGGCCAACGACCCCGCCGTCTGCCCGCAGGGCCACCCGGACACCGTGAAGCTGCTGTCCACCGTCGCCGTCACCGGTTCGGCCGGCGGCGCGCCGCAGCAGGCCCCGGGCGGTGGCGGGGGCGGCTGCTGCGGCGGCGGGTGCTGCGGCTGACCGGCAGCTAGCCGGCGACCACGGCACCGACGGGGGCGGCGGTCACCACCGCCAGGAACCGGCGGACGATCTCCTCCCCCGCCGCCACCCCCACCTCCGCCAGGGCGGTGACGCCGGGGGCCGTCCAGCCGCCGTCGGCCAGTTCGCCGTGCCCGGGCCGCCACCCGGCGTCGGCGGCGAGCAGCAGGTCGGCGTCCAGCAGGGAGTCGCCGGCCGCCAGGACGGTGCCCGCGCCGCTGCGCCGCACGGCCTCGGCGAGCGCGGCGCTCTTGGTGAGCGGCCGCGGCACGGCGTACACCTTGCGGCCCTGCAGCGAGACCCGCCAGCCGCGTTCGGCGCACCAGCCGGTCAGCTCGGGCAGCCAGCCGGCGGGCAGCCGGTCGCGGTCGACCACCAGGTAGGCGAACTGCTCGTCGGCGACCCGCCGTTTGCGCGTCCACTCCGGGTCGGCGCTCAGGGCGAGCCGGCTCACCACCTCGTCCAGCGGGGCGGCGTCGGCGGCGATCCGCGCGGTGATCTCGCGGCGCCAGTCGCGGTCCGGTTCGCCGTCCACCAGCAGCTGCCCGCCGTTCGCGCAGATGGCGTAAGTCGGTTGCGGGCCGGGCAGGTTGACCCGCCGGTACTGCTCGACGGTCCGCGTGGTGGCGGGTACGAAGCGGGCCCGGCGGCCCAGTTCGGCCAGCAGCGCGGCGGCCCGCTCGGTCAGGAAGGACAGCGGTCGCCCGTCCAGCACCTCGACGCAGAGCAGCCGGGGCGCGAGCCGGTCGGGGCCGTCCAGCGCCAGGGCCCGCTCGGAGTAGATGAGCGTACGGTCCAGGTCGCTGGCGACCAGCACGCCGCCCGCGTCGCCCGGGTCGTCCACGCCGCCCACGCCGCCCACGTCTCCCAAGCCGACGTCCGAACCGTCGACAGCACCCATCAGGACTCCCTCCCCCGCACGGCCCGTCCGCTCTCCCCCGTCGCGCCCCGACTGTAGCGGGGGTGGATGAGGCCCACGCAGCTGTACGGCAGCCCGTCCACCTCCTCGACCGGAACGCCGCGCTGGGCGGCGAGCAGTCGCACGTGGTCGAGGTCGGCCCCGGCGCCGCGCCGGGCCAGCACCCGCCAGGGCACCCGGCGCAGCAGCACCCGGGTGGTCTCGCCGACCCCGGGCTTCACCAGGTTGATGTTGTCGATGCCGTACTCCGCACTGATCCGCTCGACGGCGGCCCAGCCGGCCCAGTCGGGCGTGCGGTCCGGGGCGGCGGCCAGCCGGTCGGCCTCCTCGACCGCCAGGGCGCGGACCTCGTCGAAGCGGGCGGCGACCGCGGCCAGGAAGGCCTCCGAGACGTCCCCGCCCGCGAGTTCGGCGTAGTGCTTGGCGCCGTGGAAGTCCCCGGGGCCGATCAGCCCGGCCCGCAGCACGGTACGCGAAACCAGCCCGGACACCGTGGAGTTGAGGCAGGCGGAGGGGATCAGGAAGTCGTCCCGGGTGCCGTACGTCCGGACGCAGCGGCCCGGGTCGGCGAGCACCGCGAGGTCCGGGTCGAAGCCGGTGCCGGCCAGCGCGTCGGTGAGTTCGCGGGTGATCGCGCCCTTGCCGGTCCAGCCGTCCACGAACACCACGTCGGAGGCCCGGTGGTGGGCCGCCAGGTAGCGCAGGGCGACCTGGTCGATGCCGCGGCCGCGGACGATCGACACCGCGTAGTGCGGGACGGACAGGCCGTGGGCGAAGGCCAGCCAGCGGCGGACCAGGATGCCGACCGGCGTCCCGGCCCTGGCCAGCGAGGCGAGCACCAGGCCGGGCCCGCGCTCACGCAGCAGGGTCTCGGCGACGGTGCCGACGGCGAGCGCCATCCGGCGGGCCGAGCCGCGCAGCGCCTGGTGGAACAGCTCCTGGTACTCGGGGCTGGGCCGGTACTCGACCGGCAGCGACTCGGCGTAGTGCGCGCCGCCCTGCTGGACGGCCTCCTCACGCTCCTCGGTGGGGGCCTCCAGCGGCACGTCGGAGAGGTCCTTGAGCAGCCAGGCGACCTCCTCCGGACGGTAGGAGGAGAACTCCGGCCCGTACAACGGGGAGGGCAGCGCCGGGCGGTGCGAGGGGAGTACGGCGAGGACCACCCGGTCGGTGACCTGCCGCAGCTGGCGCAGCAGCGCGTACTCCCCCTGGTGCAGGGCCGGGGTGTCGGCCACGTCGTCCACCACCAGCACCACGGCGTCGAAGCGGCGGGCCCCGTCGGCGCCGGGGGCGACGTTGTAGACGTAGCGGTCCCGCGAGCCGTCGTCCTGCGGGTCGTCGTGGGCCGGGAAGACCAGCCGGGTGCGGATGGCGTAGCCGGGGTCGTCGACGGCGAGGACGGGCGAGCGGGTGGTGGTGGAGTAGCGGACGCGGTCGCCGCCGAGCCGCTGGGCGAGCGCCTCGGCCAGCCGCAGCGGCGCGTACATCAGCTCCTCGAAGCCGAGCACCAGGACCCGCTCCGCGGCACCCCCAGCGCCCCCGGCGCCCGCACCCGTACCCGCCAGCGCCTCCGCCAACTGCCCGGCCAGCGAAGGAAGTACGGCGTCGAGCCGCTCGCGGTCCTGCGCCGTGAAGCCGTGCCGGCCGCCGTCCGGCAGCCCGGCGGGCCAGTCCAGCTCGACCCGGACCAGCGGGGCGGGGTCGACGGCCGGCGGCAGGGCGACCGGGGGGACGGCGGCGATCAGCCGCTCGGCCCGCGCCACGATGTCCTCGGGCAGGTCGACGCCGCCGCTCGCGGTGGCCACCACGTCCAGCCGGGCACCGAGTTCGGTGGCCGCCGCGGCGAGCCGGCGCCGGTCCTCGGCCGAGCGCAGGTCGACCAGGGCGACCGCCACGTAGTGGTCGCGCGGGTGGCGGCGATGCAGTTCGCGGATGGTGTTGAGGACGGTCCGGCCGGTCGACAGTTCGTCGTCCACCAGCACCAACGGCCCGTTGCCCGCGAGGAGTTCGGGGTCGGCGGGGAGCAGCAGGTGCCCGGTGGCGTGGGAGTGCTCCTCCTCGAAGCCGCCGAGCGGGGGTATCCCGGGGACGGGGCGGCGGGTGGAGTGCAGACACGGGGCGTCGAGGCCGTCGGCAACGCTGTGGCCCAGGCCGGTGGCCGTCTCCGCGTAGCCGAGCACGACGGCCCGGGCGGCCGCCGCGGGGCCGAGCAGTTCCCGGACCCGGCGGCCGAGTTCGAGCCCGGCGCCGTGCACGACGGCGGGCCGCTGCGGGACGTGCTTGCCGAGCACGCTGGAGACCAGCAGGTGGGCGCGCTTGGGGTTGCCGGACCGCAGGGCCAGGCCGACGAGTTCGGGCAGCCGCTCCGACCCGGTCAGCGCGATCCCGGCCCGCTCGGCGACCCAGCGCCCGGTCCACCCGCCCTCCGATGCGCCGGCCCGTCCCCGACCCCGCCCCGCGGCCGAACCCGCCTTGGCCAAAACCGAAGCTGAAGCCGAACCCGAAGCCGACGCCGCCAACGCAGCCGCCGCCAAACCCACCGTTCCCGCTCCCGCCCCGGCCGTCGTCTCTGCTCTCTTCACTGCTGGTCCCGCTTTCGGTGGTGCTGGTCGTTCGGATCACGCGTGTCGGTCAGGGCGTCAGCCGCACAGGCAGGCCGACAGCAGCTCCGCGAAGCTCACGTCCTCCCGGGCCACCCCGAAGACCTCCGCCCGCAGGAGCACCCGCTCCGCCCAGGCCCGGTGCGGCCGGGCCTCGTTCATCTTGTTCGTGTACGCCGAGCGGAGTACCCCGCCGCCGTCCTGCTCCTGCCGGAGGATGTCGCGGGCGTCGCAGTACTCCTCGTGCGTGACCACGGAGAGCGCGTGCACGGCCGGGACGTGGCTGGGGTGGATGCAGGTCTTGCCCAACAGGCCGTTGGCACGGTCGAGTTCGACCTCGCGGATGAGCCCGTCCAGGTCGTGCTCGATGATCCGGCGGCGGACCTCCTCGCCGGAGGCCCGGGCGGTGCCCGCCGTCGCGGCGAACGGGGTGCGGCGCAGCTGGGGCTTGAACATCCGCTCCTGCACCGGGAAGTACTCCCAGACCGGCCCGGTCACGGTGTACCCGGTGCCGTCGGCCCGACCGAGCACGTTGACCACGTCGCCGATCACGGCCGCGACCAGGGCCACGTCGTACGCGGTGAGGTCGGCCGAGCGCCGCAGCCCGTAGGCGGAGCACAGGTCGGTGACGCCGAGCCGGACGGCGAGCACCCGTTCGCGGTGCTCGGCGAGCAGTTCGGCGATGCCGAAGAGCTGCTCGCGCCTGGTCTCCAGGTGGGCGAGTTCGGGCGTCTCCAGGACGGGCATGGCGAACAGCCGCCGTCCGGTGGCGGCCTCGGCGGCGGCGAGCGCGGCCAGGTAGGCGCCGCCGTTCCGCGGGGTGAACTTGGGCAGGACGAAGCCGCTCAGCAGCCCGGCGGCCGGGCCGAGCCGTTCGGCCAGGTCGAGGATCTGCTCGGCCGTGCGAACCCTGATGAAGAGAAGTGGATGGTCCTGTGTGCAGTCGGTGAAATCATTGACCAGGTCTGTCACCTGCTCGACCAGGTTCCGCTCGCCCGCGTCCACCTCGTGGTCGGCGATCGCGTCCTCCAGGCAGAGCACCATCGACACCACGCCCCGCGCCGCCTGCTTCCGGATGTCGGCGGCCAGTGCGGGCCTGGTGGCGGGGCTGTAGAGGGTGCCGCCGAGGGCGGTGGCGAGCACCGCGGGTTCGCTCCGCGCGGTGAACGTCCGCGGCTGCTCGACGAACAGCCGGGCACGGACGTCGTCGGCGAGGTGGCCGAAATGGCGCATGGTGCCCTCCTCGGGGCTGGACGGCGGGCTGGCCGGCCGGACGGACGGCCTCCGGCCCGCGGTTCCGCCTGCACGCACCGCCGGCGGACTCCCCTCCGCCGACCCCCGGGGGCCTGTTCGAAGGCCCATCGTACGGACGGATTCCGGCCGATTCCGGCGCCGGGGCACTGAACTCCCGGAACATCCGGCGGCCGCCCGGCCCACTCGGAACGATCATCCGCCGGGCGACGACCCGGCGCGAACGGACCACCCGCCGGTCACGGAGGGGCCCGCCGCAAACCTCGATCCAACGCAAGTCTTGGCAAAGTCCGCTCCCACGCCGACGGTCCCGGTCACGTTGTCCGAAGGGGTGGCGAACGGGCAGGATGGTCCGCTATGACGCACGTGATGGCCAAGGGCGCCAACATCGCACTGCCGGCGGCGGCGGTCCGCGCCGTGCTGCGCTGGAGCGCCACGCCCGGTGCGCCGGACGTGGACGCGTCCGCGCTGCTGCTCGGCGCCAACGGCAAGGTCCGTTCGGACGCCGACTTCGTCTTCTACAACCAGCCGCGCCACCCCTCCGGCCTGGTGCGCCACCTGCCCAAGCAGCACACCGCCGGCGGCACCGAGATCATCGACACGGTCGAGGTGGAACTCGCCAAGCTGCCCGCCGGGGTGGACCGGGTGGTGCTGGCCGGCTCCTCCGAGGGCGGACCGTTCCGCGCCGTCCCGGGGCTGCGGCTGCTGCTCTTCGACGCCGCGACCGGTGACGGCGCCGCGCCGCTGGCCGAGTTCCCGATCGTGGACGCCGAGAACGTGTCCGCCCTGGTCGCGGGCGAGCTGTACCGGCGCAACGGCACCTGGAAGTTCCGGGCCATCGGCCAGGGCTACACCTCGGGGCTGATCGGCCTGGCCACCGACTTCGGCATCACCGTCGACGACGAGGCCGAGGACCCGGCGGCGCCCCAGGCCGCGCCGACCCCGGCGCCCGCCTCCACCGCCACCCCCACCGGCGCGGTCGACCCCCGCGCCACCCCGCCGACCGGCCCGCGCGCCGAGGCCCGGCCCGAGCCCGGCACCTTCACCCTGAGCCCGGCCGTCCCGCAGCCCCAGGCCCCGGCCCAGCCCACGACCGCCCCGGCCGCCGCGAACGCTCCGGCGACCCCGCCCCCGCCGGTGGCCCCGCCCACCATGCCCCCGAACCTCCCGCCGGCCCCGCCCGCACCGCCGACCCACCACCCGGGCACCCAGCAGCCGGGCACCCAGGCGGGCGGCTACGGCTACCCCCAGCACCAGCCCGGCACCGGGTACGGCTACCCGCAGCAGCCCCCGCCCACGACCGGCTACGGCTACCCCCAGCCCAACCAGCCGTACCCGCCGCAGCCCCAGCCCCAGCCCCAGCCGGGCACCGGCTACGGCTACCCGCAGCAGCCGCCGCAGGCCGTCCCCCCGCAGCAGCACCCGGGCGGTTACGGCTACCCGCAGCAACAGCCGGGCACCGGCCAGCAGCCGCCCGTCCCGCCGCAGCCCCCGGCCCCGGCCGCCGAGGAGTTCGCGCTGCCCCCGCAGGGCCCGCAGTTCCAGCCGCACTGAGCCGACCCGGCGGGGCCGCCGCCGAAGCACCACGGCCCCGCCGAGCGCCCGGACCCGCCAAGCCCCGCCGCAAGCCGCGCCCCCGCGCCAAGCGCCCCCGGACTCAGCCCCCACCGCTCGACTGCTGCCCCTTGTACCCCCGCTGCCACTGCATCCCGAAGCCGTACAGCCGGTCGATGTCCGCCTGGAACCCGTTGACGTACCGCACCTCGCGGCGCACCGTCAGCTGGTTGTCCCCGCCGTTCTCGATCAGCACCACCGCGCAGGAGCGCGCCGCCCGGGCCCGTTCGTCCAGCTTGATCTCGATCCGCGGCCCGGTCTGCGGCACGATCGTTATCACCGCGTGGGTCTGCTCGAAGGCCGGGGTGCCGTCGTAGATGTAGACGAAGATCAGCAGCCGTTTGAACTTGTCCTTCTTCTCCAGGTTGACGTACATCGTCTCGCCGGAGGGCGCCCCGTACTGGTCGTCGCCGCTGAGCTTGATGTACGGCGGTTCGCGCAGGTCGCCGAAGAGTTCGCCGAGCGGCTGCACCACGCCCCGGGTGCCGTCGGAGAGTTCGTACATGCAGGCCAGGTCGAGGTCGACGTTCAGCTGCTCGTTGCTCCCCGGCGAGTCGGGGTCCTGCGGGCTGAGGATCCGCGGGCTGAAGAACCGCTTGAGGGTGTCCCGGGTGCTCGGCCGGACGGCGCCCGAGCGCATGGTCCAGTGCAGGTTGACGTAGAGGTAGCCGGTGGTGGCGGCGGAGCCGGTGATGGCGTGCTGCGGCGCCGACTTGGTGAGCGTGACCTTGTGCTGCGCGCCCGGGTTGTCGAAGGTGTAGCTCTTGTCCCCGCGCAGGTACTCCCAGATCGAGACCATCCCGTCCTCTCCCCCTGCCTCCGTGCGGCGGTCTGACGATCCGCCGGTCCATGATCGGGCATCGACCCGGCCGACGGATACCCGGACTTCCCCTTTCCCTACCCCGCCCGGCCGTTCACGCCCACCCGTGACGCGAACCGGTGGGTCGATTGGCCCGGGGAAGCCGCCCTCCCGTAACATGCCGCCCCTTCGGACGCGATATCGTCTAGCCGCACAGGTGTCCCGTCCGCCCCTGCGCGGGCGCGGTGGACACGTCGTGCGGCGACGAACGAACCGTCAGGCGGCACCCGCCCCGCGGGACCTGACCACCTGTGTCGCGTTGTGAACCTTGTCCCCTGCGGAAACCCGAGGCCCGACCCGCAATGAACCTGACCTCCATACAGCTGGTCTGGACCGTCATCGGCGGCGCAGCCCTGCTGTTCGTCGCCATCCTGATGGCGACGCTGCGATTCAAGAGTTCGAAGAACGAAGAGGCCGGCGACTCCTGGGAGCGCAGCGAGGAGCGGCGCCGCCGCAAGGAGATGATCTACGGCATCTCCTCGTACACCCTGCTGTTCTGCTGCGCCGGCGTCGCGGCCGCGCTCTCCTTCCACGGCCTGGTGGGCTTCGGCATCGAGAACCTGGGCCTGTCCAACGGCTGGGAGTACCTCGTCCCGTTCGGCCTGGACGGCGCCGCGATGTTCTGCTCGGTGCTCGCCGTCCGCGAGGCCAGCCACGGTGACGCCGCGCTCGGTTCCCGCCTGCTGGTCTGGGTGTTCGCGATCGCCTCGGCCTGGTTCAACTGGGTGCACGCCCCGCGCGGCCTGGGCCACGCCGGCGCCCCGCAGTTCTTCTCCGGCATGTCGATCTCGGCGGCGATCCTGTTCGACCGGGCGCTCAAGCAGACCCGCAAGGCCGCGCTGCGCGAGCAGGGCCTGGTGCCGCGTCCGCTGCCGCAGATCCGCATCGTCCGCTGGCTGCGTGCCCCGCGCGAGACCTACGCGGCCTGGTCGCTGATGCTGCTGGAGAACGTCCGCAGCCTGGACGAGGCGGTCGAGGAGGTGCGCGAGGAGCGTCAGGCGAAGCTGGACGCCAAGGTGCGCGCCCGGTCCGCCGACCGCCGCGAGCGGGCCGAGCTGAAGGCCATCTCCCGCCAGGGCGGCATGCTCGCCCGGGCCCGCGGCGGGCGTCAGGTGCCCGCGCTCACGGCTGCCGGAGACGGCCCGAGCGCTACGGAGCCTGCCCTAGCCGCCGAGAGCGACCACGCCACCTCGACCGCGCAGGACCCGTACACCTCCTCCGCCACCGCCCTGGACGCCGGCCGCCGCCCGCGTGCCGCCGTCGGTTCGTCCTACTCCGCCACGTCCTCGACGAGCGACTCCTACCTGTCCTCCTCCTCGTCCTCGTCGAGCAGCTCCTACTCCTCCTCGACGACCGGCTCGACGAGCAGCTCGTCCTCGTCCTACCGCAGCTCGACCATCGACCTGACGGCCGACGACGACACCCTGGCGATGCCGAAGCTGGACTCGCTGGAGCGCAAGCTGCGCGCGATCGAGCAGCAGCTGGGCTGACCCGGAAGCGCCGACCGGCCATACCGATCAGCAGCACCGCAGGAGCAACGCGAACGGCCGCCCCCGGGATCCCCGGAGGCGGCCGTTGCGTTCGACCCGCCGAAACCCGCCGTGACCCACCGAGCGTCGGCGGGCGGCGGCGGGCGGCGGACTACCGCCCGCTGCCCACGAGTTGCTCCCCCTCCTCCGCCGCCTCGCGCCGGTTGCGCAGCATCGAGGAGCCGAGGGCCAGTCCGATGAAGGCGACGCCGATCAGGCCGGTGACGATCTCCGGGATGTGGTACTTGATCCCGGCCAGCAGGATCACCGCCAGCGCGCCGATCGCGTAGTGGGCGCCGTGCTCCAGGTAGACGTAGTCGTCCAGGGTGCCCTTGCGGACCAGGAACACGGTCAGCGAGCGGATGTACATCGCGCCGATGCCGAGGCCCAGGGTGATCTGGAAGATGTCGTTGGAGACCGCGAAGGCGCCGACGACGCCGTCGAAGGAGAACGACGCGTCCAGCACCTCCAGGTAGAGGAAGAGGAAGAAGGCGGCCTTGCCGGCCACCTGGACGATCGACTTGCCGGACTTCTCGGCCTCCTCCTCGCGTTCGGCCTCCTCCTCCAGCCCCGATTCGAAGATCGAGGAGAGGCCGCCGACGACGAGGTAGCTGATCAGGCCGAGCACACCGGCCAGCAGAACGGTTTCGGCGTGCTCCGCCGCGAAGAAGCGCGAGGCCAGCACCAGCGCGACCAGGGCGACGACACTGGAGAGGGCGTCCACCTTGCCGACCTTCTCCAGCGGGCGCTCCAGCCAGCCCAGCCAGTTGTGCTCCTTCTCGTCGAACAGGAAGTCGAGGAAGATCATGAGCAGGAACACGCCGCCGAAGGCCGCGATGGCGGGGTTGGCCGCCTCCAGGTACTGGCCGTAGGTGAGGCCGTTGTGGGTGCTGCTGGTGTGCAGCGCGAGGTCGATCACCGTCGCCGGGTTGAGCTTCGCGGTGAGACCGACGACCAGCAGCGGGAACACCAGGCGCATCCCGAAGACGGCGATCAGCACACCGACCGTCAGGAAGATCTTCTGCCAGTACGGGTTCATCCGCTTCAACACCGTGGCGTTGACCACCGCGTTGTCGAAGGACAGGGAGATCTCCAGGATGGAGAGGATCAGCACGATGCCGAAGCCTTGGGCTCCCCAGAGCAGTCCGGCCGCGATCAGGCCCAGGGCGGTGATCGCGAACGACCAGCCGAATGTGCGGAGGAACACGGGAGTTGGCTACCTTTCGGGTTCTGGCCGTGTCGGGGGCGGCCTGGTCCCGAGACGCCTGACCGGGCCGGGCCCGGTCAGGTCACCCCCGCACTGCCCTCTGTTCTCATGATCGTTTGATCGTCGATCATTGATCGCTGATCGTTGACTAAGTGCGATAAGTCCGTTTTACGTCCTTACTGTACGTTGACGCCGAAGTCGAGCGCGATCCCGCGCAGGCCGGAGGCGTACCCCTGGCCCACCGCGCGGAACTTCCACTCGCCCGCGTACCGGTACAGCTCGCCGAAGATCATCGCGGTCTCGCTGGACGCGTCCTCGGACAGGTCGTAACGTGCGATCTCCTGGCCGTCGACGGAGTTGACGACCCGGATGTAGGCGTTGCGCACCTGTCCGAAGTTCTGCAGCCGGGCCTCCGCCTCGTAGATCGAGACCGCGAAGACCACCTTGTCCGCCTGGGCCGGGACCAGCTCCAGGTTGACCAGGATCAGCTCGTCGTCACCCGTGTCGTCGCCGCCCACGAGGTTGTCGCCCTGGTGCTCCACCGAGCCCTCGGGGCTCTTGAGGTTGTTGTAGAAGACGAAGTACTCGTCGCCGAGCACTCGTCCGCCACCACAGAGCAGTGCGCTCGCATCGAGGTCGAACGGTGCGCCCGTGGTCGAACGGGCGGACCAGCCGAGGCCGATCTGGACCTGCGTCAGGTTCGGCGCGGCCTTGGTGAGCGAGACGTTCCCGCCCTTGGCGAGCGTGACCACCATGGTGTTCTTCCTCCCTTGCTTCTCCCGGGGCGCCTTACAGGTGTAGTCCCCCGTAGCCCCGGCCGGCCCGCTTCGGCCGGCTGAACTTCCTGAACTCACATCCTCGCAGCGCGCCCGACCCCGGCGAAGCCGGGACGGCGCCGGAGCACGACGAGGCCCGCCGGAGCACGACGAAACCGGGGCGGCCCCGGACCTCGAAGGTCCGGGGCCGCCCCGGTGAGCCGCGCAAGACCCTTGCGCGGCAGGAGGGATCAGACGCCAGGGTTCAGACGCCTGGGATCAGACGTCGGCGATCAGACGTCAGGGATCAGACGTTGACGCCGAAGTCCTGGGCGATGCCGCGCAGGCCGGAGGCGTAACCCTGGCCGATGGCGCGGAACTTCCACTCGCCGCCGTTGCGGTACAGCTCGCCGAACACCATCGCGGTCTCGGTGGAGGCGTCCTCGGAGAGGTCGTAGCGCGCCAGCTCGGCGTTGTTCGCCTGGTTCACCACGCGGATGAACGCGTTGCGCACCTGGCCGAAGTTCTGGCTGCGGTTCTCCGCGTCGTAGATCGACACCGGGAAGACGATCTTCTGCACGTCGGCCGGGACGGCGGCCAGGTTGACCTTGATCGCCTCGTCGTCGCCCTCGCCCTCACCGGTCAGGTTGTCGCCGGTGTGCTCGACCGAGCCGTCCGGGCTCTTCAGGTTGTTGAAGAACACGAAGTTCCCGT
The DNA here is from genome assembly GCF_042884005.1 of Kitasatospora sp. NPDC058162. Lineage (NCBI taxonomy): Bacteria > Bacillati > Actinomycetota > Actinomycetes > Kitasatosporales > Streptomycetaceae > Kitasatospora > Kitasatospora sp. NPDC058162. Next base: position 233,898 of record NZ_JBHVUS010000007.1, read on the forward strand.
CCGAACCGACCTTGCCCTGCTCGTTGCAGAGCAGCGCGCTGGCGTCCAGGTCGAAGTCCGTCCCGGTGGTGGTCCGGACGTCCCAGCCCAGGCCGACCACGACGGCCTGGAGACCCGGCGCCTCCTTGGTGAGCGAGACGTTGCCGCCCTTGCTGAGGCTGACTCCCACGTGTCCTCCAAGAATCGGGAGGCACGGGTGGTGCCCCCGGGTGGTGCGGTTCACGGCGCCGACCGACGAAAAACGGACGTACGCCGCACTCCGCCAACGGCCCGAGCGTAGTACCGGGTTCCCGCACGCACGCCCGAACGGACGGGACCGGAGCGTCGCACGGGCCCTGCGGGACCGGCGGCCGGCCTCCGGGCACCCCGGGCGCCCCGGCCGCCCCGCCGGCGCCCCCTGGTGCCTCCGGGGCCCTCAGAGGCCGGCCAGCACCCTCAGGTACTCCTGCTCGTCCCGGGCGTCCGGGAGGCCGTTGACGACGCTCCAGCGCACCGTGCCGGCCTTGTCGATCACGAAGGTGCCGCGCAGCGGGCAGCCCTTCCGCTCGTCCAGCACGCCGTAGGCGCGGGCGACCTCGCCGTGCGGCCAGAAGTCGGCCAGCAGCGGGAACTCCAGCCCCTCCCGGTCGGCGAGGACGCGCTGGGAGAACTGCGAGTCGCAGGAGACGCCGAGCACCTGGACGTCGTCGTTCTGCAGCCCGGGCAGCTCGCGCTGGATCGCGCCCAGCTCGCCGGTGCAGACCCCGGTGAAGGCGAACGGGTAGAAGACCAGGACGACGTGCTTGCGGCCGCGGAAGTCGGCCAGCCGGACCGTCTCCCCGTGCTGGGTGCTGAGCTCGAAGTCCGGGGCCTGGGTGCCGACCTCGATGGCCATGAACGGGACCTTTCTGACGCGACCGGGCCGCGCGGCGGGCACGGCAGGCGACATCCTCGCATCCGTTGACCGACGTTCGGCCGAACGGATGACCCGGCCCACCGGGCCGTCCGGCCCTTCCGCTCTGAGCGAACAGCTGCCACACCCGCGTCCCCGGCCGCCTGCCGCACCAACCGCACAGGCCCCCGCACGCAAAAGCGCCGGGCCCCGCCGGAGGAGATCCTCCGACGGGGCCCGGCGCGAGGCCCGGGGGCCCGTTCAGCGCTGCTTGGGCTGCTTCGCCGTGGACTTGGTCGCCAGGCGGGTCGCCGCCCAGTCCTTGGCCACCGCGATCGAGCTGGTCTGGGACAGGCCTGCGGTCTTGGCCGCGTCCGCGATCTCGGACGCCTCGATGTGGCCGTCCCGGCCGGTCTTGGGCGTCAGCAGCCAGATCAGCCCGCCCTCGGCCAGGTACTCCAGCGCGTCGACGAGGGAGTCGGTGAGGTCCCCGTCGTCGTCGCGGTGCCAGAGCAGGACGGCGTCCGCGACGTCGTCGTAGTCCTCGTCGACGAGCTCCGTCCCGGTGATCTCCTCGATGCCCTCGCGGAGATCCTGGTCAGTGTCTTCGTCGTACCCCAGCTCCTGGACGATCTGGCCCTCTTCGAAGCCGAGACGGGTCGCCGGGTTGGACTTGTCCGCGGGGTCCGCGGTCGCGCTCACGGGAATAACCTCCAGTATTCGGCCCGGCATCCATGCCGAGGCTGTGGCCGTAGTCCACACGGGCGCGGCGGTTCGCGCAAGTACCCGACCCCCGATCCCCCCCAAAGGTTGACGTGTCGCACGGGGACACGCCGGGCGAGGTGTCGGGAATCACACCGATTTGCCCTTCTCTGCGTGGGACAAGGATGCTTCGGGTGGTCCCGGCCCACAGGCCGTACGCGTGCCCGAGATGCGAACGGCATTCGGGGTCCGCGCGTGCGCGGGCGTAGAGTCTCCTGTTGGCCCTCACCCCGGCCGCCCGCCATCGGGCGGACGGGACACCAGGTCGGACCACCTCTTTTCGTAACACCCGGGGGTGTACGGAGCGGACGAAGAAGCCCGCGACGCGCACCACCAGACCGTTCCGCCCAGTGGGCGGCATGGTTACCGATCGGTAGAGATGACGGATCTCCGAGCGCGGTAGCACGATGGAGGCGGCGCGACACACCTCTAGTTTCGACCGACAGTGAAGGAACAGCGTGGCTTCCGGATCCGATCGCAACCCGATCATCATTGGCGGCCTTCCGAGTCAGGTCCCGGACTTCGATCCCGAGGAGACCGCGGAATGGCTGGAGTCGCTCGATGCGGCCATCGACGAGCGGGGGCGTGAGCGTGCCCGTTACCTGATGCTGCGCCTGATCGAGCGCGCCCGCGAGAAGCGTGTCGCCGTGCCCGAGATGCGCAGCACGGACTACGTCAACACCATCGCGACCAAGGACGAGCCGTTCTTCCCCGGCAACGAGGAGATCGAGCGCAAGATCCTCAACGCGACCCGCTGGAACGCGGCCGTCATGGTCTCCCGGGCGCAGCGCCCGGGCATCGGCGTCGGTGGCCACATCGCCACCTTCGCCTCCTCCGCGTCGCTGTACGACGTCGGCTTCAACTACTTCTTCCGCGGCAAGGACGCCGAGGGCGAGTCGGGCGACCAGATCTTCTTCCAGGGTCACGCCTCCCCCGGCATCTACGCCCGCGCCTTCCTGCTGGACCGACTCACCGAGCAGCAGCTCGACGCGTTCCGCCAGGAGAAGTCGAAGGCGCCGTACGGCCTGTCCAGCTACCCGCACCCGCGGCTGATGCCGGACTTCTGGGAGTTCCCGACCGTCTCGATGGGCCTCGGCCCGCTCGGCGCGATCTACCAGGCGCGGATGAACCGCTACCTGGAGCACCGGGGCATCAAGGACACCTCGGACTCGCAGGTCTACGCCTTCCTCGGCGACGGCGAGATGGACGAGCCCGAGTCGCTCGGCCAGCTGTCGCTGGCCGCCCGCGAGGGCCTGGACAACCTGACCTTCGTGGTCAACTGCAACCTGCAGCGTCTGGACGGCCCGGTCCGCGGCAACGGCAAGATCATCCAGGAGCTGGAGTCCCAGTTCCGGGGCGCCGGCTGGAACGTGATCAAGCTGGTCTGGGACCGCAGCTGGGACCCGCTGCTCGCGCAGGACCGCGACGGCGTCCTGGTCAACAAGCTGAACACCACGGTGGACGGCCAGTTCCAGACCTACGCCACCGAGACCGGCCAGTACATCCGCGAGCACTTCTTCGGCGGCGACCTGCGCCTGCGCGCCATGGTCGAGAACATGACCGACCAGCAGATCCAGCACCTGGGTCGCGGCGGCCACGACCACAAGAAGATCTACGCGGCGTTCAAGGCTGCCCGCGAGCACAAGGGCCAGCCGACGGTCATCCTGGCCCAGACGGTCAAGGGCTGGACGCTCGGCCCCAACTTCGAGGGCCGCAACGCCACCCACCAGATGAAGAAGCTGACGGTCGAGGACCTGAAGCGCTTCCGCGACCGGCTGCACCTGCCGATCACCGACAAGCAGCTGGACGAGGGCTACCCGCCCTACTACCACCCGGGTCGCGACTCGGAAGAGATCCAGTACATGCACGACCGCCGCAGCGAGCTGGGCGGCTACGTGCCGACCCGCAAGGTGCGCCCGCGCAAGCTGGAACTGCCCGGCGACGACGCGTACAAGTCGGTCAAGAAGGGCTCCGGCAACCAGACCATCGCCACCACCATGGCGTTCGTCCGGGTGCTCAAGGACCTCATGCGGGACAAGGGCATCGGCAACCGCTTCGTGCCGATCGCGCCGGACGAGTACCGCACCTTCGGCATGGACTCGCTCTTCCCGTCGGCGAAGATCTACAACCCGCTGGGCCAGACCTACGAGTCGGTCGACCGCGACCTGCTGCTGGCCTACAAGGAGTCGCCGACCGGCCAGATGCTGCACGACGGCATCTCCGAGGCCGGCTGCACCGCCTCGCTGATCGCCGCCGGGTCGTCCTACGCGACCCACGGCGAGCCGCTGATCCCGGTGTACGTCTTCTACTCGATGTTCGGGTTCCAGCGCACCGGCGACCAGTTCTGGCAGATGGCCGACCAGCTCGCCCGCGGCTTCGTGATCGGCGCCACCGCCGGCCGCACCACGCTGACCGGTGAGGGCCTGCAGCACGCCGACGGCCACTCGCACCTGCTGGCCTCGACCAACCCCGGCGTCGTCGCGTACGACCCGGCGTACGGCTTCGAGATCGCGCACATCGTCCAGGACGGTCTGCGGCGGATGTACGGCTCCAGCGCCGAACACCCGCACGGCGAGGACGTGTTCTACTACCTCACCGTCTACAACGAGCCGATCAAGATGCCGGCCGAGCCCGAGAACGTGGACGTCGAGGGCATCCTCAAGGGTCTGCACCGGTACGCGCCGGCCACCGCCGGCCAGATCCCGGCCCAGATCCTCGCCTCCGGCGTGGCCGTGCCGTGGGCCCTGGAGGCCCAGCGCATCCTCGCCGAGGAGTGGAACGTCAAGGCCGACGTCTGGTCCGCGACCTCCTGGAACGAGCTGCGCCGCGACGCGGTGGAGGCCGAGGAGTTCAACCTGCTGCACCCCGAGGAGCAGCAGCGGGTGCCGTACGTCACCCAGAAGCTCCAGGGCGCCGAGGGCCCGTTCGTCGCCGTGTCCGACTGGATGCGCGCCGTTCCGGACCAGATCTCGCGCTGGGTGCCGGGCCAGTGGCAGTCGCTGGGCGCCGACGGCTTCGGCTTCGCCGACACCCGTGGCGCAGCCCGTCGCTTCTTCCACATCGACGCGCAGTCGGTCGTCCTGGGCGTGCTCACCGAGCTCGCCAAGCAGGGCAAGATCGACCGCTCGGCGCTGAAGGACGCGATCGACCGCTACCAGCTGCTGGACGTGGCCGCGGCCGACCCGGGTGCCGCCGGCGGCGACGCCTGATCACCCGCTAGTGCCTGAGAGGGCCGGACTCCCGTACGGGGGTCCGGCCCTTCGGCGTTCCCCACACCCGACGCCCCGGGTCCGAGCAGCACGGCGGCCCCGGACTCCCCCACGGAGTCCGGGGCCGCGCGTACGAGTACGGGCTCAGATGTGCACGGCCGGGCCCGCGTCGGTCTCGCCGCGGCGGGTCAGCAGGGCGAGCAGGGCGGCGCCGAAGGCCACCACCGCGGCCACCGCGAAGGCCAGCGACATCCCGCTGACGAAGGACTGGTGCACGGCGCCGGCCATCGCGTCCACCGCCTGCTGCGGGGTACCGGGCGGGGCCGGCGGGGTGATGCCCAGCTGGGCGGCCTGCTTGAGGCCCTCGGCCTGCGGCCCCTCGACCGGCTGCAGCCCCGCCTCGGCCCAGTTGCCGGGCAGCACGTCGCCGACCTTGGCGGCCATCAGGGCGCCCAGCACGGCGGTGCCGAGGCTGCCGCCGACCTGCATGGCGGCCTGCTGGAGGCCGCCGGCCACGCCGGACAGCTCCAGCGGGGCGTTGCCGACGATGACCTCGGTGGCGCCGACGATGACCGGGCTGATGCCGAGGCCCATCAGGACGAACCAGAGCGACATCACGCCGGTGCCGGAGCCGGTGTCCAGGGTGGACATGCCGATCATCGCGCCGGTGGTGAGCAGCATCCCGACCATGATCGGGATCCGCGGGCCGAGCTTGCCGATCGCGATGCCCGCCAGGGGCGAGCCGACGATCATCATGCCGGTCATCGGCAGCAGGTGGACGCCGGCGTCGACCGGCTTCATCCCGTGCACGTTCTGGAGGTAGAAGGTCACGAAGAAGATCGCGCCGAAGAACGCGAAGGCCATCAGCACCATCAGCAGCACGCCCGCCGACAGCGGCACCGAGCGGAACAGGCTGAGCGGGATCAGCGGCTCCTTCGCCCGGCCCTGCCAGAACGCGAAGAGCACCATCAGCACCACCGCGCCGCCCAGGAACAGCAGCGTCCGGGCGTCGCCCCAGCCCCACTCGGGGGCCTTGATGATGCCGAAGACCAGCGCGAACATCCCGACCGAGAGCAGCGCGATGCCGGGCACGTCGAAGGACTTGGCGGCGTTCTCGGCCCGCACGTCCTTGAGGATCCACAGACCGAGGGCCACCGCGATCAGGCCGACCGGGATGTTGATGAAGAACACCGACTCCCAGCTGACGTGCTCGACCAGCAGGCCGCCGACGATCGGGCCGGCCGCGGTGGAGGCGCCGATCACCCCGCCCCAGATGCCGATCGCCATGTTCAGCCTGTCGGCCGGGAAGGCCCCGCGCAGCAGGCCGAGCGCGGCCGGCTGGAGCAGCGCCCCGAACAGGCCCTGGAGGACGCGGAAGGCGATCACGGTCTGGATGTTGCCGGCGAAGCCGATCGCGGCCGAGGTGGCGGCGAAGCCGACCGCGCCGACCAGGAAGGTGCTCTTGTGGCCGAAGCGGTCACCGATCTTGCCGGCGGTGATCAGGAAGACCGCGAGCGCCAGCAGGTAGCCGCTGGTGACCCACTGGATCTCGGAGGGCGCGGCCCCGAGCTTCTCCTGGATCACCGGGTTGGCGATCGCGACGATGGTGCCGTCCAGGGCGACCATCATCACGCCGACGGCGACGGTCAGCAGGGTCAGCCAGGGGTGCCCCTTGAGCCCTCCCCCGGCCGACGGCTTCGACGGCGGCGCCGCGTCCGCCTCGGAGTTCTTGACGACGGACTGACTCATCTGGGGCCCTCCGTGGGCGTGGCAGAGACCGGACGTGATGGTGGCGCTGCGACGACCCACCCGTCCCCACGAGTGCCCGGTCGACGAGCGCCACTCGGCAGATTATGTCAGCTACTGACATTCGGCAAACACTGACTTCTGACCTGCACTGACATTTGTCAGGCCGCTAAGGTTGTGCTCCCACCCGCCCCACCCGCGCCCCGGAAGGCCCCCGCCATGGCCGCTCGCACCCCCCACCCCGTCGGCACCCCCGAGGACCTCGGCCGGGCCCCCGGCCTGCGGGAGCGCAAGAAGCAGCAGACCCGGGACGCCCTGGTGCAGGCCGCCCACGAGCTCTTCCTCGGCCAGGGCTTCGCCCGGACCACCGTCGACGAGATCGCCTCCGCCGTCGACGTCTCCCAGCGCACCTTCTTCCGCTACTTCGCCAACAAGGACGAGGTCGCCCTCGCCGTCCTGGCCGACGCCGAGGACCACTTCATCCACTGCCTGCGCCACCGCCCGGCCGAGGAGACCCCGCTGGAGGCCCTGCGCGCCTCGATCGTCAAGGCCTGGCGCGACCTCGGGAACGCCCGGACCCCCGGCCCCGGCTCGATCAGCAGCGCCCTCGAACTGCTGCGGATCATCGAGGACACCCCCGCCCTGCTCGCCGCCCACCTGCGCCGGGTCACCGAGCAGGAGCGGCTGGTGGCCCAGGTGCTCGCCGAACGCGAAGGACTCGACCCGGTCGAGGACCTGCGCCCGGTCGTGCTCGCCGCCGTCTTCGGCAGCCTGCTGCGCGCCGCCCACCTGTCCTGGACCGCCGAACAGGAACCGGCCGGCCCCGAGGGCATGGTCGCGGTGATCGAGCGCCACTTCGACCAGCTCGGCCCCGCCCTGGCCGGCCACTGGCGCCCCTGAGGACCCCTCCCGCGGCAGCCGCCCGTCATACCCGGGTATCACCCCGTACCCGGGTAGCCCCCGGAAGTTCGCGCTCCAGTCCGACGCGGGGAGCGGGCCCGCCCTCCTAGGCTGGCCCGCGATGAAGACGCTCACCGCCGCCGACGCCCGCAGGTTCGCCGCCCGTCAACTGCGCACCCTGCGGCAGCACCTGACCAGCCCCAGCGAGGACGACACCCCGCTGCTCGGGAACTCCCGCCGACGCTGGGTGCGCAGGATCCCGTACGCCGTCGCGATCATCCTCCAGGCCTCGCTGATCCCCACCGGGATCACCACCCTGGTCGGCTTCTACGACGTGGTGCTGCCGGTCGCCGCCGCGCTCACCGTCGCCCTGACCATCCCGCTGTTCCTCGCCATCACCCGGCCGCTGGCCGCCTGGTGGATCAGCGCCCCCACCCTGGTCCTCACCGCCACCATCACCGCCCGCCACCACCAGCTGACGGGCAGTTGGCCGTGGACGGCGCCGATGATCATCTCGTACCTCTTCCTGCTGCTCGCCCTCGGGCTGCGCGAACGCCGGGCCACCCTGATCGCGGTCTGGGTCGCCACCCTCCTGCTCACCGTCCTCACCACCACCCTCGGCCTGCCCCGGGCCGGCGACGGCACCACCGTGCTGCTGATCGCGCTCAGCGGCGCCGTCCTGCTGCTCGGCTGGGCCGTGCGGGACCGCGCGGTCGCCCGCCGGCTGCTCACCGAGCAGGAGCAGATCAGCGAGGTGGAACGCGAACGGCGCACCCTGCTGGAGGAACGCGCCCGGATCGCCAGGGAGTTGCACGACGTGGTGGCCCACCACATGTCGGTGATCGCGGTCCAGGCCGCCAGCGCGCCCTACCGGATCGAGGGCGTCCCGGCCGACGCCGCCGAGGAGTTCACCGCGATCGCCGGCACCGCGCGCGAGTCGCTGGCCGAGATGCGCCGACTGCTCGGGGTGCTGCGCAGCGAGGAGACCGCCGGGGAGCGGGCCCCGCAGCCGGGGGTCGACCGTCTCGACCAGCTGGTCGAGACGGTCGGACGGGCCGGGGTGCCCGTCGAACTGAGCGTGGACGAGGGGCTGGCCGAGCTGGTGCCGCAGGCCGTCGGGCTCTCCGTCTACCGGATCGTGCAGGAGGCGCTGGCCAACGTGGTCCGGCACGCCCCCGGCGCCCGGACCTGGGTGTCGCTGTCGGCCGACGGCCCGGAACTGCGGCTCACCGTGGTCAACGCGCCCCCGCCGCACCGCACCGAGTCGCTGGAGGCCTCGGCCGAGGGCACCGGGCACGGCCTGGTCGGGATGCGTGAACGCGTCCGGCTGGTCGATGGCAGTCTGGACACCGGTCCGCTGGCGGACGGCGGCTTCAAGGTGGCCGCCGTCCTGCCGCTCGACCGGCCCGAACGCCCAGACACCCCCGGGGAGCAACCCGTATGACCATCCGCGTGATCATCGTCGACGACCAGGCCATGGTGCGGGCCGGCTTCGCCGCCCTGCTCAACGCCCAGAGCGACATCGACGTGGTGGGGGACGCGGCGGACGGCGCCCAGGCCCTCGAAGTCACCGGCCGCACCCACCCGGACCTGGTGCTGATGGACGTCCGGATGCCCGTCATGGACGGCCTGGAGGCCGCCCGGCGACTGCTCGACCCCGAAGTCCCCGGCGCCCACCGCCCCAAGGTGCTGATGCTGACCACCTTCGACGTGGACGACTACGTGTACGAGGCGCTGCGCGCCGGGGCCAGCGGCTTCCTGCTCAAGGACGCCCCGCCGGCCGACCTGATCGCCGCCGTCCGGGTGGTCGCGGCCGGCGAGGCGCTGCTCGCCCCCTCCGTCACCCGGCGGCTGATCGCCGACTTCGCCCGCAACCGGCCCGCCAAGCGCCGCGACCCCAAACTGCGGCTCAACGGCCTGACCCCGCGCGAGACCGAGGTGCTGGAACTGATCGCCCGCGGCCTCTCCAACCAGGAGATCGCCGCACAACTGGTGCTCGCCGAACAGACCGTCAAGACCCACATCGGGCGCATCCTCGCCAAGCTCGACCTGCGCGACCGCGCCCAAGCGGTGGTGCTGGCCTACGAATCCGGGCTGGTGACCCCCGGCGAGTAAGGGGGGTTATCCCCCTCATACCCCGGTAGCACCGGGTAGTTGGCCCCGCGGTGTGACGTCCGCGGGGCCGTCGTGTTCCTACCTTCCTCCTCGTCGAAAGCCGCAACCGGCAGCCGAAGCCGGCGGCCGAACGGACGAGGGAGTACAGGGACATGCGGAAGCTCCGGACCAAGCGGGCCATCATCGCCACCGCGCTGGCACTGGCGGCCGTGCTCGGCGCGGGCGGCTGGGCCGCCGACACCCAGACCGCCCTCACCGGCCCGCCGCCCGGCAGCGCCGCCTGGACCGCCGACACCGCGATCGGCCTCCGCCTCCCCGACCCGGCCACCACCACCCCCGCCCAAGTGGCCGCCTTCTTCGCCGGGTTGACGCCCACCCAGCAGGAGGCCCTGGCCGCCCGGCACCCCCTGGTGGTCGGCAACCTGGACGGTGCCCCGGTCCGACTCCGGTACCACGCCAACACCCTGGCCCTCACCGCCGAACGCGACCGCGAACTCGCCCGGACCACCGGCCCGGCCCTCACCCCGCAGGACCACCAGGCCGCCCGCACCCGCGTCGAGCGCTACCGCACCCTGCTGGACGGCGGCCGGCAGATCCTCGCCTTCGACCCGCGCGGCCGCGGCGAGGTCGCCGAGGTCTTCGGCGACCTCGCCACCGCCCCCCGCACCGCCGTGATCGTCCCCGGCTCGGACATCGACCTGCTCACCTTCGACCGCGCCACCGAGCCGTACGGCACCCCCGCCGGCATGGCCCGCGCCCTCCGCCAGGCCACCGACGGACGGACCGCCGTGATCGCCTGGGCCGGCTACACCACCCCGGTCGGCGTCGGCGTCGACGCCGCCACCGAGGACCTCGCCCGGGCCGGCGCCGACCGGCTCACCCGCCTGCTGGACGGACTCGCCGTCAGCACCTCCCCGCAGGCCCCGGCCACGGTGTTCTGCCACAGCTACGGCTCGGTGGTCTGCGGCCTGGCCCGCCCGACCCCCGCCCGCGCCTCCGCCCTGGTGGTGCTCGGCTCGCCCGGCATGGGCATCGGCTCGGCCGCCGACCTCGACCCCGGCGTCCCGCTCTGGGCCACCGCCCGCAACGACTCGGACTGGATCGGCGACGTGCCCAACGTCCGGTTCCTCGGCCTCGGCCACGGCGCCGACCCGACCGACCCCGGCTTCGGCGCCCGCCCGCTGCCCTCCACCGGATCCCACGGCCACACCGGCTACTTCGCCCCCGGCACCGCCTCGCTCGCCGCCTACGCCGCCATCGCCCTCGGCCTCGGCCGCTGAGCCGCTGACTCCCCGCCAAGGAAGGAGCACCACCATGGCCCACCCCCTCACCACCCTGCGCCGCGCCGCCGAGAAGGTCGACGCGAAGACCCCCGCCAGCCGCGACCGCGCCCTGGACGGCCTGCGCGCCCTCGCCCTGCTGTCCGTCCCGATCGGCCACTGGATGCTCGGCGGCCTCACCCGCTCCTCCGACGGCGCCCTGCACAACGCCAGCCCGCTCTCCTCGCTCGGCGGCTTCGCCCCGGCCAGCTGGTTCCTCCAGATGCTCGGGGTGTTCTTCCTGGTCGGCGGCTACTCCTCGGTCCGCTCGCTGGAGCGGGCCCGGGAGAAGGGGCTGACGTACGGGGGTTGGCTGCGGGCCCGGACGGTCCGGCTGCTGCGCCCGGTGCTCGGGGTGACGGCGGTGTGGGCGGTGCTGATCCCGCTGCTGCCCCGGCTCGGCGTGCCGACGGACACCCTGCGGACCGGCGCGACGCTGGTGGTGCAGCCGCTCTGGTACATCGGGGTGTACCTGGCGCTGACCGCGCTCACCCCGCTCTGCGCGGCCTTCGGGCGCCGGCTCGGCCCGTGGTCGGCGGGCCTGCTGGTGGCCTCGGTCGCGGCCGTGGACCTGCTGCGGTACGGGCCGTGGGCCGAGGCGGTGCCGTCCTGGGTGGGGCTGCTGAACCTGCTGCCGGGCTGGATGTTCGGCTACCAGCTGGGCGTGCTGTGGGCGCAGGGCCGGCTCGGCCGGTCGGCGGCCCGGGTGCTGCTGTTCGGCGGCGGCGTGCTGTTCGCGGTCCTGCTGGTGGTGTTCCACTACCCGGCGAGCATGGTCGGGGTGCCGGGCGTCGAGCGGACCAACTCGCACCCGCCGTCCCTGCTGGTGCTGGCGCTGGCGGCGGTGCAGTGCGGCGCGGCGGTGCTGCTGCGGGAGCGGCTGGGCCGGCTGCTGACCCGCCGCCCGCTGCTGTGGCTGCCGGTGGTGGCGGTCAACCTGTCGGCGATGACGATCTTCTGCTGGCACCAGAGCGCGATGCTCGCGGTGGCCGTGCCCGGCGCGGCGGGCCTCGGCGCCGTCCCGGGGCTGACCACCGCACCGGACTCGCTCGCCTGGGTGGCCGCCCGGCTGGCCCTGCTGCCGCTGTTCGCAGTCGCCCTGGTGGCGATCGGGTGGTTCACCCGGCGCTTCGACGGGCCGTGGACGGCCTTCTCCCGGGCCGGCAAGGCGCTGGCGGGCGCGGCGGCGGCGCTGTTCGCCGCGTACGCGCTGGGCGTGGTGTGACCCACCCCGGAGATCACAGCGTCGAAGGGGCGCGGACCGAACGGTCCGCGCCCCTTCGGCCGTTCAAGCGCTCCCCCGGGAGGGGACCGCTCCAAGGGGTGCACGGCGCATGCGGACCACCACACGCCGTGATGTTCTGTGACGGTCGGCGACCACCGCTGGACCGCGCCCGCCCACGGCCCGTCCGTCCGCATTCGCCCCCTCCCCGCACGCCCCCTCCCCTAGGAGACCCATGTCCCCGTCCCCTCCACGCCCGCAGGCCCGGGCCGGCCGCCGGCTCCCGGCCGCCGCCGTGGTCCTGGCGGTCACCGCCGGATCCCTGCTGGGCGCCGCCGCCCCGGCACTCGCCCACGGCGGGGACGACCTCGCCCCGCACGTCGACTCCCGCCGGGTCGCCGAGGAGGTGCGGCAGGACGAGGTCGCGGCCCTCGGCCAGGAGCACGCCGAGGAGCACGCCCGGATGCGCGCGGCCGTCCGCGGCATCGGCGACTACCCGCAGACCACCCGGACCAACCGGTACAACGCCCTGACGGCCTCCCAGGCCGACCGCAACAAGGCCTTCGCACCGGAGACCTGGGGCGCGTTCAAGGAGTACTTCCCGTCCCCGGACTTCGGCGACCACGTCGCCCTGCTGCCGACCGGCAAGGTGCTGCTGTTCTCCTTCGAGCGGATCGAGACCAACCCCGAGAAGGAACCCGCCCCCACCCAGACCACCGGCAAGGAGAACGCCGGCCGGGCCTTCCTCTGGGACCCTGCCAAGGGCACCGGCAAGGAGGCCTTCAAGCAGGTCAACCCGCCCACCGCCGACATGCCGGACGGCCTCGACCAGCCCCGCCCGGTGCCGTTCTTCTGCTCCGGCCACTCCTTCCTGCCCAACGGCATGCTCGGCGTCTTCGGCGGCAACCTGGGCGGCAACGGCGGCACCGGCGCCAAGCTCTCGCTGGTCTTCGACCCGTGGACGGAGACCTGGACCCGCAACCCCGACATGTCGGTGGGCCGTTGGTACCCCTCGGTGGTGACCGGGGCCGACGGGCGGCAGCTGATCATGTCCGGCCAGTCCGAACTCGGCTACGGCACCCCGACCCCGGTGGTCGAACGCTTCCCCGCCAAGGCCTTCCCGGTGCCGGTGAAGAAGACCGACACCCCCGCCAACACGCCGGTCGAACGGTTCAAGGCGGACGCGCCGTTCAGCTTCGACTACCCGCACCTGTTCTCGCTCAACGACGGCAACGTCTACGGCTTCGGCCGGGCCGCGAACGAGCAGTGGCGGTTCGACCCGGTCGCCGAGACCCGCGCCGACCTCACCGCCCGCCCCGACGGCCGCAAGCGCAACTACGGCTCCGCCGTGATGCTGCCCGCCGGCGCCAACGGCCCGGACTCGGCGCTGATCCTCGGCGGCGACCGGGACAACCCGGGCACCCTGCGCTTCTCCAACGGCAGTTGGACCGCCGAGAAGTCCCGCGCCTTCGGCCGCACCCAGGACGACACCCTGCTGCTGCCCGACGGCCGGCTGATGACGGTCAACGGCGCCTACGACATCCGCGACTACGGCAACGGCCCGTACAACCCGAACGCGGACCTCAAGTACCGCCAGGTCGAACTCCGCGACGACCAGGGCAACTGGCAGCTCGGCCCGGTCCAGCGGCTGCCGCGCGGCTACCACTCCAACGCGGTGGTGCTGCCGGACGGCCGGATCATGGTGACCGGCGACGAGCTCCAGGAGCTGGCCAACAACCCGGACGTCAACGGCACGGTGAGCGGCGTCCCGGGGACCGCCGGCCCGATCACCATGAACGGCACCATCGAGATCTACGAGCCGCCCTACCTCCACCAGGGCGACCGGCCCGCGCTCGCCAACGCGCCCACCGCGCCGGTCGGTTACGACAAGAAGTTCACCGTCACCAGCACCACCCCCGGCCTCGCCGCCAGGGCCGTCCTGCTGGCGCCGACCACCTCCACCCACTCGGTCAACACCAGCCAGCGCCACATCGACCTGCGGCTGACCAGCCGGGCCGGCAACCGACTGGAGTTCCAGGCCCCGCCGGACGCCAAGGCCGCCCCGCCCGGCTGGTACCTGCTCTTCCTGCTCAGCGACAAGGGCGTGCCCAGCGTCGCGCAGTGGGTGCAGCTCAGTCCCTCCGCCTGAAACCCCACCCCGAAAGGAACCCGCGAGAACCATGACGACGGAACCGAGCCTGCGCGAGAGCGAGGAGATCCAGGGTGACGTCCTGGCCGGATTCAAGAAGGACAACGTCAGCGTGCTGTTCCTCAAGTTCGAGGACGCCGCCCGGGCCCGCGACTGGCTGCGCCGGCTGACCCCGCAGATCTCCACCACCCGGCAGGTCGCCGCGTTCAACGCGGCGTTCAGTGCGGCCAGGCAGGCCTCCGGCGGCGACGACCCCAAGTCGCTGACCGCCACCTGGCTGGGCATCAGCTTCACCTACGAGGGCCTGCGGATGCTGGCCTCCACCGACCCGTTCCCCACGCCCCCGCCGGTCGGCGGCGGCCTGGAGGCCTTCAAGGAGGGCTCGGCCCAGCGGGCCGGCGCGCTCGGCGACACCGGTGACAACTCCCCGGAGAACTGGCTGTTCGGCAACGGGAAGAACCAGCCGATCCACGCCCTGCTGAAGGTCTCCGCGGACACCGAGCGGGACCTCCAGTCGGCGATCGAAGCCCAGCGGATCGCCGCCGCCGAATGCCGGGTCCTGATCGTCTACCAGCAGAACGCCCAGACCCTGCTTGGCAGTCGGCGCGGCAAGGAGCACTTCGGCTTCAAGGACGGCATCAGCGAGCCCGGCGTCAAGGGCTTCGACCGGCCGAACCCGGGCAAGCCGGAAGAGGAGGACGGCCACCCCGGCACCCGGCTGATCCCGGCCGGCGAGTTCGTCTGCGGCCTGGAGAACGACCCGTTCAGCGGCCCGCCGTCGCAGTACCCCGAGTGGGCGCGCAACGGCTCCTTCCAGGTGGTCCGCCGGCTCGCCCAGGACGTCCCCGGCTGGTGGTCGCAGGTCTCGGTCAAGCTGCGGGAGCTCAAGCAGGCCAAGGCCGTCCCGGAGAGCGCCACCGCCGAGTGGCTGGCCGCCCGGATGGTCGGCCGCTGGCGCTCCGGCGCGCCGGTCTGCAAGCACCAGGACCGGGACGTCCCGAACAGCCCGAGCGCCGCCAACGACAACGACTTCGACTTCCGGGACGACCTGGAGGGCCTGGTCACGCCGCTCTGGTCGCACCTGCGCAAGACCAGCCCGCGGGCCGGGCTCCAGGAGGCCCCGGACAAGCCCGCACTGGACCCCGGGGTCCTGGACGGCCGGCGGATCATCCGCCGGGGCACCCCGTACGGCGCCCCGTTCGACCCGGCCTCCGAGGGCCCGGGCGGCCCGGACGACCCGCGCGGGCTGCTGTTCATCTGCTACCAGGCCGACATCCAGCGGCAGTTCGAGTTCATCCAGGCCGACTGGATGGACCAGCCGAACTTCCCGCCGAACCGGGACAGCGGCGGCGTCGTCCCGCCCGGCCACGCCGACCCCAGGCCGGTGCCCGGCAAGGACCCGGTGACCCAGGAGGCCCCGGACGTCGACTTCGAGAGCCGGGGGCCGGACGGCCTGATCCACCACACCCCGGTGAGCTTCCAGCAGTTCGTCCAGACCACCGGCTCGGTGTACGCCTTCATGCCGTCCCTGAGCATCCTGCGCGGGCTCTGCGAGGGCCGGCTCACCCCGGTCGGGCAGAACGGCACCCAGACCGGCGGGACCGGCACCCAGCCGGGCGGCCAGACCGGCGGGCAGACGGGCGGCCAGACGGGCGGGCAGACCGGCGGCCAGCCCGAGCCGCAGCCCGTGAAGGCCTACCCGTGCGATGAGTTCGTCGGCGTCCCCGACCAGTACCGCAAGGGCGGCCAGAGCCAGTACTGGGCCTTCCACGGCGACCGCTGCCGGCTGATCTCGGTCGCCGACGGTTCCGCCCACACCGACCGCAAGATCAAGGACGACACCTGGCTGACCAGCTGGTCCTGCCTCCAGGGAGTCGGCCGGGTGGACTGCGTGCTGCCCGTCCCGGACCAGCAGGACCCGGGCGGCAAGAGCTGGTACTGGGTGTTCCACAGCACCAGCGGCCGCCAGCAGTACCGGCTGGTCTCGATCACCAGCGGCGGCGGCCGGTACACCACCGCGCTGGAGCGCTCGGACCGCGACCTCACCTACTGGGGCTCGCTGAGCGGGGTCGGCCAGGTCGACTGCTGGCTGCCGGTGCCGGACCAGCAGCGGGTCGGCGGCAAGAGCTGGTACTGGTGCTTCCACACCACCAGCGGCCGCCAGCAGTACCGGCTGATCTCGATCGCCGACGGCTCCGCCCACACCGACGTGCGCGAGCGCACCGACCGCGAGCTCTCCCAGTGGAGCTCGCTGAACGGGCTGACCCGGGTGGACTGCTTCCTGCCCGTCCCGGACCGCCAACGGGTCGGCGGGAACAGCGAGTTCTGGGTGTTCTGCGGCCAGAGCTACCGCCGGATCTCGGTCGCCGACGGCAGCGGCCACCCGGACCGGCTGGTCGACGGCGACCGCACCTGCGACAACTGGGCCTCGCTCGGCTGAGGCCCAGACGGGCTTTGCGCCCCCGGTGCGCCATCGCGCACGCCGGGGGCGCACTGTCCGCGCGGTGCTCTAACCTGCGGTCGTGACTCCTCCCCCGACTGAAGCCGGGGGCTTCTCACTTGGGCCCGTAGACCCTCATGACGGCCAAGCCCTGACCGCTGTCCGAGGACAGGTCACTGATTGTACTGTCATTCCGTGACACTCCGGCAGAAAGGGGCAAGGCCAGGGATGGTGACGTTCGACGAGTTCCGCGCGATGGCCCTGGCCCTGCCGGAGGCCGCCCAGGAACCGACCTGGGGCATCCAGACGCTGCGGGTCCGCGGCAAGGTCTTCGCGATGGGCGCCCCCGACGGCGACAGCGTCACGGTCAAGGCCTCCCGCGAGGACCAGGCCGAGCTGATCGCCGCCGAGCCCGAGGTGTTCTCCTTCGCCCGGTACGTCGGACGGCACGGCTGGGTGAGCGTCCGACTGGACCTGGTCGACCCGGAGGAGCTGCGGGACGTGGTCACCGAGGCCTGGCGGCGGACCGCACCCAAGCGGGTGGCCCACGAATACGACGCCCGGCATTCCGCTTAGCACCGCCGGAACGGCCACACAAGGACGTCGGATGGACACTCCCGGTTCATGTGATCCATCCCACAGTTTGGGCGTGTCCGTCACCCTCCTGTGACCTCTACGCTTTCCCAGGGAAGTCAGCAGTCCATTCGCACCCTCCGGGCACCGCCCGAGAAACGGTGACGGGCCCCAAGGGAGTTGGTGCGGTGCGCAACCGTCGACGCTGGAAGCGGGTACTGATCGGGGCGTTCGCGGGTTGTGCCGTGCTCGCCGACGCCGGTGCCTCGGCAGCCGCGGCCGCGGTCTCCTCGGAGCAGCTGGCGATCTCCACGCCCCCGGCCGGCAGCGCCGCCTGGATCCAGGACCACACCTTCGGCCGCGTCCTGCCCGACCCGGCCACCACCAGCCCGGCCGAGGCCGCCGCGTTCTTCGCCTCGCTCGCCCCCACCGAGCTGGACCGGCTGATCAAGGACTACCCGCTGGTCGTCGGCAACTACGACGGCGCCCCGCTGGACCTGCGCTACCGCGCCAACCGGATCGCCCTGGCGAACGAGCGCGACGCCGCCACGGCCCGCGCGGCCGACAAGAAGCTGGACTCGGACACCCGGGCACTGGCCGTCTCCCGCGCCAACGACGTCGAGCACCTGCTCAGCCCCGGACGGCAGATCCTCGCCTTCGACCCGCGCGGCCGCGGCCTGGTCACCGAGGTCTGGGGCGACCTCGCCGACGCCGAGCACGTCTCCGTGATCGTGCCCGGCTCCGACGCCGACCTCGGCCACTTCGACCAGAGCGCCGAACCGCTGCGCGGAGCGGCCGGCATGGCCCGCGCCCTGTACGCCGAGGAGCAGCGCCAGGCCCCGGGCACCCGTACCGCCGTGATCGCCTGGACGGGGTACGTCACCCCCTCCGGCCTCGGCCCGGACGCGGCCACCTCCCGGCTCGCCGACGTCGCCGCGCCCCGGCTGGAGCGGCTGCTGGCCGGCCTCCGGGAGACCACCCGCCCGGACGCGCCCCCGGCGCTGCTCTGCCACTCGTACGGCTCGGTGGTCTGCGGCACCGCCGCCCCGAAGATCCCGCGCGCGGCGGCCTCGCCGTCCGACACCTCCGGCATCACCGACATGATGGTGTTCGGCAGCCCCGGCATGGGCGTGCAGTCCACCGGCGAACTGGGCAGCGGCGTCCACGTGTGGGCCACCCGCAACCCCAGCGACTGGATCGGCAACGTCCCGTTCCTGGAGGTCGGCAAGCTCGGCCACGGCGCCGACCCGACCGGCAGCGGCTTCGGTGCCGAGCAGATCTCCTCCGCCCGGGCCGCCGGCCACAACGGCTACTTCACCGACGGCACCGACAGCCTGCACAACTTCGCGGCGATCTCGCTCGGGGACTACCGCGACGTCGTCCGGCCGCAGCCCAACTCCTGAGGCGCCCAGGGCTGTTACTGCTCCTGGCTGTCACTGCTCCTGGTAGAGCCGCAGGGCCTCCGCCGCCGCCCGCGCCAGCTCGCGCCGGGCGGCCGGCGGGCCCAGCACCTCGACCTCCGCGCCGAAGGCGAGCAGCGAGCGGACGGCCGCCACGGCCGGGAAGGCCATCGCCAGCTCGACCCACTCCTCGGCCGGTCCGGTGCCCGCGTCCGGCGGCGGCGCCGTGACCCGGCCGCCGTGGATGCGCAGGAACATGTCCAGCCGCCCGCGCCGGACCCGCGCCCGCACCGGCAGGTCCTTCGGCACCCGCTCCACCTGCTCGCGCAGCGCCGCCCACACCTCGCCCAGCGCCACCCCGGCCCGGCGGCGCACCGCCTCCTCGGCGGTCTCGGCGGCGAGCACCCGGTCGGCCCGGAACAGCCGCGGCTCGCCGTGCAGGTCGGCCACCAGGTACCAGACCGCGGCCTTGTTCACCAGGCCGTACGGGTCGACGGTGTACTCCACCGGCGCGGGCGTGCCGCTGTGCCGGTAGCGCAGCCGCAGCCGCCGATCGGCGAACACCGCGTACTGCAGCTCGCCCAGGTCCGGCGGGCCGCCCGCGCCCGGCTGGGAGTTCTGCATCCAGCG
This sequence comes from Kitasatospora sp. NPDC058162, assembly GCF_042884005.1. Taxonomy (NCBI): domain Bacteria; kingdom Bacillati; phylum Actinomycetota; class Actinomycetes; order Kitasatosporales; family Streptomycetaceae; genus Kitasatospora; species Kitasatospora sp. NPDC058162. The sequence continues at coordinate 253,234 of NZ_JBHVUS010000007.1, forward strand.
GGCCGGGTCGACCAGGATGCGCTCACTGACCCGCTCGGCGGCCGGGCGGTGCGGGGCGGGCAGCGCGGCCATCACCTTGCGCAGCGCCGAGCCCAGTGCGCCGTCCAGCCCGAGGTCGCTGTGGGCGCCCTGGGCGGAGAGCACGAACAGCGCCCGGGCCTCGTCGGCGGTCAGCCCGGTGACGTCGGTGCGGTAGCCGGGCAGCAGGTTGATGCCGCCGTGCCGGCCGCGTTCGGTGAACACCGGCACCCCGGCGGCGGAGAGCGACTCGACGTCCCGGTAGATGGTGCGGACGGACACCTCCAGCCGTTCGGCCAGTTCGGTGGCGGGCACCCGGCCGCGGGTCTGGAGCAGCAGCAGGATCGAGAGCAGGCGGTCGGCCTTCATGACTCCAGAATCCCAAGAATCCTGACGGCACTTGTCAGGTTTTACTGGGAGATTGCGTTCCGAGCCCGCCGGAACGGTCCGAGCAAGGGCCGCACCTCGCAAGGGCCGCATCACACAAAGGAATTGAACGCAGATGAACGCCGTCCAGGACGCCCGCCCGCAGTACCTCGCCGCCCTCGGCCAGTTGGAGAAGCTGTTCGCCGCCGTCACCCCCGCCGACCTCGACCGGCCCACCCCCTGCGACGACTACACGCTGCGTCAGCTGCTGAACCACGTGGTCGGCGGCATCCACCGGTTCGCCTTCATGGGCGAGGGCGGCCTGGCCGCGGACATCCTGCCCGGCATCGAGGACCCGTCGGACGACGGCTGGCCGGCCGCGCTCGCCCGGGCCGCCGCCCGCGCCACCGCCGCTTGGGCGGACGACGCCAAGCTGGGCCGTCCGACCTCCGCGCCCTGGGGCGAGGTGCCCGGCGGGATGGTGGTCGGCGGCTACGTGATGGAGGCGGTGACCCACTCCTGGGACATCGCCACCGCCCTCGACAACGGCTTCGCCCTGGACGAGGGGCTCGCGCACACCGCGCTGGCCATCGCCCAGCTGGTGCTGCCGTCCGAGGGCCGGGTCGAGGGGGTCCCGTTCGCCGCGGTGCGGCCGGTCGCCGAGGACGCCGACGTGCACGCCCGGCTGGCGGCCTGGATGGGCCGCAAGGCCTGAGGCCGCGGAACGCCCTACGGGCCCGGGAGGTCGTCGACCTCCCGGGCCCGTGGGGCGAACGGGCTCCGGCCCGACTGCTCGGACCCGACTGCTCCGGCCCGGCTACTCCCGCCCGGCTACTCCCGCCCGACCGAGGTGTTGCTCATGTCCGCGTAGCGGTCGCCCGCCACCCGGCCGGCCAGCGGCTCCAGCAGCGCCAGCTCCTCCGCGCTCAGCCGCAGGGCGACCGCGCCGGTGTTCTCGGCGAGCCGGCTGCGCTTGCGGGTGCCGGGGATCGGCACCACGGTCAGCTCGTGCACCTGGGCCCGCTGCTGCACCCAGGCCAGCGCGACCTGGGCGAGCGTCGCGTCGTGGGCCGCGGCGATCTCCCGCAGCGGGGCGAGCAGTTCGCCGTTGGCGGCGGCGTTCTCGCCGGTGTAGCGGGGGTGGGTGCGGCGGAAGTCGTCCGCCGCGAGCGTCCCGGCGTCCTGGAACGCGCCGGTCAGGAAGCCGCGCCCGAGCGGCGAGTACGGCACGAAGGCGACGCCCAGCTCGGCGGCGGTCGGCACCGCGGAGCGCTCGACGTCCCGGGCGAACACCGACCACTCGGACTGCAGCGCGGCGATCGGGTGGACGGCGTGCGCCTCGCGCAGCTCGGCCCCGGTCACCTCGGACAGGCCCAGCTGCCGGACCTTGCCGGCCTGCACCAACTCGGCCATGGCGCCGACCGACTCGGCCAGCGGCACGGCCGGGTCGCGGCGGTGCATGTAGTACAGGTCGATCACGTCCACGCCGAGGCGGCGCAGCGAGCCCTCCACCGCGGTGCGGATGTACGCCGGGTCGTTGCGGATGGCGCGGCGGCTCGGGTCCTCCTCGCTGCGGTCGATGGCGAACTTGGTGGCGATGACCACCCGGTCGCGGTTGGCGCGGAAGAAGGGGGCGAGGAACTCCTCGTTGCGGCCGTAGCCGTACATGTCCGCGGTGTCGAACAGCGTGACGCCGGCCTCCAGCGCGGCGTCCAGCGTGGCGAGCGCCTCGTCGGAGTCGGTCGGGCCGTAGAACTCGCTCATGCCCATGCAGCCGAGGCCCTGGACGCCCACCAGCGGGCCGTCGGTGCCGAGGGGGGCGGTGGGAAGGACGGGGTGAGTCATGCGCTCTGCTCTTCCTCTACTCGGTAGTACTGGCATCGGAGGGGGGCGCCGGTGCTGTCGGCGATCTTCCCGGCATAGAGATCGATCTTGTGGTCGAGGACGGCCAGGGTGGCCTGGAGGTCGACGATCCGCTGCCGGACCTCCTCGCGCTGGGTCTCCAGCAGCTCCCGGCGCTCGACGTAGGTCTCCTCGCCGCGACGGGCCATGTCGACGTACCTGAGCATGTCCGCCACGGACATCCCGGTCAGCCGCAACCGGCCCAGGAAGGCCAGCCGGTGCAGGTCGCCGTCGCAGTAGCGGCGCTGGCCGCCGACCGCGCGGTCGACCGGGTCGAGCAGGCCGATCCGCTCGTACCAGCGGAGGGTGTGGGCGGTCAGCCCACTGGCCGCGGCGACCTCGCTGATGGTGTGCCGCGGGGTCCGGTCCGGCTCGCCGGCCGGGCCGTTGAAGACCTCGGCGCAGCTGCGCAGACCGGTCCGGGCGGGTGCGGGTGTGGCCATGATCGATTCCCCCTGTCCTGTACCGACGACGCTACCGAGTTGGAGTGCACTCCAAGCAAGCCGCCCTGCCGGGTGCCCCCACCACCCGGCTGGGCCGCCCATTAGAGTCGACCGCATGGAGAGCTTGCGGATGATCGACAACTGGCCCGTGCCCCACGCCGCCGCCGCGGTGGTCCGGGGGTCGGACGGCGCGGTGCTGGGCGCCCACGGCCCGCAGCAGCACCTCTTCCCGCTGGCCTCGGTGACCAAGCTGCTCACCTCCTACGCGGCGCTGGTCGCCCTGGAGGAGGGCGTGTTCGAGCTGGACGACCCGGCCGGTCCGCCCGGCTCCACCGTCCGCCACCTGCTCGCCCACACCTCGGGCCTCGGCTTCGACGAGGACCGGCTGTTCGCCGAGCCCGGCAAGCGCCGGCTCTACTCCAACGCCGGTTTCGACGTGCTGGCCGCCACCCTGGCCGAGGCCGCCGGGATCGCGTTCCACCAGTACGTCGCCGAGGCGGTGTTCGAGCCGCTGGGCATGCACAACACCCTGCTGAACACCGCGAGCAAGTCCCCGGCCGGCGCCGGCGGCCTGTCCACGGTGGCCGACCTCACCCGGTTCGCCGCCGAGCTCCAGTCCCCGAAGCTGCTGGACCCGTCCACCCTCCGCCGGGCCACCCGCGAGGTCGCCTTCCCCGGCACCAGCGGCGTGCTGCCCGGCTACGGCCACCGCCGCCCGAACGACTGGGGCCTCGGCTTCGAGATCCGCGACGGCAAGAGCCCGCACTGGACCGGCACCGCCAACTCCCCCGAGACCTTCGGCCACTTCGGCCAGTCCGGCACCTTCCTCTGGGTCGACCCGCGGGCCGGCGTGGCCTGCGTCGCGCTCACCGACCGGGACTTCGGCCCCTGGGCCGTCGAGGCCTGGCCGCCGCTGTCCGACGCCGTCCTCACGGAACTGGACGGGCGGTAGCGCCTCAGCCGTACGAGACCGGCGAGTGCATCTCCCAGAGCAGGAGTTCGGCGCCGGTCTCCCCGGCCGCCGGGTCGGCGAAGGCCTCGTCGGTGATCCGCACGCTGTCGCCGGGCACCATCGACCGGCCGGCGCCCTTGGGCCCGGGGACGGTCCGGTAGCCCAGCGAGCCGGCCGTCAGGTGGGCGTACCGCCAGGGCGCCGCCGGCAGCGGGGGCAGCGGCTGCCAGGGGCCGGCGGTGGCCAGCCAGAGCGCGGCGTCCCGGCGCCGCAGCCGCAGGGCGTCGGTGCCGGCGTCGCGCTCCAGCCCGGAGGCCAGCAGCGTCAACCCGCCGTCCGCCGGTTCCACCTTGCGCAGCCCGTACCCGGGGGCGGCGTCGAACTCGTCGGGCTGCAGCCACATCTGGACGAAGCGCACCGGCCCGGTGGCGCCGCCGACGTTGCGCTCGGTGTGGGTGACCCCGGAGCCGGCGCTGAGGTGCTGGATCATGCCCGGGCGCACCACCCCGCTGTGGCCGTGCGAGTCCCGGTGGGCCAGCGCGCCCTCCAGCACCCAGGTGAGGATCTCGGTGTCCCGGTGCTTGTGCTCCTCGAACCCGGCGCCGGGCGCCAGGAGTTCCTCGTTGCACGCGAGCAGCGCGCCGAAGTGGGTGTTCTTCGGGTCGTAGTGGCCGGAGAAGGAGAACGCGTGTCGGGTCTCGACGCCCTCGGCGGGGGCGGAGCGGTAGCGCTCGGCGGTGCGGCGCAGGTCGGCACGGGGGCGGGCGGCGGCGTCGGTCACGCCCTCACCGTACTGCGCCGGACGGCGCGCACCCGGGCGCGGACGCGCCCCGCGCCCCGGGGGGTGTGACCGGCACCACCGTGCCGCTCCGCCGGGGGGTGTGCACGAGCAGTCACCCGCGTGAGGCAGTCTTGTCCTTGTGCCAGCCGCTTCCGCGAACTCCAAGAGCGACCCCAGTCCCGCAGCCGAACCCACCGGGAAGAGCCCGGCTCCCCGGACCGCCCGCGACCGCCCCGGCCGCCCCGCCCCCCGTCTGACGGCCCAGGAGCGCCGGAACGCCGCCGAGCGGGCCGAGCGCCGGGCCGCGACGCTCAAGCGCCTGGAGAAGTCCTCGGGGAAGCTGGCCACCGCCGCGATCTCGCGGATGGACGACCAGCTCGGCTGGTACCGGCGGATGCCCCCGGAGCACCGCTCCTGGATCGGCCTGGTCGCCCAGGCCGGCATCGCCGCCTTCACCGAGTGGTACCGCCACCCGGAGGCCGCTCGGGCGATCTCCACCGACGTCTTCGGCACCGCCCCGCGCGAGCTGACCCGGGCGATCACGCTGCGCCAGACCGTGGAGCTGATCCGCACCACGATCGAGGTGATGGAGGAGGCCATCGAGGAGGTGGCCGCCCCCGGCGACGAGGCGGACATGCGCGAGTCCGTGCTGGTCTACGCCCGGGAGATCGCCTTCGCCACCGCCCAGGTGTACGCCCAGGCGGCCGAGGCGCGCGGCGCCTGGGACGCCCGGCTGGAGGCCCTGGTGGTCAACTCCCTGCTGTCCGGCGACGCCGACGAGGGGGTGCTCTCGCGCGCCGCCGCCCTGGGCTGGGGCCAGCCCAGCCAGGTCCGGGTGGTGATGGGCAGCGCCCCGGACGGTGACAGCGAGCTGGTGGTCGAGGCGATCCGCCGGGCCGCCCGGTACGCCAAGCTGAACGTGCTGACCGGGGTGCTGGGCAAGCGCCTGGTGGTCGTGGTCGGCGGCGACAAGGAGCCGGTGCACGCCGCCCGGGCGCTGATCGGCCAGTTCGCGCCGGGCCCGGTGGTGATCGGCCCGACCGTGCCGGACCTGCTCTCGGCGACCCGCTCGGCGCACGCCGCCGCGGCCGGCCTGCGGGCCTGCGCCGCCTGGCCGGACGCCCCGCGCCCGGTGCTCGCCGACGACCTGCTGCCCGAGCGGGCACTGGCCGGGGACGGGGCCGCCCGCCGCCAGCTGGTGGAGGAGATCTACACACCGCTGGACGAGGCCGGCTCCGCCCTGCTGGAGACGCTGAGCGTCTACCTGGAGCAGGCGTCCTCGCTGGAGGGCGCGGCCCGGATGCTCTTCGTGCACCCCAACACGGTGCGCTACCGGCTACGACGTGTGACCGACGTCACGGGGTACGCCCCCTCCGACGTACGTTCGGCGTTCACCCTGCGGATCGCACTGGCCCTCGGCCGCCTCACCGCCGCCGGGGAGCCCGGCTGAGCCGGAGTGTAGGGACCATACAATCCCGGATGGTTTTCTTCGTTACCGTCGCCTACCCGCCCCCGGGCGCCTGGCGAGAGAGGGTTGAACCGTGCTCGTAATCGTCGCCCCTGGACAGGGTGCCCAGTCCCCCGGTTTCCTCAGCCCCTGGTTGGAGCTCGACGGTGTCGCCGACCGCCTGCAGCGCTGGTCGGAGCCCGCCGGGCTCGACCTGGTGCACGCCGGGACCGAGGCCTCCGCCGAGGAGATCAAGGACACCGCCGTCGCCCAGCCGCTGCTGGTCGCGGCCGGCCTGGTGACCGCCCGTGCGCTGTTCCCGGACGAGGACGCCGCCCGCAAGCTGACCGGCGCCGTCGCCGGCCACAGCGTCGGTGAGATCACCGCCGCCGCCCTCGCCGGGGTGTTCGGCGCCCATGAGGCGCTGACCTTCGTCCGGGAGCGCGGCCGGGCCATGGCCGAGGCCGCCACCGTCACCGAGACCGGCATGCTCGCCGTGCTCGGCGGCGACCCGGAGGTCGTCGCGGCGAAGCTGGCCGAGCACGGCCTGACCGCGGCCAACAACAACGGCGGCGGCCAGATCGTCGCGGCCGGCACGCTGGTCCAGCTGGAGGCGCTGAGGGCGGACCCGCCGGCCGGCGCCAAGCTGATCGCGCTCAAGGTCGCCGGTGCGTTCCACACCGAGCACATGGCCCCGGGTGTCGAGCGGCTCGCCGCGCTGGCCCCGAGCCTGGCCGTGGCCGACCCGCAGGTCAGCTACGTGTCCAACAAGGACGGCGGAGTCGTCGACTCCGGCGCCGAGGTGCTGGCCCGCCTGGTGTCGCAGGTCTCCAACCCGGTCCGCTGGGACCTCTGCATGGAGGCCCTCGGCCGACTGGGCGCGACCGCCGTCATCGAGCTGTCCCCCGCGGGCACGCTCACGGGGCTGCTCAAGCGCAACCTCAAGGGTGTGGCCACCCTCGCCCTGAAGACCCCGGCCGACCTGGACAAGGCCCGTGCGCTCATCGAGGAGCACGGCGGCCAGGACCGGCAGGACCCGCAGGACCAGGAGGACCAGGCATGACCAAGCCGCAGATCCGCCCCGCCACCGGCGCGCAGTTCTCCCGCATCCACGGGGTCGGCGGCTACCGTCCGGTCCGGGTCATCCCCAACTCCGAGGTCCTGGAGTGGATCGACTCCTCGGACGAGTGGATCCGCACCCGCAGCGGGATCGCCGAGCGCCGCTGGGCGGGCCCGGACGAGAGCGTCTCCGAGATGTCGGTGCAGGCGGCCGGCAAGGCCATCGCGCAGGCCGGCATCTCCGCCGAGCAGATCGGCGGCGTGATCGTCGCGACCGTCTCGCACCTCAAGCAGACCCCCGCGATCGCCACCGAGATCGCCGAGCGGCTCGGCTGCGGCACCGCACCGGCCTTCGACATCTCGGCCGCCTGCGCCGGCTTCGGCTACGGCCTGGGCCTGGCCGACGGCATGATCCGCGGCGGCAACGCCGAGTACGTGCTGGTGATCGGCGTCGAGCGGCTCAGCGACCTGACCGACCAGTCGGACCGCTCGACCGCGTTCATCTTCGGCGACGGCGCCGGCGCCGCGATCGTCGGCCCGTCCGACACGCCGGGCATCGGCAAGCTGATCTGGGGCTCGGACGGCTCGCAGGCCGACGTCATCACCCAGACCCAGGCCTGGGACACCGCCTTCGCCAAGCCCGACGCCATCAACGGCCCGGGCGAGGAGCAGGACCACAAGTGGCCGGCCCTGCGGATGGACGGCCAGCCGGTGTTCCGCTGGGCGGTCTGGGAGATGGCCAAGGTGGCCCAGCAGGCGCTGGACGCCGCCGGGATCACCGCCGACCAGCTCGGTGCCTTCATCCCGCACCAGGCCAACATGCGGATCACCGACGCCATGATCAAGGCGCTCAAGCTGCCCGCGTCGGTGCCGGTCGCCCGGGACATCGCCGAGACCGGCAACACCTCCGCCGCCTCCATCCCGCTGGCGATGGAGCGCATGCTGGAGTCCGGCGAGGCCCACAGCGGTGACCTCGCGCTGATCATCGGGTTCGGGGCGGGTCTCGTGTACGCCGCGGCAGTCGTTACGCTCCCCTAGGCGCGTTTCGCCCCATCCATCCACAAGCCCGTGTTCGGCCGACGGTCGGACGCGTTCAACACCGAAGAGGAGCAGCCAGTATGGCTACCAAGGACGAGGTCCTGGAAGGTCTCGCCGAGATCGTCAACGAGATCGCCGGCATCCCGGCGGAGGACGTCCAGGAGGACAAGTCCTTCACCGACGACCTGGACGTCGACTCGCTGTCCATGGTCGAGGTCGTCGTGGCCGCCGAGGAGCGCTTCGACGTCAAGATCCCGGACGACGAGGTCAAGAACCTGAAGACCGTCGGCGACGCGGTGAACTACATCCTCACCAACGCCGCCTGAGCGATCGACTCGTACGAGTCGCCCAGTCCGTCCGGCGTGACGCACGCCCAGGACGGCTGACCCGCCGGCCCGGCTCCGAGAGCCTGGCCGACCCGCCGGCCGGGACGCCCCACCGGGCGCCCGGCCGGGCCCTTCTTCGGCTCCGCCGCCGACCCCGCACGAACCGTGAAAGAAGAGAAACCAGTGACCGCTGAAAACCGTACCGTGGTCGTCACGGGTATCGGCGCCTTCACGCCGCTGGGCGGCGACGCCGCCACCACCTGGGAGAACCTGATCGCCGGGCGCTCCGGAGTGGCGGCCCTGACCGAGGAGTGGGCCCAGGACCTGCCGGTCCGGATCGCCGCGCGCACCGCGATCGAGCCGGGCGAGATCCTGCCCCGCCCGCTGGCCCGCAAGCTCGACCGGTCCGCCCAGTTCGCGCTGATCGCCGCCCGCGAGGCCTGGGCCGACGCCGGCTTCGAGACCCCGGCCACCGACGAGTCCTCCAAGCTCGCCCCCGAGCGCCTGGGCGCCGTGATCGCCTCCGGCATCGGCGGCGTGACCACCCTGCTCGACCAGTACGACGTGCTGAAGGAGAAGGGTTCCCGCAAGGTCTCCCCGCACACCGTCCCGATGCTGATGCCCAACTCCCCGGCGGCCAACGTCGGTCTGGAGGTCGGCGCCCGCGCGGGTGTGCACACCCCCGTCTCCGCCTGCGCCTCCGGCGCCGAGGCGATCGGCTACGCGATCGAGATGATCCGCAGCGGCCGCGCCGACGTCGTGGTGGCCGGCGGCACCGAGGCGGCGATCCACCCGCTGCCGATCGCCGCGTTCGCCAACATGATGGCGATGTCCAAGAACAACGACGAGCCCGAACGCGCCTCGCGTCCGTACGACAAGGGCCGCGACGGCTTCGTGCTGGGCGAGGGCGCCGGCGTGGTCGTGCTGGAGTCGCTGGAGCACGCCGAGGCCCGCAACGCCCGGATCTACTGCGAGGCCGTCGGCCAGGGCCTGTCCTCGGACGCCCACCACATCGCCCAGCCCGAGCCGACCGGCGCCGGCGTGGCCCGCGCGCTGGCCGACCTGTTCGACCGCAACGACCTGGACAAGGCCGAGATCGTGCACGTCAACGCGCACGCCACCTCGACCCCGCAGGGCGACACCGCCGAGCTCAAGGCGCTGCGCAAGGAGCTGGGCGAGGACCTCGACCACATCCTGGTCTCGGCCACCAAGTCGATGACCGGTCACCTGCTGGGCGGTGCCGGCGGCATCGAGACCGTCGCCACCGTGCAGGCGCTGTACCACCGGATCGCCCCGCCGACCATCAACGTCGAGGAGCTGGACGACGACGTGGACGCGAAGATCGTGACCGAGGCGACCCCGCTGCCCGAGGGCCGGATCGCCGCGCTGAACAACTCGTTCGGCTTCGGCGGCCACAACGTGGTGCTGGCCTTCCGCACCCGCTGACAGCCGTGACGGAGGGGCCGGCGCCGTACGGCGCCGGCCCCCCCCGGCAGGAGGTCCCCGGGGGGCCCGCCCCCGGGGGCGGCCGCGCCCCCGGGGGCCCCCCCCCCCCCGGGCGCACCGCGGCCC
>NZ_JBHVUS010000007.1:263147-413254 GCF_042884005.1 Kitasatospora sp. NPDC058162
CGGGTGGCGGGGAGCCCGGGGTTTTACACCCGGGGCGGTGGGGGGGCCAAAACGGGGGGGGGGGGGGCCGGCACCTGTGCGAGGGGGTGTGGGTGGGGCGGGCGCCGTACGGCGCCGGCCCCTCCGTCATGTCGTCCCGCGGGCTCAGACCACCTGGTGCAGCCAGCGCACCGGTGCGCCCTCGCCCGCGTAGCGGAACGGCTCCAGCTCGTCGTCCCAGGGCTTGCCCAGCAGCCGGGAGATCTCGGCCTCCAGGTCGGCCCCCTCGCTGCGGGCCCGCAGCAGGACGGCCCGCAGCCGGTCCTCGGGGATCAGGATGTCGCCGTGGATGCCCGTGACGGCGTGGAAGATGCCGAGCGTGGGCGTGCTGCTGTACCGCTCCCCCTCCGCCGTGGCGCAGGGCTCGCTGGTCACCTCGTACCGCATGAGCTGCCAGCCGCGCAGCGCGGAGGCGAGCTTCGAAGCGGTGCCGGGCTCCCCCTGCCAGGAGAGCTCGGCACGCCAGTGCCCGGGTGCGGCCGGCTGGCGGATCCAGTCCAGGCTCACCCGCACACCGAGCACCCCCGCGACGGCCCACTCGACGTGCGGGCACAGCGCGCGGGGCGCGGAGTGGATGTAGAGAACTCCACGTGTCGTCACCGGGACCTCCAGGCTGTGGACGAGGGTCGCCTTCCCCAGCTGCCTCGTGCCTGCAGTTGATCCACAGTTACCCACGTTAGCCGACATTAAGCTACTAAATTGAGCAAAACGGACAGGCTTTCGCTCAATGCTAGTCGAATCCTCAACGAGGTCTACCCCTCGGCCGGATCTCTCCCCCGAACGGCCCCATCGCCAGGCGGGACCACCGTACCGCGCGGCGCCGCACGATGGCTGACGCACTTTCGGATCCGGCCGGAATGCGGTAGTGCGGCCGGATCCCCTGCGCCGTGCACGCGAACCGCCCCGCGCGCCCGGTCGGGGGCGGCGGGGCGGTTCGGCCTCCTGACGGAGGGTCAGCCTTCCAGGCGGACGACCATCTTGCCGGTGTTGGCACCGCGCAGCAGGTCGATGAAGGCCTCGGCGGCGTTCTCGAAGCCGTCCACCACGGTCTCCTCGCCGCGCAGTTCGCCGGAGCGCAGCCAGCCGCCCACCTCGGTCACGAACTGCGGCTGCAGGGCGGCGTGGTCGCCGACCAGCATGCCCTCCAGGCGAAGCCGCTTGCCGATCGCCATCGCCAGGTTGCGCGGGGCGGCGGGCGCGGTGGTGTCGTTGTACTGGGCGATCGCGCCGCAGAGCACCGCGCGGCCGTGCACGCCGAGGGCGCCGATCGCGGCCTCCAGGTGCTCGCCGCCGACGTTGTCGAAGTAGAGGTCGATGCCCTCGGGGGCGACCTTCGCGAGCTGCTCGGCGACCGGGCCGTCCTTGTAGTTGAAGGCCGCGTCGAAGCCGTACTCGTCCACCAGCTTGGCGACCTTCTCCGCCGAGCCGGCCGAGCCGACCACCAGCGAGGCGCCCTTGAGCCGGGCGATCTGGCCGACCAGCGAGCCGACGGCACCGGCCGCGCCGGAGACGAAGACCTTGTCGCCCTCCTTGAGGGCGCCGACGGCGAGCAGTCCGGCGTAGGCGGTCAGGCCGGGCATGCCGAGCACCCCGAGGTAGGCGGAGAGCGGGGCGGCGGCCGGGTCGACCTTGACCGCGCGCTTCGCGTCCAGGGTGGCGTACTCGCGCCAGCCGAGCCCGTGCAGCACGGCGTCGCCCGGGGCGAAGCCCTCGGCCTCGGAGGCGACCACGTAGCCGACCGCGCCGCCGTCCATCGCCTGGCCGAGCTGGAACGGGGGCACGTACGACTTGACGTCGTTCATCCGGCCGCGCATGTACGGGTCGACCGAGAGGTGGGTGTTGCGGACCAGGATCTCGCCCGGGCCCGGGGTCCGGACCGGGGCCTCGACCAGGGCGAAGTCGGTGGGCGCCGGCCAGCCCTGGGGGCGGGCGGCGAGGTGCCATTCACGGGCGGTGGCGGGGGCGGCCTGCTCTGCCATGGCGGTACTCCTCGAAGGGGGTTCGGCAGGTGAAAGGTTGAGTAACTGAAGTAACGATGGACATGAAAGGTTCATGTTGTCAACTTTTCAGGTAGACTCTGGAGCATGGACACCCAGCCCACCGAGGTCGCCACGCCGCAGTCCGACGAGATCACCCGCGAGGTCGTCGACCTGATGGCCAACCTGGTCGCGCTGTTCCACCGCGAGTACGAGGAGGCCGCCGCCGCCCGCTCGCTCACCGGCGCCCAGGCCAAGGTGCTCGCCCTGCTGCGGCGCGGCCCGCTGCCGATGCGCCACATCGCCCAGACGCTCAGCTGCGAGCCCTCCAACATCACCGGCATCGTCGACCGACTGGAGGCCCGGGGCTTCGTCACCCGGGAGGCCGACCGGCAGGACCGCCGGGTCAAACTGGTCGCCGCCACCGAGACCGGCGCCGCCGCCTCCGAGGAGCTGCGCGAGTCGCTCAACTTCGCCCGCGAGCCGCTCGCCGCGCTCGGCCCGGAGGAGCGCACCGTGCTGCGGGACCTGCTCAGCCGGATGCTCACCGGCGCCGCCGGCCCCGGCGCGTGACCAGCATCACAGCCCCGCCGGTCGATTCGACCGCCCCCAGGGGGTAACCGAACAGCCTTCCGGAACGTCTAACGTTCGAACATCGAACGCGAGAAACCTGAAGACGGGGGGCACGGAGGATGAGCAGCAGCACGCGCCGGCGCCGCTACCTGCGGACCGCCATCGGCCTGGCCGCCGTTCTGGTGCTGTCGGTCGTGGGTGCCGGAGCCTGGTTCTACCACCGGCTCGACAGCAACATCACCACCTTCGACCAGGGCGGCGTCGCCACCGAGCGCCCGCCGGCCCCCGTCCCGGCCAGCCCCGGCGCCCAGGTGCCGGTCAACGTGCTGCTGCTCGGCTCGGACACCCGGGACGACGGCAACAACTCGCTGGGCGGCGGCGACGAGGGCGTCGGCAACTCGGACACCGCGATCCTGGTCCACATCTACGCCGACCACAAGCACGCCGTCGGGGTCTCGATCCCCCGCGACACCCTGGTCACCATCCCGTCCTGCAAGCTGGCGGACGGCACCTGGTCCAAGCCGCGCAACGACCAGATGTTCAACTCGGCGTTCAGCGTCGGCGAACTCGCCAAGGGCAACCCGGCCTGCACCCAGAACACCGTGGAGAAGCTCACCGGACTGCGGGTCGACCACACCGTGGTGGTCGACTTCAAGGGCGCCGCCGCGATGACCGAGGCCATCGGCGGCGTGGACGCCTGCGTGCCCAACGACGTCAACGAGTACGGCATCCAGCTGAAGAAGGGGATGCAGAAGCTCTCCGGGAAGCCCGCGGTGGACTACCTGCGCGCCCGCCACGGCATCGGCGACAACTCCGACATAGGCCGGATGAAGCGCCAGCAGGCCTTCCTCTCCTCGATGATCAAGAAGGTCCAGGGCCAGGGCTTCTCGCTGCCCACCCTGCTGCCGCTGGCCGACGCCGCCACCAAGTCGCTCACCGTGGACGAGGGCCTCGGCACCGCGATGAAGCTGGTGGACTTCGCCCGCTCGGTCGAGGACATCAAGCTCTCCGACGTCACCTTCGTCACCGCCCCCTGGCGCTTCGCCGGGGAGCGGGTGCGACTGGTCCAGCCCGACGCCGACACCCTGTGGAAGCTGCTGCGCGAGGACCGCACCCTGGACGGGCAGAGCACCGCCGGCACCGGCGCGGCCACCGCCGCCGCGTCCGGCTCCGCCTCGCCGAACGCGAGCACCGCCCCGAGCACCCCGCTCACCCCCGAGCAGGCCGCCGCCCAGATCACCGTGGTCAACGGCGTCGGCACCGCCGGGCTGGCCGGCTCCGGCGCGGAGACCCTCAAGGGCCGCGGCTTCCAGAACGTCGTCCTCGGCGCCAACAACCCCGGCAAGCAGCACACCGAGGTCTCCTACGACCCGGCGCTCAAGGCCACCGCCGACCAGGTCGCCGCGCTCTTCCCCGGCGCCGGCGCCGTCGAGGAGCCCGGCTCGGGCGCGATCACCGTCACCCTCGGCGCGGACTACAAGGCGGCCGGCACCCAGCTCAACTCGCTCTCCTCGCCCTCCGATTCGCCCACGACCCCCGCGCCCGGCGGGATCCCGACCGGCATAGCCGAGAACACCCGCAGCGCCGACACCGACCCCTGCGCCGACCTGACCTTCGGGTCGTAGGCGCCTCCGAGTCGTAGGCCCCTTCGGGCCTACTCCGGGTCCGGCAGGCCGGTGACCACGGCCGTCAGGCGGGTGCCGCGTTCGAAGGCGCCCGCCTGCGCCAGGTCGGCCAGTGCGGCGAGCAGCTTGGCGACGTACCGGCGCTCCACCGGGATGCCGTGACGGCGCTCGAACTCCTCGGCGTGGGCGGCGAGTTCGGACGGGACCTTGCCGTAGCCGCCGCCGTGGTGGGCGTGGTCGATCCGCCAGTTGTCGAACTCGCGCCCGAACCCGGCCCGGTGCAGCCGGGCCACCTCCGCCTCCAGGTAGCCCTCGCCACCGCGCAGCACGGCCACCCCGAGCGCCCGGGCCCCCGGCGGCAGGCCCGCCGCGATGCCGGCCAGGGTGCCGCCGGTGCCGACCGGGCAGCAGACCACGTCGCGCCCGCCCAGGTCCGGCAGTTCGGCCGGGATCGCGGCCGCGCCGATGGCGGCCAGGGCGTTGGAACCGCCCTCCGGGAGCACCAGGCACCGGCCCCAGCGGCGCCGCAGTTCCGCAGCGTCCCCGGCGCCGTCCTCGGCACCGTCCTCGGCACCGGCCCGGCCGGCAGCCTCCCGGTAGGCGGCCCGGGTGAGGAACTCCAGCCGCATCCCGGACCGTTCGGCGGCCCGCAGCGACCAGTTGCGCGGCCGGTCGGCCAACTCCTCGCCGCGCACCAGCCCGACGCTCTCCAGCCCCAGCGCGGCGGCGGCGGCCGCGACCGCCCGCAGGTGGGTCGAGTAGGCGCCGCCGAAGGTCAGCAGCCGGGTGTGGCCCTGCTCGACGGCGGCGGCCAGGTTGGGCGCGAGCTTGCGCCACTTGTTGCCGGGGACGCTCGGGTGCAGCAGGTCGTCCCGCTTGAGCCGCAGCTCCACCCCGGCCCGGGCGAAGACCCCGTCGGTGCAGTCCACCAGCGGAGTCGGCAACAGGGCGGGTTCGAGCACCCGGCCAGCTTACGGGCCCGCGCCCGGGACCCCGGACGCCCGGACGCCCGGAAGCCCGGCCGTCCGTCGGACGGTCGGGCCGGGGGCGGATCCCGGGCGGGTCAGCCCGCCCCGCCGTCCGCGTACTTCGCGGTGATGGCCATCCGCAGGGCGCGCGGGACAGGGCCCGCGGCGGGTGCCAGCTTGTCGATCCTGGTCCGGAACTCGCGCCGCTGGCGCCAGGTCAGGGCCGAGCCCAGCCGGGCGGCGTCGACCAGGGCGACCAGCGCCGCGTCCGCCGGGTCGACCCGGCTGAGCGGGCCGCGCAGCGCCGACATGACGCCCGCCGTCAGCGCCTTGCGCACCCGGGGCTCCGGAAGGGTGACCCGGGCGACCGGGAAGAGCCCGAGCACCCGGCGCTCCTCGACCCGGATCCGGCCGGCGGCCGCGAGCCCGTCGCGGACCACCCGCGCCGACCGCCGCGGGCGCCCGATCCAGCGCTTCCAGGTGCGCCGCCGCTCCTGGCGGATCTGCTCCAGCAGCGCGGCGGAGAGCGGGTCGAGCCCGTCGGCCGGGCCGTCGACGGCGGCCGGGTGCCGACCGTCGTCGCGGATCAGCCGGCGGCGGAGGAGCTCGGTGAGCGCCGCCGCCCGCAGGGCCAGGTCGAGCTCGGACGTGCGGGTGAGGCGCCCGCGCTCCGGGTCGTAGGCGAGCAGGTAGAACTTCTCGGGAAGATTGACGGGCAGGTCCATCTCGGTCTCCGAAGGATCTGGAAGATCTGCGGGACGCCCGGCGACCGCGGTCAGTCCTCGGCGGGACCGCCGCTCTCCGGGCTCTCCTTGGGCGGTCGGCCGCGCCGGGGAAGCCGGGCCGCACCGCTGGGCATCCGGCCGGCCTCGGTGAGGGCGCGGCGGAGCACGAACTCGATCTGTGCGTTGGTGCTGCGCAGTTCGTCCCCGGCCCATCTGGCCAGCGCGTCGTGAACTGAAGGGTCCAGTCGCAGCAGGAGCTTCTTCCGTTCCGTCGCCAACGCCGCGCCCTTACTGGTAGAGGGAGCCCGTGTTCACGACGGGCTGGGTGCCCCGGTCGCCGCAGAGCACCACCAGGAGGTTGCTCACCATGGCAGCCTTGCGCTCCTCGTCCAACTCGACGACGTCCCGCTCGGCGAGCCGGTCCAGGGCCTCCTCGACCATACCCACGGCGCCCTCGACGATCAGCCGTCGCGCGGCCACCACGGCCCCGGCCTGCTGGCGCTGGAGCATCACCTGGGCGACCTCGGGCGCGTAGGCGAGCCGGGTGATCCGGGACTCGATGACCCGCACGCCGGCCGAGGCGACCCGGGCGGCGATCTCGGCGGACAGCTTGCGGGTGATCTCCTCCGCGCCGTCGCGCAGCGACAACTGCCCCTCGTGGTGGGCGTCGTACGGGTAGCTGGTGGCGATGTGCCGGACGGCCGTCTCGGTCTGGACGGCGACGAAGTCGGTGTAGTCGTCCACCTCGAACACCGCCATCGCGGTGTCCTCGACCTGCCAGACCACCACGGCGGCGATCTCGATCGGGTTGCCGTCCGCGTCGTTGACCTTGGCGGTCTCGGTCTCGTGGTTGCGGATCCGCAGCGAGATGTGCCGGCGGCTGGTGAACGGGTTCAGCCAGCTGATCCCCTCGGCCCGGATCGTCCCCCGGTAGGTGCCGAGCAGCTGGACCACCCGGGCCGAGCCGGGCGAGACCACCGTCAGTCCGCAGAGCAGGACCAGCGAGGTGAGCAGCAGCAGCGGCCCGAGGACCACCAGCGGAACCCCCAAGCCCTTGTTCCCGCCGGCCAGTTGGACCCCTCCGACGATCAGCCCGGCCAGCCCGGCGACCACGCCGAGCAGCGCGCCGCCGAGCACCGGCAGCCCGGAGGCGCCGGTGATGACCCGCTCGGTGGTCTTCGGGGCCGGGAGGTCGAGAACGGGGCCGTCCTCGACGGAGACGTGCGGTGCGGTCATGGGACCGACTCCCCCCTGTGCGATGTGCGCCGCGCGGATGCCCGCTGCAGCTGTCAAAGTGATATCACTTTTTCCGTGCGGTGCGCCAGGGCCGTTCCGGGCGGTTGGTGGAATGTTGGGGCGTTGTTGCAGGCCGCTGTCAGCCTCGTGCCGTCCCCGTGTGACCGGCCCGCAGCGAAGCGAGGGCCGGGCGCACGCACCCAACGCCAGAGGCAGGACACGTGAAGATCAGAGTTCCCCGATTCCGCCGGATCAGAGCCGGCCTGACCGTCGTCGCCATGCTGGTGGCCGGCCTGTCGTTCTCCACCGGCCAGGCGTCGGCCGACGTGCACCCCTTGGCGTTCCAGATCCAGAACAAGGCGACCGGGCTGTGCCTGGTGGGAACCACCGACACGGGTGCGTGGCCCGTCGCGCTCCAGCCCTGCGGCAGCAACGACAACCAGTACTTCGTCAGCGGGTACCAGAACAACTTCGTCGACGGCTCCATGTACTACGGCGGTTCCTGCCTGGCGACGGACGGGTCCAACGTCCTGACCGTGGGCTGTGGCAGCCACGACTACGGGCTCGCCTGGTCGCAGGGCGGGTTGGACGGTCGCTGGACGACCATCGGCAGCCCCAAGGGCTGCTATCTGAAGGTCGCCCAGGGCACCCCCGTCTGCAGGCCCGGTTTCCAGGGCGATGAGGCCCAGTGGCGCATGGTCAGGACGCACTGGAACCACCACAGCGGCACCGAGGCCGGCAACGGCCGGGTCAAGTGGGCGGACTTCGACGGCGACGGCAAGGCCGACTACATCACCGTCGGCCCCACCGGCGCGATCAACGTCTGGCTGAACAACGGCGGCGACACCGGCGGCGGCTGGACGTCCCTCGGCCAGGTCGCCACCGGCCTCGGCGCGGACCCCAACCGCGTCCGCTTCGCCGACTTCGACGGCGACGGCAAGGCCGACTACATCTACATCAACCCGGACGGCTCGGTGCACGTCTACCTCAACCGCGGCGGCGACGGCCGCGGCGGCTGGCAGGACCTCGGCATCGTCGCCACCGGCCTGACCACCGACGTCAGCCGCGTCCGCTTCGCGGACATCGACGGCGACGGCCGGGCGGACTACAACGTCATCAACCCGAACGGCTCGGTCGGCACCTACCTCAACCGCGGCGGCGACACCGGCGGCGGCTGGGTCAACTACGGGCAGATCGCCTCCGGCCTCACCACCGACCCCAGCCGGGTGCGCCTCGCCGACATCGACGGTGACGGGCGGGCCGACTACTCCGCCATCGGCGGCAACGGCTCGGTCGTCACCTACCTCAACCGGGGCGGCGACGGGCACGGCGGCTGGAGCAACTACGGGCAGATCGCCACCGGCACCACCGCCGACCAGAACGCCGTCGTCCTCGCCGACTTCACCGGCGACGGCCGCAGCGACTACATCACCACCAACCCGAACGGTTCGGTCAACGTCTACCGCAACGACGGTGGCGACGGCCACGGTGGCTGGACCAACCTCGGTCAGGTCGCCACCGGCGCCTGACACCCGCGAACGGCGCCTGACTACCGTCGACGGCGTCACCCGGGGGCTTCGGTCCGTCAGCCGAAGCCCCCAGCCCGACCCGAACACCGAACACGTCATGGGGGGAACCATGAAACGCATCCTGCTGCTCGGCCTGAGCGCCCTGCTGGGCACGGCCGGTGCGGTCGCCGCCCCGGACGCGCCGTCCGCGCACGCCGCGCCGACGCCCGCGACCGCCACCACGACCGCCGGCACCGGCACCGCCGTGCCCTCGCTGCGCGTCATGCCGCTCGGCGACTCGATCACCGCGGGTGCCGGCAGCGCGACCTGGTCGTCCTACCGGGCTCCGCTGTGGAACCTGGTCGCCGGCCAGTCCCGCTACACCGTGCGCTACGTGGGCTCCCAGGCCGGCGGGCAGCTGCCCGACCTCGCCCACGAGGGCCACTCCGGCTACATGATCGACGACATCCGCGCCGGAATCGACCAGTGGCTCGCCGAGGCCCACCCGGACGTCGTCCTGCTGCACATCGGCGTCAACGACCTCGACCGCAGCACCGACCCGACCCACACGCCCGACCGCCTCAAGACCCTCCTCGACCGGATCTACGCGGACCGGCCCGGCGTGGCGGTGGTCATGGAGGGCGTGATCCCGACCACCCAGGGCCTCAAGGTGCCTCCGTCCGGCTACAACGACGCGGCCCGGCAGTTGCAGGCGATCGAGGCCCGGGCCGGGAACTCCTTCCGGTACGTGGACCCGCCGGCCCTGACACCGTCCGAGATGACCGACCGCCTCCACCCCAACGACAGCGGCTACCGGCGGATGGCGCAGTCCTTCTACGCCGGGCTGGACCAAGCGTACTCCGCCGGTACGGCCCGGGCCTCCGTGACGTCCAACACCGCCGGCGAATCGGGCGGGCTCGGCCGCGTCCGGTACGCGGACTTCGACGGCGACGGGAGGGCCGACTACATCACCATCAACCAGGACGGTTCGGTGCACGTCTGGCTGAACAAGGGCGGTGACGGCCACGGCGGTTGGCAGGACTACGGTCAGGTCGCCACCGGCGCCACCACCGACCCCGGCCGCGTGCGCCTCGCCGACTTCGACGGTGACGGGCGGGCCGACTACGAGGTGATCAACCCGGACGGTTCGGTGCACGTGTGGCTGAACAAGGGCGGTGACGGGCACGGGGGTTGGCAGGACCTCGGCATCGTCGCGACCGGCCTGACCACCGACGCCGGCCGGGTGAAACTCGCGGACTTCGACGGTGACGGGCGGGCCGACTACGCGGTCGTCAACCCGGACGGTTCGGTACACGTCTTCCTGAACAAGGGCGGTGACGGGCACGGGGGTTGGCAGGACCTGGGCCAGGTCGCCACCGGCCTCACCACCGACGCCGGGCGCGTGCGCCTCGCCGACTTCGACGGGGACGGCAGGGCCGACTACGCCGTCATCGACCCCGGCGGCGCCGTACGGGTCTGGCTGAACCGCGGCGGTGACACCGGCGGCGGCTGGGTGGCCCTGGGGCAGGTCGCCACCGGCCTCACCACCGACCAGGACCGCGTCCAGTTCGCCGACTTCGACGGCGGCGGAAACGCGGACTACATCCGCACCGACCCGCCGTCCAACGCCGCCACCGTCTACACCTGGAACGGCGGCGACGGCCACGGGAGCTGGATCGGCCTCGGCCAGGTGGCCACCGGCGTGCCCACCGGCTGATCCCGCTCGCAGTGCGCCGCCCGGGGAACTCCCGGGCGGCGCCGACGTGTTCACCGTCGTACGTCGCGGAGGCGTTCGAGCCCGTCGAGGCTCTGCTGCACGTAGGCGGGAATGTTGTGGTCCCGGCTGAGCCCGGCCGCCTGCTCGAAGCAGGCCCGAGCCTGCGGGAGGTCCCCGAAATGGGCGTGGGTGCGGCCGCTGATGATCAGGGTGTCGGCGATGCCGCTCATGTCCCCGAGGCGCCGGCGGATCGCCAGGGACTCGTCGAGCGCGGCGAAGGCGTCCCCCCGCCGGCCGAGTCCGCGCAGGCAGTCGCCGAGGTTGGCCAGCGCCACGGCGGCGTGCGTCAGGTTGCCACGGGCCCGGCAGAGTCCGAGGACCTCGCGGAAGTGGGTGTGCGCGGCTTCGAAGTCCCCGCTCCGCAGGTACGCCTGAGCCAGGGCCGCGAGCACCCCGGGCGTGCCCTCGTCCCCTCCGGCTTCCCGGTGCAGCTTCCATGCCTGCTGTGCGTACGCCAGGGCCGGCCCGTGCCGGCCCTGCTGGCTGAGGGCCGTGGACAGGTTCCCGAGGATGGTGGCCATGCAGAGGTCGTCGTCGTGGTCGTCGAAGACGGCGAGTGCGGCTTCCAGGGCCTCGATCGCCTCGTCGTTGCGGTAGGCCATGCCGTGCGACGCGCCGATCCGCCGCAGCGTCCAGGCCTGGCCGAGCAGGTCCTCACGCTCCTGGGCGGCCTTGAGGGCCACGGTCAGACAGGCGTCCCACTCCCCGGTCCACCAGAAGGTGTGCGCGTACCCCATGAGCCAGATCGCGAGTCGCCAGGCGAGATCGGGGCGGGAGGAGTCCGCGGCCCGGCGGATCACCTCCTTGATGACGGGCAGTTCCTGCCGGCACCAGTCCAGGGCCTGCTGGGGGTCGCCGAACGTGGGCACCGGGACGGCGGGGGGTTCGGCGAGGCGCGGAGCCCCTCCCGGTCCGATCACCGTTCCGGCCGTCTCCAGGGCGACCGTGTACCAGACGCCCAGCCGCAGGGCGGCCGCCTCGCGCAGCCCGGCCGGCTCCTCCTGGCGGGCACGCTCCGCGGCGAACTCGCCCAGCAGGTCGTGGAAGCGGTACCGCCACTGCTCCGGCGTCTGCACCAGGTGGACGTCCGCCAGCAGTTCGAGCAGGTCGGCGGTGAACTCCCGCGGGCGGTCCAGCAGGGCGGCCGCGGCGTCGACCCCCAGGGTGTGGCCCGCCCACAGGCCCAGCAGACGGAAGGCGCGCGCGGCCTCGCGCTCCACGGGGTCGTCGCTGTCGCGGATCGCCAGATAGCTGGTGGCGAAGGTGGTGTCGACGGCCAGCCGCCCCACGGACAGCGCCCGCAGCCGTCCCCGGCTGTCGTCCAGGCGCTCGGCCAGGGTGCCCAGCGACCAGGCCGGACGGGACGAGAGCCGGGCACCGGTGATCCGCAGCGCGAGCGGCAGACCCGCACAGGCGGCCAGCAGGCGGAAGGCACCGTCGGGGTCCTGCCGGATCCGTTCGGGGCCGCAGAGCCTGGAGAGGAAGGCGCGCTGCTCCTCGACGTCCAGCGGGGCCAGCGACAGCCGGACGCTCGCCGGCAGGTCGGTGAGGGTGTTGCGGGTGGTGACGACCACCGCGCTCCGGCGGCCGCCCGGCAGCAGCGGCGCCACCTGGGCGGCGTCCCGGGCGTTGTCGAGCACCAGCAGGACCCGGCGGTCCGCCAGCACGGTACGGAGCAGCGCCGCCCGGTCGTCGACGTGCTCGGGCAGCGGTCGGGCCGGTCCGCCGTGCTCGGCCGACCGGCCGTCCAGGGCCGCCAGGAGGACGGCGAGCAGCTCGTACGGGTCCCGGGCGGGCCCGGCGCCGAAGCCCCGCAGGTCCGCGTACAGCTGGCCGTCCGGGAAGAGGTGCTTCACGGCGTGGGCGGCTTGGACGGCGAGGGCGGTCTTGCCGATGCCGCCCATCCCCGAGACCACGGCCACCCGGGGCACGTCGTCGGCGGAGGGGGTGGCCAGCAGCTCGGTCAGGGCCCGCAGTTCGGTTCGTCGGCCGGTGAAGTCGGCGAGTCCGGAAGGGAGTTGGGCCTGCGGACGGATCGCGGGAGCGGGCGCGGGCGGCGCGGTCTCCTCAGCCGATTCGGTCCTGCCGGTCCTGCCGGTCCCGTCGCTCTCACGGCTCCCGTCGCTCTCGTCGCGCAGGATCTGCTCGTGGACCTTCCGGACGCCCGCCCCGGGCTCGATGCCGAGCTCCTCGACCAGCGCACGGCGCAACCGCTGGTAGGCCGCCAGGGCCTCGGAGCGCTGCCCGAGCCGGTGCAGGGCCAGCATCAGCTGGGCGTGGAAGGACTCGTGCAGCGGATGTTCGCCCGTCAGCCCGGTCAACTCGGGCACCAGGCCGCTGACCCGACCGAGGCGCAGCTCCGCCTCGATCCGCCACTCCAGGGCCTGCAGCCGGGCCTCCTCCCACTGCCGGCGCGGCGTCTGCGCCTCCGGCAGGTCCGGCAGCTCGGCCAGCGGCACCCCGCGCCACAGTGCGAGCACCGCGGCCGACTCCCGGTGCACCGAGTCCCAGTCCTCGCGCAGCAGCGCGTCCCGGGCGCGCTGGACGCCCAGGTCGAAGAGGTGGGCGTCCAACTCGCCCTCGGCGACCTCCAACAGGTAGCCCAGCGGCGTGGAGCGCAGGCGGTCGCCCTGCCCGTCGCCGAGCCGGCTCCGCAGGCGGGCCAGCATGTTGTGGAGCGAGGCGTTCGCCGAGGCGGGCGGACGATCGCCCCAGAGCGCGGCCTTGAGGCGGTCCGGCGGGACCGGCCGGTTGGCCGCCAGCAGCAGGACGGCGAGCAGGGTGCGCACCTTGACGCCGCCGACCGCCCGCTCCTGTCCGTCGATCCGGACGAGGAGCGATCCGAGCAGGCTGAAGTGCATGGCTGTTCCCCCGGTCCGATGCACCGCACCGTCCGTACGAGAACGGTGATCACCGACAGCGTAGGGGAAGGGCATCGTGGGTGTTCAAGGGGTTTTCACCGGTGCCGCCGGGCCGCTCGGGGATCCGGATCGAGGGCGCCCGGGGGGAGGTTCCACCGTCAACACGTTCCCGGGGTGTTCCCATCCGGGTGAAACCCAGCGTGGCACCGCCGGTTCCCGCGCGGGGTTGTTCTACAGTTCCACTCGCAGAAACCAGCGTTTTCGCTGGTCAAGGGCCCTATCGGCACAACGGCTCGGATGGGCCGGAGGTGGGGCGGGTGGGACTCGAACCCACGACCAAGGGATTATGAGTCCCCTGCTCTAACCGGCTGAGCTACCGCCCCGGTTCGCCGCGCGCGCCGGTCGTGGCCACGGCAGCAGCAGACGGCCCCGCGAGGCCGTCCCGGGCAGCATAGCCGGTCGATCACCCGTGGTGCGCGCCGGGGGCGCACCTGGGTGCGCGACGGTGCGCGCCTCTCCGGGCGGGGGACTCCGGGTGGCGGCGGAGGGCCCGGACAGGGCAGCCTGGGCTGATGACGATGCGTGGGGCGGGAGCGGCGGCCGGGGTGCTGGTCCTGGCGATCGCGACGGCCGGGTGCACCACCGCGGCGCGGCCCGGCAGCGTCGCCCCGACGGTCACCTCGGCACCGCCCAGCACCCCCGCGAGCGCCCACGGCTGGAGCAAGCAGCGCTTCAAGGGGGCGACCGGCAAGCACACCGGGGTCACCCGCACCGCCAAGCCCACCGTGCTCAACGGCCTGGTCGGCGCGGTGTTCACGCGCAACGCGGACGGCGACCACTTCTGCACCGCGAGCGTGGTCGACAGCGCCGGGCTCAACCTCATCGTCACCGCCGCCCACTGCGTCTGGGACCCGAAGATCGGCCAGCGCAGCGACCTGGTCTTCGTCCCCGGCTACCGCAACGGCGACACCCCCAGCGGCGTCTGGCCGCTGCTGGCGGTCAGCGTGGACGACGGCTGGAAGGACCACGCCGACCCGGACATGGACGTCGCCTTCGCCGTCGTCCAGGCCCAGAACGGGCAGCAGGTCCAACAGGTGCTCGGCGCCAACAAACTGGGCGTCAACCGCGGCTACCAGGTCCCGGTGCGGGTCACCGGCTACCCGGGCAGCAGCGACGTCCCGATCACCTGCTCCAACACCACCTCCGAGCAGAGCGCCACCCAGCTGCGGATCGACTGCCCCGACTACACCGGCGGCACCAGCGGCAGCCCCTGGGTCACCGACTTCGACCCGTCCACCAGGACCGGCACCGTGGTCGGCGTGATCGGCGGCTACCAGGAGGGCGGGGACAGTCCGAACACCTCCTACAGCAGCTACTTCGGCGACCGGGTCCAGGCGCTCTACGACCGGGCCACCGGCTGAGCGGGCCGGACCGGAGCCCCGGGCGCGTCCTTCGAACACCCGACAGTGGCGCCGCCGGGCACGGCCTGGTAGATCTTCCTCTCGAACGGCGGAACGCACGGCCCGGATGCCCGCCCCGAAGAACGAGACGGAGCCCCGATGGCCCCCCGCCCGGTGCCGCCCGCGCGCGCGGCCGGAGCGACCGCGCTGGCCGCCCTGCTGCTCACCGCCGGCACCTCTTGCGGCAGCGGGCCGGACAAGGCGCCGAACGCCGAGGTCGCCCAGCAGAGCGCGGCCCGCGACCGGATCGGCACCCTGTCCATCCACAACGCCCAGGGGCCCCGGTCCTGCACCGCGAGCGTGGTGCGCAGCCCCGCGCGCAATCTGCTGGTCACCGCCGCGCACTGCGTGCAGAACCAGCGGGTCGGCCTGCTGGACGGCCTGGTGTTCACCCCCGGCTACCGCAACGGGTACTCCCCGTACGGGAGTTGGCAGGTGCAGTCGATCACCGTCGACCCGCGCTGGGCCTCCGACGACGACCCCGACTACGACGTGGCCTTCATCACGCTCCGCCCGGCCGACGGCCGGCAGATCGAGGACGCGGTCGGCGGCAACCCGCTCGGCACCGGCCGGGGCGTCGGGCTGGCGGTCTCGGTGACCGGCTACCCCAACGAGAGCGACGAGCCGATCACCTGCTCGGTCCGGACCACTTCGCAGAGCTCCACCCAGGAGCGCTTCGACTGCGGCGGCTACACCGACGGCACCAGCGGCAGCCCGTGGGTGACCGGCGACGGCACGGTGGTCGGCGTGATCGGCGGCTTCGAGGAGGGCGGGGACACCCCGGGCACCTCGTACAGCGTCGCCTTCGACCAGCGGGTCGCCGACCTCTACCGGAAGGCGACCACCTGACCGCGCCCGTCACGTCCGCCCGCCCCGCCTTCCCCACAGGGGGCGGGCAGGCGGCGGGCCGGGCCGGGGCGGGCCGCCGGGTGACGCACGCGACACCTGGGCGGGCAACACGAAGGCCCCCCGGTCGTCCGAGGGGCCTTCGCTCTGAGCAGTCACCGAGCAGAGCCGGTGAAGCTCCCGCAATTGGACTCGAACCAATAACCTGCCGATTAACAGTCGGCTGCTCTGCCAATTGAGCTATGCGGGATCGCGGTACTCAACTTCCGTACCACGGGCGGGAGTCGGGCTCCGAAGAGCACTACTCCCGAGCTCCCCCAATTGGACTCGAACCAATAACCTGCCGATTAACAGTCGGCTGCTCTGCCAATTGAGCTATGGGGGATCGGCTTCCGCTTCGGCTCCCGTGACCCGGGCTCCTCGGCGCTCGCTGCGGGACATACATTAGCGCACTCGGGGGGGTGGTCCGCCAATCGTTTCCCCGGCCGCCCCGGACCGCCGGCCCGGCGTGCCCCGCGCGCGCCCCCGACGGCACCCGGGGATGCTGGGGGCGCGGGCGGTTCGCCGTCCCGGGCAACGGGTAGGGCAATGCGGCAGAAGGCCGCCAGGAGAGGGTGGGTCCGATCATGTGGAAGCTGTCGTTGGCCGTGGGTCTCGCGGCCGGCTACGTCCTCGGCTCGCGGGCCGGGCGCGAGCGCTACGAACAGATCACCAAGGTCACCCGGCAGATCGCCCGGAACCCCACCGTGCAGGGGGCGACCGACCGGGCGCGGCAGCAGGCCGGCGCGGTGGCCGGGAAGGCGGCGGGCGCCGTCGCCGACCGGGTCGGGGACCGGCTGCCGAACGCCGTCACCGACCGGGTGCCGTACTTCAGCCGCTCCCGGGCGGAGGACGACGGCTGGGGCACCGTCCGCCCGTGACCGGGCGGTAGGCCCGGCTACCGCCGGTCGGTAGCGGGGCTGTGGCCTCGGCTACCGGCCGTTCATGACGGGGCTGTGACCCCACGGCAAAGGAGATCCCAACGCGGGGTCCCGAACCGGCAACGGCTCACCCGGCCCGGACGCGTACCGGGCCGGGCTGAGGCATGATCTCGACATGGCCATCGTCGCGGGGATAGACAGCTCCACCAGCCGCACCAGGATCGTCGCGTGCGACACCGACACCGGTGCCGTCCTGCGCTCCGGCAAGGCGCCCCACCCCGTCCCCGAGGACCAGGACCTGCGCCCCGGCGAGGCCGACCCGCAGGTCTGGCTGCACTCGCTCGGCGACGCCGCGGCCGGCGGCCTGCTGGAGGGCGTCCGGGCCATCGGCGTCAGCGCCCAGCAGCACGGCATGATCGGCCTGGACGCGGGCGGGGTGCAGGTGCGGCCCGCGATCCTCTGGAACGACCCGCGCTCCAGCGGCGCCGCCGCCAAGCTGCTGGACGCCCTCGGCGGCCCGGCCGCCTGGACCGCCGCGATCGGCGCCGTGCCCGGCCCGACGTACACCATCGCCAAGCTGCGCTGGCTGGCCGAGTTCGAGCCGGCCAACGCCCGCCGGGTCGCCGAGGTGCTGCTGCCGCACGACTGGCTGGTCTGGCAGCTGCTCGGCCACCCCAAGCGCCGCACCACCGACCGCGGCGACGCCTCCGGCACCGGCTACTGGTCCCCGATCACCGGCGAGTACCGCCAGGACCTGGTCGAGCTGGCGCTCGGCCACGAGCTCAGACTGCCCGACGTGCTCGGCCCCGCCGAACCCGCCGGGCACACCCCCGAGGGCCTGCTGATCTCGGCCGGCACCGGCGACAACATGGCTGCCGCCCTGGGCCTGGGCCTCGGCCCGGGCGACGCGGTGGTCTCGCTCGGCAGCGCCGGGACGATCTTCGCGGTGCACGGGGAGGCCGTGGTGGACGCCACCGGCCTGGTCTCCTCCTTCGCCGACGCGAGCGGCCACCACCTGCCGATGGTCGCCACCCTCAACGCCGCCCAGGTGCTGCGCTCCACCGCCGCCATGCTCGGCCGGGACCTGGACGGGCTGAGCGACCTCGCCCTGCACTCCTCCCCCGGCGCCTACGGCCTGGTGCTGCTCCCCTACCTGGACGGCGAGCGCACCCCCGCGCTGCCGCACGCCGCCGGCACCCTGACCGGCCTGCGGGCCGAGGCGATGACCCCTCAGCACCTGGCCCGGGCCGCCGTCGAGGGCATGCTCTGCAACACCGCCGACGCGCTGGACGTGCTGCGTGCCCGGGGCGTCGGGATCAAGCGGGTGTTCCTGCTCGGCGCGGCCGGCCGGCTGCCCGTCGTCCGGCACGTCGCCCCGATGCTGTTCGGCGTCCCGGTCGTGGTGCCCCCGCCGGGCGCGCACGCCGCCCGCGGCGCCGCCCGGCAGGCCGCCTGGGCGCTGGCCGGGACCGCCGAGCCGCCGGAGTGGACGCTGCCGGACGCCGAGACGGTCGAGCCCGAGGGCGAGCAGGACCTGGCGATCGGATCGGCGGTGCGCCAGCAGTACCGCGCCGCCCGGAACCAGATCCACCCGGAGGCCGCCTCGGGCCCGTCGGCCTGACCACTG
Source organism: Kitasatospora sp. NPDC058162 (assembly GCF_042884005.1). NCBI lineage: Bacteria > Bacillati > Actinomycetota > Actinomycetes > Kitasatosporales > Streptomycetaceae > Kitasatospora > Kitasatospora sp. NPDC058162. Next base: position 281,289 of record NZ_JBHVUS010000007.1, read on the forward strand.
CCTCGTGAGGCCTGGAGTCTGAGGCCTGGAGTCTGAGGCCTGCCGTCGGGGGAAACGCCGTCTGGCCGAAGTCCGTCGGTGAAGATGCGTCACCCGGTGCCCGGTGGCAGCGTGGGTCGGGACACGGCCACCGAGGCGAAGGGCGGCAGGCACCCATGGCCCTGCACAAGGGGACCGGCGGCGACCGCCGGTTGAGCGTCAGTCCGTTCCTCGGCATCACCGACCCGCTGGGTGCGATGGAGCTCGCCCCGCCGGTCCACCGGCTCGGCGAGGGCCCGGTCGCGGCCGACACCGCGTACCAGCTGGTCCACGACGAGCTGATGCTGGACGGCAGCGCCAAGCTCAACCTGGCGACCTTCGTCACCACCTCGATGGAGGCGCAGGCCACCCGGCTGATGACCGAGTGCCTGGACAAGAACATGATCGACAAGGACGAGTACCCGCAGACCGCCGAACTGGAGCGGCGCTGCGTGGCCATCCTCGCCGACCTCTGGCACGCCCCCGACCCGGACGCCGCGGTCGGCTGCTCCACCACCGGCTCCAGCGAGGCCTGCATGCTGGCCGGCATGGCGCTCAAGCGCCGCTGGATGCGCCGCAACGCCGAGCGCTACGCGGCCGGGGCCCGCCCCAACCTGGTCATGGGCGTCAACGTGCAGGTGTGCTGGGAGAAGTTCTGCACCTTCTGGGAGATCGAGGCCCGCACCGCGCCGATGGAGGGCGAGCGCTTCCACCTCGGCCCCGAGCAGGCCGCCGCCCTGTGCGACGAGAACACCATCGGCGTGGTCGGCGTCCTCGGATCGACCTTCGACGGGTCGTACGAGCCGATCGCGGAGATCTGCGCGGCCCTGGACGCACTCCAGGCCCGCACCGGCCTGGACGTCCCGGTGCACGTGGACGGCGCCTCCGGCGGCATGGTGGCGCCCTTCCTCGACCCGGAGCTGGTCTGGGACTTCCGGCTCCCCCGGGTGCAGTCGATCAACACCTCCGGCCACAAGTACGGCCTGGTCTACCCCGGCGTCGGCTGGGCGCTGTGGCGGGACAAGGAGGCCCTGCCGGAGGAGCTGGTCTTCCGGGTCAACTACCTGGGCGGCGAGATGCCGACCTTCGCGCTGAACTTCTCCCGGCCCGGCGCGCAGGTCGCGGCGCAGTACTACGTCTTCCTGCGGCTCGGCCGGGCCGGCTTCCGGGCCGTCCAGGGCGCCAGCCGGGAGGTCGCCACCTACCTGTCCGGGGAGATCGGGAAACTCGGCTGCTTCCGGCTGCTGACCCGCGGCGACCAGGTCCCGGTGTTCGCCTTCACCACCACCGAGGACGTCACCTTCGACGTGTTCGACGTCTCCCGGCGCCTGCGCGAGCGCGGCTGGCAGGTGCCCGCCTACACCTTCCCGGCGGACCGGGAGGACCTGTCGGTGCTCCGGGTGGTCTGCCGCAACGGCTTCTCCAAGGACCTCGCCGACCTGCTGCTGGCCGACCTCAACCGGCTGCTGCCGGAACTGCGCCGTCAGCCCGTCCCGCTGCAGGAGCTGGGCGTGCCGGTCCGCGCGGGCTTCCACCATTGAGGCGTGTCCGACCCGCCTCGGGCGGCCGTCACGGCCCGGGAAATGCCGCGGCGGGAGGGCGCAGGGGAAGCGCCCTCCCGCCGGGTGGTCCCGGGTCGGTCGGGGCAGCCTCCCCCCGCGAGGCTGCCCCGACCGGTGGGGGGTTCCGGGACTCCGTATCGGGCCGACCACGGCCGACCGGCCGGGGCCCGAACGAAACCGCCGGGCGGCGAAACGCACCGGCGAGGAGAACTCTGCACGACGAACACGTGACTGTTCGAGGGTTCCGAGGGGTTGTGAGACACTTCCGTCCGTCTCAACGCCATGACCTGGAGTTTGGGACGCCAGGCCGCTGAGGTTGGAGAAGGAGAGACGCCGACCGGCCGGACCGGGCGTGCACCTCCCCGCCCCGTCCCACCGTCGTCCCGTCCCGCGACTCATGGAGGACCGCGTTGGCTTCCGCCTGGAAGGAACTGCCCGAGGAGCTGTCCGAGCCCGCCCGCCGGCTGGCCGAGGAGCTCCGGACGCTCAAGGACACCGCCGGACTCTCGCTGTCCGAGCTGGCCACCCGGACCCACTACAGCCGGGCCTCCTGGGAACGCTGGCTGAACGGCAAGCGGGTGGTCACCGAGCAGGCGCTGGAGGCGCTGATCGGGGCGGTCGACTGCGACGCGACCGCGCTGCGCCGGCTGTGGCAGCGGGCGGTGGCGCCCGAGGCCGAGGTGACGGCGGACCGGCCGACGGCCGAGCAGCCCAAGGCCGAGGCCCTGGCGCAGACGTCGGCACCGACCGACGCCGCGGGCCCCGAGCCCGACCGGGCAGAGCCCGACCCGGCCGGACCCGCCCCCGAAACCGCCCCCGCGTCGTCCCCCGAAACCGCCGACGAGCAGGCCGGCGAGCGGGCCGCCACCTGGTGGCGGCGCCCGGTGGCGCTGGTCTCCGGCGCGGCCGTGCTGGCGCTGCTGCTGGTGCTGGTCGGGCTGCGCGTCAGCCGGCACGACGGCCAGGCCTCGGCGGCCGACGAGCCGTCCCCGACCGCCCCGGCCGGCGCCAAGCCCGTCCCGACCGACCCCGCCTGCCGGGCCCTCGGCTGCGCCCACAAGGACCCCAAGACCACCGGCTGCGGCAAGGACGCCCGCACCCTGCAGACCCAGGTCGTCGGCAAGGTCGTCGTGTACCTCCGGTACAGCCGGACCTGCCAGGCCGCCTGGGCGGCGATCACCGAGGGCGAGCCCAAGGACTACGCGGTGATCACCGACAGCACCGGGGACAGCGAGACCGCGATGATCCACTGGGGCTACGACAACTACTCGCAGATGCTGAACGCGGCGGACCCGACGGTCAGCTTCAAGGTATGCGGCTTCCAGCCGGCCGGGAACGACTGCACCGGGACCGTCACCGACCTGGCCACGGTGGTCGCCTCCACCCCGATCCCGATCGGCCCCGCCTCCCCGCCCCCGGGTGCCGGGGGCGCGGCGGCGACGCCGAGCGACTCGCCGTCGGGGTCGGCGCCGGGGGCGGCGTCGACCGGACCGGCGCAGGGCGCCACCCAGGCGCCGCCGACCGACCAGGCCTCGCCGAGCGGCCAGGCCTCGCCGAGCCCGTCCGCGTCCTGAGGCACGGCCGACACGCCCCGGGGGACCCGCTATTCGAGGTAGCCGCGCAGCTGCTCGGCGTAGGCGTGGTCGCGGAGCTTGACCAGCGTCTTGGACTCGATCTGCCGGATCCGCTCCCGCGTCACACCGAACACCGCGCCGATCTCCTCCAGCGTGCGCGGGCGGCCGTCGTCCAGCCCGTAGCGGAGCTGGACGACCTGGCGCTCCCGATCGCCGAGGGTCGCCAGCACCGCGTCCAGGTGCTGGCGCAGCAGCAGGAAGGTCGCCGACTCGGCGGGCGAGGCGGCGTCGGCGTCCTCGATCAGGTCGCCGAGCGCGACGTCGTCCTCCTCCCCGACCGGGGTGTGCAGCGAGATCGGCTCCTGGGCCAGCCGGAGCAGCTCGCGGACCCGCACCTCGGTGAGCTCCAGGGCGGTGCCGATGTCGGCCGGGGTCGGTTCCAGGCCGCGCTCCTGCAGCAGCGCGCGCTGCACCCGGACCACCCGGTTGATCAGCTCCACCACGTGCACCGGCACCCGGATCGTCCGGGCCTGGTCGGCCAGCGCCCGGCTCATCGCCTGCCGGATCCACCAGGTCGCGTACGTCGAGAACTTGTAGCCGCGGGCGTAGTCGAACTTCTCCACCGCCCGGATCAGGCCGAGGTTGCCCTCCTGGACCAGGTCCAGCAGGGTCAGCCCGCGGCCGACGTAGCGCTTGGCGACGGACACCACCAGGCGCAGGTTCGCCTCGATCAGGCGGCGCTTGGCGATCCGGCCGAGGACCACCAGGGAGTCCAGCTCGCGGGCCAGCGGGTCGGGCGGCGGCGGGTCGCCGTTCAGCCGCTCCTCGGCGAACAGGCCGGCCTCGATCCGACGGGCCAGCTCGACCTCCTCGGCGGCGGTGAGGAGCCGGATCCGGCCGATCTCGCGCAGGTACTGGCGCAGCAGGTCGGCGGCCGGACTGCCGCCCTCCGCCCGCTCGGCGGGGCCTTCGTCGTCGAGATCCGGCTCGGCGTCCGGCTCGGAGTTCGACTCGGCGTCCGGCTCGGGGTTCGACTCAGGGGTCGGTTCCGGGCTGTCGGGGTGGCCCTCCGGCAGCTCCTGGGCGGGCACCCGCTGGTCCGGGGGCGCGGACCCGGCCCGGCCGTGGTCCGTCTCCTGCTCCCCGGTCGGCGGTCCGGTGGGCTCGGCTCGTCCGGTGGGCTCGGCTCGTCCGGTGGGCTCGGCTCGTCTGGTGGCGGTGGTCGCTGCGGCAAGGCCTTGGTCCACGGGCATCCCTCGGGGCGGGCGCGACTCTGGCGGACCCGCGCTGGACGGAGGTGGGACGCCCTCCAGTGTGGGGTACGCCACGCTCCGTGGCCGAGACTCGTGCGCCGACTTTCTGCGCAGGACTTCCCGGGCACGCCCTACAACGCTGCCGCGCCCCGGCTCTTCAGCTGGTCGCCGTACTGCTGGAGCTGCCACAGCTCGGTCTGCACCGCGTGCAGCTGCTCGGCGTCCGCCCGGTGGCCCAGCCGCTGGAGGTAGCCGCGGACCTCGGCGATCCGCCGGTCGACGGCCAGCAGGCGCAGCTTGACCAGGAACTCCCCGGCGTAGATCGCGTCCGCCTTGCGGAGCGACCGCACCGGTTCGACGGTCAGCTCGGTCACCAGCGAACGCACCTGGTCGTCCGGGGAGGCCTCGCGCACCGCGCTGGTGAAGTCGGGCACGGCCGCCCCGTACGCGGCGCCGCCGGCCTTGGCGATGGCCTGCCGGACGGCGGCGTACGGCGGGGTCGGGAACTCGTCCTCGCCGTACTGGTCGAAGGCCGGGCTGACCAGGTCCGGGTGCTGGAGCGCCAGCTTGAGCAGCTCCCGCTCGACGAACTGGGCCGGGTCCCGCGGGTTCAGCCGGAACGCGGGCCGGTCCGGGCGCGGCGCCGTGACGGGCTGCTCGGTGCGCCGCTGCTGGCCGTTGGCGCGGGGGTTCTGCTGCCGCTCCCGCTCCCAGCGGGCCAGCTGGGAGATCCGGCGGACCACGAACTGCTCGTCGCCCGGGTTGACCCCGAGCATGCCGGCCAGGCGGATCGCGTAGCCGTGCCGGATCGACTGGTCCTTGATCTTCGCGACGATCAGGGCGGCCTCCTCCATGGCGGCGGCCTGCCCCTCGGGCGTCTCGACCCGGTGCTTCGACACCGCGGAGTTCAGCGCGAACTCGAACAGCGGGACCGGGTGGTCGATCAGCTGCCGGACCGCCTCGTCGCCCTGGGCCAGGCGCAGCTCGCAGGGGTCCATGCCGCCCGGGCTGACCGCGATGGAGGTCTTGGCGGCGAACTTCTGGTCGTCCTCGAAGGCGCGCAGGGCGGCCTTCTGGCCGGCCGCGTCGCCGTCGAAGGTGAAGACCGTCTCGCCGCGGTACTGGGAGGTGTCCATCAGCAGCCGGCGGATGATCTTGATGTGGTCCTCGGCGAACGCCGTGCCGCAGGTGGCCACCGCCGAGGTGACCCCGGCCAGGTGGCAGGCCATCACGTCGGTGTAGCCCTCGACCACCACCGCCCGGCCCGACTTGGCGATCTCCTTCTTCGCCAGGTCGATGCCGTACAGCACGTGGGACTTCTTGTAGATCGGCGTCTCGGGGGTGTTCAGGTACTTCGGGCCGTTGTCGTCCTCGCGCAGCCGACGGGCGCCGAAGCCGACCACCTCACCCGCGATGTCCCGGATCGGCCACACCAGCCGGCCCCGGAAGCGGTCGATCAGACCGCCGCGCTGGCCCTGCGAGGCCAGGCCGCCCTGGAGGATCTCCTTGTCCGTGAAGCCCTTGCCGCGCAGGTAGCGGACCAGGTGCTCCCAGCCCACCGGGGCGTAGCCCACGCCGAAGATCTTCGCGGCCTCCTCGTCGAAGCCGCGCTCGGCCAGGAACCGGCGGCCGATCTCCGCCTCCGGCGAGGCCAGCTGCTCCCGGTACCAGGCGGCGGCCACCTTGTGCGCCTCGACCAGCCGGGTGCGCTCGCCCTGCTGGTGGCGGGGGCTGTAGCCGCCCTCCTCGTAGCGCAGCGTGATGCCGGCCTGGGCGGCCATCCGCTCGACGGCCTCGGCGAAGGTGAAGTGCTCGATCTTCATCAGGAAGGCGATGGTGTCGCCGTTCTCCTGGCAGCCGAAGCAGTGGAAGACGCCCTTGGCGGGGTTGACGTAGAAGGAGGCGGACTTCTCGTCGTGGAAGGGGCAGACGCCCTTGTACTCGCCGCCGCCACCGTTGGTGAGCTGTACGTAGTCGCCGACCACCGCGTCGATCGGCAGTGCGCTGCGCACCGCCTGTACGTCTTCGTCCCTGATCCGCCCGGCCACCCCGGAAGTCTACTGGGGCGGCCGGGGTTTCCGGCTCTGCCGGGGCACCCCGACGGGGAAGGGGACGGTGACCTCGGTCTCCCCCTCCCCCCCGCGGCTACGACCAGGCGGCGCCGACGAGTTTGGCGTGCAGGGCGAGGGCCGAGGCGTCCGTGAGGGTGGCGATCTGGTCGATCACGGTGCGCAGGGCGGCCCGGTCGTCCTCGGCCTCGTGGTACATCGCGGTGAAGACCGGGTCCAGCCCCTCGGGGGCGCGCTGGGTCAGCACGTACGCCAGCTCGGCGATCACGATCCGCTGGCGGGCCCGCAACTGGGCCTGCTCGTCGCGCATCATCACGTACCGGACGGCGACGGCCTTGAGCACCGCGACCTCCAGCCGGACCTCCCGCGGCACCACCAGCTCGGCCGCGTAGCGGGTGAGCCGGCCGGGGCCGTAGCGGGCGCGGGTGGCCTGCTCGGCGGCCAGGCAGAAGCGGCCGATCAGCTGGCTGGTGAGGTCCTTGAGGCCGGCCCGGGCGCGCGCGGTGCCGTCGTAGCCGCGCGGCCACCAGTCCTGGGCGAGCAGCCGGTCCAGGGCGGCGGCGAGCTCCTCCGGCTCGGCGTCCTGGGCATAGCGCTCGGCGACCTTGAACAGGTCGCCGCGCTCGCCGGGGGCGCGCAGGGCGGCCGGGTCGACGTGGCCGGCCTGGAGGGCGTCCTCGACGTCGTGGGTGGAGTAGGCGACGTCGTCGGACCAGTCCATGACGGTGGCCTCGAAGCACTTGCGCCCGGCCGGGGAGCCGGCCCGCAGCCAGCGGAAGACCGGCAGGTCGTCGGCGTAGACGCCGTACTTGGACGAGGCCGGGTCGGTGGGGTGGGCGCCCTTGGTCCACGGGTACTTGGTGGCGGCGTCCAGGGCGGCCCGGCTCAGGTTGAGGCCGACGCTACGGCCGGGCCAGGGGGCGAGCCGGGCGGCGGCCTGCTCCTCCGGGGGCGCGAAGCGCTTGGGTTCGAGCCGGGTGAGGATGCGCAGCGACTGGGCGTTGCCCTCGAAGCCGCCGCAGGCCTCGGCGGCCTGGTCGAGGGCCTCCTCGCCGGTGTGGCCGAAGGGCGGGTGGCCGATGTCGTGGGCCAGGCAGCCGGTCTCCACGAGGTCCGGGTCGCAGCCGAGGGCGGCGCCCAACTCCCGCCCGACCTGGGCGCATTCGAGCGAGTGGGTGAGCCGGGTGCGCGGGAAGTCGCTGCGCATCGGGGCGACCACCTGGGTGGTACCGGCCAGTCGGCGCAGCGCGGCGGAGTGCAGCACCCGGGCGCGGTCGCGCTGGAAGGCGGTGCGGCCGGGGCGCTTGTCCGGTTCGGGGACCCAGCGGGCCTCGGCGGCGTGGTCGTACGGGATCGGGGCGGCGAGGCGGTGCGTGGTGTCATCCATATGCTCCTCACGGTACGCCGCACCCCCGACACGCGGGGTGTGCCGCGCGCGAAGGGGCGCGGGCCGGGGCGTGAACCGTGGGAGGCGCGCCGGTGTCCGCCCCGGTGAATCGGCCGGACCCGAACGGTCCAGTCGCCCGGGGGCAAGTCCGGCGGGCGCGGTCAGCCCCGGACGGCCTTCAGCAGCACGGCGGCCACCGCCTCCTCCCCCCGGGCGTTGGGGTGGATCGGGGTGAGCCCGTGGGCCGGGAAGGGCGGCTCGATCCAGCGGGCGTCCTCCCCCGCGCACATGTCGTGCCCGGCCGAGGGCCCGGCGGTGTCCACGAACACCGCACCGGCGGCCTCCGCGCGCTGCTTGAGCATCCCGTTGAGCTGCTGCTCCTTCTCGGTGAGGAAGCCGAGGTCGGCCGGCGCGAGCGTGCCGCCCAGCGTCGGCTGGCAGCTCGCCGGGTCGGCCGGGAGCAGCGCCGGGTAGCCGACCACGTACACCCGGGCCTGCGGGGAGCGGCGCCTGATCTCCTGGAGGGCCTCGGCGACCTTCGCGCCGGCCGCGTCCACCCGGGCCTGCACCTCGTCGGTGCCGCCGGAGGCGTAGTGCTCCCGGCAGGGCGCGGCCGCGCGGTCCGCGCCGACCAGGTCCTTCACCGCGTCCACCAGGGTGGCCTTGGCGCACTCGGTGACGACCTGCATGAAGCCGGCGTCGTTGCCGCCGATGCCCAGGGTGACCAGCCGGGTGGCCGGGGTCAGCGCGTCCAGCTGGGCCGGGTTGGGGCCGTCGTCGGTCTTCTGCACCGCCCTGAGGTCTCCGGTGCGGGCGCCGCTGCAGCTGACGTCCCGGAACTGCCCGGACGGCACGGCGAGCGCCTTCGCCAGCAGGGAGGGGTAGTTGACCCCGGAGCGGGCGCAGCCGCCCGGGTCGCCGACCTGCGGGGCGATCTTCGGCCCGGCCGTGTACGAGTCGCCGAGCGCCACGTACGGGCTGGTGGGCGGCGGGGTGGGGGTCGGCGTCGGGGTCGGGGTCGGGCCGGCCGGTGCCCGGCCGGGCACCGCGCCCGCGAAGCCCCGGTCGGAACCGTCCGCTCCGTCCGGTCCGCCCCCGCCGCTGCACCCGGCCGTACCGGCCAGCAGCAGGGCGGCGAGCAGGGCCGTCGCGACGGCCGTCGGGCGGGTGGTGCTCGGCATGGCGTCCCCCCTGGGGCTGCGGGTCACGGGCTGCTCCGTACACGGCGGCCCGTCCCCCCGGGCACCGCAGGACCAACGTACGGGCGGCGCCGAAGACTCCCGTCCGCGGGGGCCTCCGCGGACGGCTCTGCGGCTGTGCGGCGTACTGCTACTCCGCGCCGCGTTCGTGCTCGGCCAGGAACTGCTCGAAGCGCCGCCCCAGCTCGTCCGCGGAGGGCAGGTCGACCGGCTCGGCGAGCAGGCTCTCCCGGCTCTCGGCGCCCGCGACCGCGTCGTACTGGCCCTCCATGCCGCGGATCGCCGAGCGCAACTCGCCGTCGCCCTGGGCCAGCTGCTCCTCGATGTCGGCGTACACCTCGCCCACCCGCTCGCGCAGCCGGGTGCCGGGCAGCACCAGGCCGGTGGCGGACTGCACCGCCTCCAGGATCAGCACCGCGGCCGCCGGGTAGGCCGAACGGGCCACGTAGTGCGGGACGTGCACGGCGAAGCCCAGCACGTCGTGCCCGGCCTCGGCCAGGCGGTACTCCAGCAGGGCCTGGGCGCTGCCCGGGACCTGCGCCTGCTCGAACCACTGCGGGTACCCCGGCGCGAGGTCGAGCCGGTTGCCGTGCGGCGTCAGGCCGACCGGGCGGGTGTGCGGCACCCCCATCGGGATGCCGTGGAAGTCCAGGCTGAGCCGGACCTCGAAGCGCTCGACCAGCGCGCGGACGGCGCGCGCGAAACGCTCCCACTCGACGTCCGGCTCGGGGCCGGTGAGCAGCAGGAACGGGGCGCCGGCGGCGTCGCGGACCAGCTGGAGCAGGATCTCCGGCGGGTCGTAGGACGACCAGTGGTCGTGGTCGAAGACCATCGCGGGGCGGCGGGCCCGGTAGTCGACCAGGCGGTCGTGATCGAAGCGGGCCACCACCTGGGGGGAGCCCGTCTCCAGCAGGTGGGCCACCACCTGGCCGCCCGCCTCGCCGGCGTCCATGAAGCCCTCGAAGTGCTGGAGCAGCACCAGTCCGGCGCCGGTGTCGCGCAGTTCCGCGTTGGCCTCGGCCACGGCGGCCACGCCCCGCTCATCCAGCTCGTACAGCGCCTGGAAGTCTCGCACCGCGCACCCTTCCCCGTTCTCTGCTCGTCCCGCTCCGACCGGCTCTCGTCCTGTCCAGCGTGTCGGGCCGCGAGGGAATTCCCGTTCCGGCCGACCGCTCGGTGGACGGTCCCGCCGGCGGGCCGTCCGGGGACCCGTCCGACGCCCTGTCCGCGGACCCGTCCGGCGACCCGTCCGGCGACACGTCCGGGGGCCGTCGCCGACCGCTCCGGACCATGATCGCACCCGAAGGGAAAGCCCCTGGTCACGGGTGTTCAACAGCCCGCTCCGGGGCGCGCGTCAGCGGCCCGCTGCGACATTCGCGCGCCGCGAAGTGACGCACCGCGTTCTGGCGGGTATCGTCCTCTCGCTGCCTCGCATCGTCGCGTCGTCGTCACGTCGTCCGTAACGCCGTCGATCACGACCCGGATCGCTGTCGGGCAGACACCCACGACGCACCTTGCCTTCACCTGGCCGCCTGCTTCCCTTCGCGCACCCGCCTCCTCCTCGGCCATTTCCCGGACGACACTGTCCCCTCGCTCTTCCCGCCGGACCGGTCCGAGGATCCGTGTCCGTTCCGGCACCCTCGCCGCCCGTTCCGGGCCGCCGCTCCGCCCCATCCGACCGGATTTCCTCCGGCGCACAGGGGTACCCGGAGCCGGAAACCGGGCCGGGGCGAAACCCCAGTCCACCGCAGTCCGTGCCGCACCCCGGCGCGGGATGCGCCCTACGACCGATGAAGGACCAAGGTTCCGTGCCAGCACCTGTCTTCCTCACCGGCCGCACCGTTCGGTTGGAGCCACTCGCCGCCCACCACGCCGAGGCCATCGCCGCGGCCGGCGCCGAGGACCGTACGACCTATGCCTTCACCCCCGTCCCGCACGGCCTGGAAGCGGCCCGCGACTACATCGCGCGCGCCCTCGCCGACCAGGCCGCGGGCCGGTCGCTGCCGTTCGCGACGGTGAACGCCGCCGACGGCCGGGTGGTCGGCTCCACCCGGTTCCTCGAACTCGACTACTGGCAGGGCCCCATGGTGTGGCCGCCGGTGCCCGGCGTGCCGTTCGGCGATCCGGCCACGGCCGTGCCGGACGCCGCCGAGATCGGCAACACCTGGCTCTCCCCGCGCGCCCAGGGCACCGGCATCAACACCGAGGCCAAGCTGCTCATGCTGCGGTACGCCTTCGAGACCTGGGGCGTGCAGCGGATCTCGCTGCGCGCGGACGCCCGCAACCTGCGTTCGCGCGCCGCGATCGAGCGGCTCGGCGCGACCTCCGAGGGGGTCCGCCGGGCGCACTCGCGCGGGCTGGACGGAGTGGTGCGCTCGACCGCGTTCTACTCGATCCTGGACGCCGAGTGGCCGGCCGTCCGGGACATCATCGAGCTGCGGATCGCCGCCGCCACCTCGCCGAGCGCCCCGGATCCGGCGATCAACCAGGAGTGCCTTAGACAGGGCGGCAGCGGCGCCGGGCAGCTGATGATCACGGCCTGAAGGGCAGCGGTTCGCCGGTAGCGGCGGTCTCCAGGATCCAGCTGAGGACCGCCAGGCCGTGCGCCTCGTGCGGCCGCACCGGCCAACGGTCGTGGCTCGTCTCGGCGACCGCCGAGACCGGCCGCCAGCCGTTGCGGACCGGGGCGACCACCACCTCCCAGACCGGATGGCCGTCGTTCGGGCGACAGATCCTGACCGAGCCCTCATGGGTGTGGACCGCCCAGCGGCCGTCCAGGGCGTCCGTGTGCCTCCCGCCCCGGATGCGCTGCCACTGCTCGTCGGTCCATTCCACCTCGGGGACCGGGTGCGGGCGCGGGACCAGGATCTCCGCGCGGCCCCGGCCGCCGGTGACCGCCCCGGGTGTCGGGAACGCCCAGCCGGGCAGCGGTTCCCGGGCGGCCAGCCAGGCGGCCGGGATGCCCTGGGTGCCGGTGTGGGCGGCGACCACTCCCCCGGTGATCGCGGCGACGGTGTCCATGTCGCCGCCGGCCGCGATCGCCTCGCGCACGGCGGTCGGGTAGTCGGTCAGATGGCTGGCGGCGCACCAGAGGGCGTACGGGACGGTGTCGGCGGCCGAGGTCCGGCTGCCGTTGCCGAGCACACTCGTGGCGGCCTGCGGGTCCGACTCGGCGAAAAATGTGGTCCCGGCCAGATCGCCTGAACGGCGCTGGCCGGGGTGAGATGCCCCGATTGATACCGGACCATCCTGCCCCTCCCCACCTCGGTCGCCACGCGACATCAATCGCGACTTCAACGGCTCGCGGGTGGGTGTGGGTGTTGGCTTCCTCCTGACCCCAAGGGATCAGGATTCCCTCCAGCCATGCGGCCGGACTGGGCTTCCGGTTACCCGTCTGCCTGGTTGGCGCTTCACAGCCTGCTCAACAGCTAAGGCTCCACGCCCTGCAAACGCCTGCCCGGCGTCCGTACTTCAGTGCCCCGAGTTTGGCTATCGCCCGCAGCACGAGCAACGTAGCACCCTTCGCTATCACGCGAGCACGAAGCGTCAATACTGTCGCGATCGACATGGCGGACACATACGAACAGACCATCTCAGCACAGCTGGTCCACAAGCTCGGGGCGGGAGAAAACGACCTGGGATGTAAGGCATGCCCAGGTGGACCGGAGCTTAGGAACCTCACCGACGGAGAGGCCGTTGAGCGCGTCGAGCGCGGGGCCGTTGGGTTCGATCATCATGGCCTCCCAGCACAGCGGCTCGACCGGCGTTTCGTCAACACCGTTGCGAGGAAGCCCCTGACGAGGGATGTTTCGCATACCTCCGATCCCGGCGGGCAGCACCCGGGTATGACCCGCGTGCATCCGCTCGACCCCGTCGCCCTGCTCGGCGCCGACCAGCAGCACATCGCCACCCGGGCGCAGCTGCGCCGGCTCGGCGTGCCCTCCGGCACCATCGCCCACCGGCTGCGGCCGGGCGGCCCCTGGCAGCAGGTGCTGCCGCGGGTGATCTGCCTGCAGAGCGGGAGGTTGACGATCCATCAGAAACTGCGGGCGGCCCTGGCGTACGCGGGCCCCAAGGGGCGGGAGCCGCACCCCGGGGAGGTGCTGCTGACCGGGTTCGCGGTGCTGGCGGACGCGGGGCTGCCGAGCGCCGGGCACCCCGCCGACCTGGCCGAGGTCGATGTGCTGATCCCCGGCCAACGGCGGATCCGGGAGCGGGAGTTCGTCCGGATCCACCGGGCGTCCGGGGTGATGCCGGGCGGCTTCGAGCGGGACGACGGGCTGTGGAGCGCCCCGGTCGCGCGGGCGCTGGCGGACGTCGCGCCGCAGGAGACCGGGCAGCGCCGGTTCCGGGCGCTGTGCGCCGAGGCGGTGCAGCGCCGGCACTGCGAACTCGGCGAGCTGCTGGACCAGTTGCTCGCCCGGCCGGGGGCACTGGCGCTGCCCCAGGTGGCCCGGGTGGTGGAGGACCTGACCGCCGGGGTGCGGTCCGTGGTGGAGGGCGAGGCCCGTGAGCTGCTCGCCCACGCGGGCCTCCCGGAGCCGCTGTGGAACCCGGTGCTCTTCCTGGACGGCCGCTTCCTGGCGGTGCCGGACGCCTACTGGCCGCACGCCTGCGTGGCCCTGGAGATCGACTCCCACGCCTACCACCTGCGCCCGGCCGACCACGAGCGCGGCCTGGCGCGGGCCAACCGGCTGACTGCCGCGGGCCTGCCGGTGGTCCGCACCACCCCGGTCCAGCTGCGCCGCGACCCGGCCCCGGTGCTGCACGAGTTGACCGCCTTGGTCACCACCGGCCCGCACGGCCCGCACGGCCGGATCAGCTGGCGGCGGGCACGGTGAACCCACCGTCGTTTCAGGCGTGTCGGGCTCCGGCCGCGGCAGCGGCGGTGACCAGGCGGTGGAGTTCGGCGAGGTGGGCGGCGAGGGCCGCGCGGCCCTCGCCGGTGGCGGCGAGCCAGGTGCGCGGGCGCTTGCCGACGTAGCCCTTCTTCACCGTGAGGTAGCCGGCCTCCTCCAGGGTGGTGGCGGCCTTGCTGAGGACGGAGTCGGAGACCTCGCAGTGGTCCCGGACGGCGCCGAACTCGGCCTCGCGGCAGGCGTCGAGGAAGGCGAGCACGGTCAGCCGGGTGGCGTGCTGGAGCAGCGGGTCGAGGGCGGCGGGCATCAGCCGGCCTCCTGGGAGCGCCGGACCCGGCGGTTGAGCCGGTCGGTGCCCACCCAGAAGGTCAGGCCCGCCGCGAGCCCGGCGGCCCCGCCGATCCAGCGCGGGCCGCCGCCGGCCTGCCAGGCGAGCAGCATCCCGGCCGCCGACGCGGCGCAGACCGCGAGGACCGCGAGGGCGACCGGGCCGCCGATGCCGTCCGGCACGCCCCGGCGGACGATGCCGTCGCTGCGCACGGCGACCCGGGCGAGGACACCGGTCAGGGCGGCGAAGCCGCCCGCGAGCACGGCGATCAGGACGAACTGCCCGGTCTCGATGACCTGGCCGATCCCCAGGCCGTAGGCGGCGAACGCGAAGGCGAAGGCCGGCCCGCTCAGCAGCGCGGGTCGATCTCCTGGAAGGTCGCGTAGTGGTCCGCGGACCAGTACTGCTCGCCCGAACCGCCGGTGACGACCCGTCGGGTGCCGCGGTCGTTGGAGCCCGGGGTGAGCACGGTGAACTCGTGGTAGTAGCCGTTGCCCTTCTTCGGCAGCCGGCTCTCGCGGTTCTCGAAGACGATGCCGTCCCGGTTGTACGGGTAGGGGCCGCCCTTGGCGATCAGGCCGAGGGTGTCCTGGGCCTGGCTGGGGAGCTTGGTGCGGCAGACGTCGGCCAGCGCCGGGTCGGCGGGCACCCAGGTGCCGCTCGGGGAGGCGGCGCCGCCGGCCGGCGGGGACGGCTTGGGGGCCGAGGGCTTGGGGGCCGAGGCGCCCGCGGTGGTGGTGGCGCTCGCGGCGGCCTTGGGGTGGCTGCTGCCGCCCTTGCCGGCGAGCAGGTAGCCGACTCCGGCGAGCACGGCCAGGATCAGGACGGCCACGACGACGAGCGGGCTCTTGCTTCTGGTCATGCGGACCAGCTTGGCAGGCGGCGGCGTGCGGCCCGGCCAGTCACACACATGACGGACACCACACGCGGCGCGCGCAGACGTACGGCCGGGCGGGAACGGACGCCGTTGTCCGTTCCCGCCCGGCCGTGTCACGTACGCCGGTTCTCCTGCGCCGAGCTCCGGTGTACGCCCTCCCGACGGGAGGGTGAGCGGTCAGTCGTACCCGCGCGTGAGTAGGGGATGCCTACCCTCTCAGCGCGAGTCGCTGCCCGCCGTCTCGATGGCGGCGCGGCCTGCCTCCAGGCGCGCCACCGGGATCCGGAAGGGGGAGCAGGAGACGTAGTCCAGCCCCACCTCGTGGAAGAAGTGCACCGACTCCGGGTCGCCGCCGTGCTCGCCGCAGACGCCGAGCTTGAGGTCGGGGCGGGTGGCCCGGCCGGCCTGGACGGCGTGCTTGACCAGCGAGCCGACGCCGTCGCGGTCGATGGTCTCGAACGGGGAGACCCCGAAGATGCCCTTCTCCAGGTAGGCGGTGAAGAACGAGGCCTCCACGTCGTCCCGGGAGAAGCCCCAGACCGTCTGGGTCAGGTCGTTGGTGCCGAAGGAGAAGAACTCGGCGGCCTCGGCGATCTGACCGGCGGTCACCGCGGCGCGCGGCAGCTCGATCATGGTGCCGAGCTTGATCTCCAGGCTGACGCCGGTGGACCGGACGACCTCGGCGAGCACCCGCTCGCACTCGTCGCGGACCAGCTCCAGCTCCTGGACGGTGCCGACCAGCGGGATCATCACCTCGGGGCGCGGGTCCCCGCCGGCCAGCTTGCGCTCGGCGGCGGCCTCCGCGATGGCCCGGACCTGCATGCCGAACAGGCCGGGGATGACCAGGCCGAGGCGGACGCCGCGCAGGCCGAGCATCGGGTTCTGCTCGTGCAGCTTGTGCACCGCCTGGAGCAGGCGCAGGTCGTTCTCGTTCGGGTCCTTGCGGGCCTCGGCGAGGGCGACGCGCACCGACAGCTCGGTGATGTCCGGCAGGAACTCGTGCAGCGGCGGGTCGAGCAGGCGGACGGTGACGGGCAGTCCGTCCATCGCCTGGAAGAGCTCCAGGAAGTCGGCCTTCTGCAGCGGCAGCAGGGTGGAGAGGGCGAGCTCGCGGTCCTTGTCGTTGTCCGCGAGGATCAGGTGCTCGACCTCCTTGCGGCGCTCCTCACCGAGGAACATGTGCTCGGTGCGGCACAGGCCGATGCCCTGGGCGCCGTAGCGGCGGGCGCGCCCGCCGTCCTCGGCGTTGTCGGCGTTGGCGCGCACGGCCAGGCGGCGGCGGCCGTCGGCGTGCGACATCAGCCGGTGGACGGCCTGGACCAGCCCGCCCTGGACGTCGGCGCCGGCGTGCAGGGTGCCCTCGAAGTACTCGACCACGGGGGACGGCAGGACGGGCACCTCGCCGAGGTAGACCTTGCCGGTGGCGCCGTCGATCGAGACCACGTCGCCCTCGTGGACCACCAGGCCGTCGGCGGTGGTGAACTTGCGCGACTTGGTGTCGACCTCCAGCTCCTCGGCGCCGCAGACACAGGTCTTGCCCATGCCGCGGGCGACGACGGCGGCGTGCGAGGTCTTGCCGCCGCGCGAGGTGAGGATGCCCTCGGCGGCGATCATGCCGTCCAGGTCGTCCGGGTTGGTCTCGCGGCGGACCAGGATGACCTTCTCGCCGGAGCGGGACCACTTGACCGCGGTGTAGGAGTCGAAGACGACCTTGCCGATCGCGGCGCCGGGCGAGGCGGCCAGGCCCCAGCCGATCTGCTTGGACTCGCCGGTCGGGGCGAAGCGCGGGAACATCAGCTGGGCCAGCTGGCCGCCGGTGACGCGCATCAGGGCCTCGTCCAGGTCGATCAGGCCCTGGTCGACCAGCTGGACGGCGATCCGGAAGGCGGCCGCGGCGGTGCGCTTGCCGACCCGGGTCTGCAGCATCCAGAGCTTGCCGCGCTCGATGGTGAACTCGATGTCGCAGAGGTCGCGGTAGTGGTTCTCGAGCTTCTGCATGATCGCCATCAGCTCGTCGTACGACTTCTTGTCGAGCTTCTCCAGCTCGGACAGCTGCAGCGTGTTGCGGATGCCGGCGACGACGTCCTCGCCCTGGGCGTTGGACAGGTAGTCGCCGTAGACGCCCTGGGCACCGGTGGAGGGGTCGCGGGTGAAGGCGACGCCGGTGCCGGAGTCCTCGCCGAGGTTGCCGAAGACCATGGTGCAGACGTTGACCGCGGTGCCCAGGTCGTTCGGGATGCGCTCCTGGCGGCGGTAGAGCCGGGCGCGGTCGCCGTTCCAGGAGTGGAAGACGGCGTGCACGGCGAGGTCCATCTGCTCCCGCGGTTCCTGCGGGAAGGGCCGGCCGGTCTCGCGCTCGACGATGCCCTTGAACACCTCGACCAGTTCCCGGAGGTCGGAAGCGTCCAGGTCCAGGTCGTTGACGGTGCCCTTGGCGTGCTTGGCCTCGTCCAGGGCCTCCTCGAACAGCTCGCCGTCGACGCCCAGCACGGTCTTGCCGAACATCTGGACCAGGCGGCGGTAGGAGTCCCAGGCGAACCGCTCGTTGCCGGACTGGGCGACCAGGCCGACCACCGAGGCGTCGGAGAGGCCGATGTTCAGGACGGTGTCCATCATGCCGGGCATGGAGAACTTGGCACCGGAACGGACGGAGACCAGGAGCGGGTTGTCGGCCTGGCCGAGCTTCTTGCCCATCTCCTGCTCGAGGGCGTCCAGGTGGGCGCTGATCTCCTCGTGCAGCGAGGACGGCTCGCTACCGGTCTCCAGGAAGACCTTGCAGGCCTCGGTGGTGATGGTGAACCCCGGAGGGACGGGGAGGCCCAGGTTGGTCATCTCGGCCAGGTTCGCGCCCTTGCCGCCAAGAAGATCCTTGAGGTCCTTGTTTCCTTCGGTGAAGGAGTAAACAAACTTCTGCTGGGACGGCACGGGTCGGTCTCCTCGTACGCGGTTGCCCTGACGCCGGAGAACATACCCATTTCGAAGGCACTTCTCTGCCCTGAATAGGCCACACGAGGCTGGTACCCAGCGGTAACCCGATAGATCGAAAGCGCATAAAGGCGTTCACCTCTGTTGGTGAAATCGTCCCCCTGACGCTAGCCAGCGTTCAAGTCTTGAAGGCGGCGAAACAAGAAGATCGCCCGATCCGGACGCTGGGTAGCGGCCGCGGGTCGGTCGCGTTGCCCCGGCTTGATTTCCTGCACCCGGATCGGCCGATCGGCGTCGAACCGGCTTCGGGAAGCGTTTCACGGCCGACCTGTCCATTCCGTCCACTGACCGACCGTCAGTCACGACCGCGTGTGGCAAGCGTCACCAGCCCGTCTCGCCACTCGAACGTAGAACGCCTGCGCCAATCGTCGCACTCCGTCCAGGAACGTGCCCGTTCCGTGACATCTGGACGCCGAAAAGGAGCCCTCCTGTCCAGAATGGACAAGAGGGCTGGGACCGGGTGGCCAGCGGCCCCGAGGGGCCGAATCTGCCGGATCGGCTAGATCATCCGCCGGATGTGTCCGATTCGGCGTCCTCGCCCGGCCGGGCGCAGTCGTACGGATCGTCCAACCAGCCCTCCGGCAGGACCACCCGGCCGTTGCCGCTGGTGCGCCCGCGCGGGCCGTCCGCGCCGATCGGCCAGGTCTGGGTCTGCTCCACGTGGGCGAGGGTTTCGGCCAGTTCGGCCAGCGAGGAGGAGTTCGCCAGCTTCACCCGCAGCTCGGAGCCGACCGAGAAGCCCTTGGTGTACCAGGCGACGTGCTTGCGGAAGTCGACCACACCGCGCGCCTCGTCGCCCAGCCACTCGCCGAGCAGCTGGGCGTGGCGCACCATCGCCCGGGCCACGTAGCCGAAGTCGGGGCGGGCGTAGTCGACGTCCCCCTCGAAGATCGAGACCAGGTCCTTGAACAGCCACGGCCGACCCAGGCAGCCGCGGCCCACCACCACGCCGTCGCAGCCGGTCCCGCGCATCATCCGCAGCGCGTCGTCGGCCGACCAGATGTCCCCGTTGCCCAGCACCGGGACGTGCGCCGGGACGGCCTCGCGCAGCCGGGCGATCGCCGCCCAGTCGGCCGTACCGCCGTAGTGCTGCGCGGCGGTGCGCCCGTGCAGGGCGATCGCGGCCACGCCCTCCTCGGCGCCGATCCGGCCGGCGTCCAGGAAGGTGAGGTGGTCGTCGTCGATGCCCTTGCGCATCTTCATGGTCACCGGCAGGTCCCCGGCGTTGGCGACGGCCTCGCGCAGGATCTCGCGCAGCAGGTTGCGCTTGTACGGCAGCGCCGAGCCGCCGCCCTTGCGGGTCACCTTGGGGACGGGGCAGCCGAAGTTGAGGTCGATGTGGTCGGCCAGGCCCTCGTCCGCGATCATCCGGGCCGCCTTGCCGACGGTCGCCGGGTCCACCCCGTACAGCTGGATCGAGCGCGGCTTCTCGCTCGGGTCGAACTTGATCAGCTGCATGGTCTTGGCATTGCGCTCGACCAGCGCCCGGGTGGTGATCATCTCCGAGACGTACAGCCCCTTGCCGCCGCTCTGCTCCCGGCAGAGGGTGCGGAACGGGGCGTTGGTGATGCCGGCCATCGGCGCCAGCACGACGGGCGGCCACACCCGGATCGGGCCGATGTCCAGCGGCGCGAACTCGGACTCGGTCGCGGTGGGTGCGGGCGTGGCAGTCATGCGCGGCTGACCTCGGGTAGCGGGGACGGGACTCTCCATTGTCCCCCACCCGGGTGAGCGGCCTCCGCCGCGGCTGCGGCGGAGGCCGCCACCGGCCCTGGTGGCGCCTTGTTACGAGGACGGGCCGATCGTGACCGAGCCCGAGGTGACCTCGGTGTGGATGGTGTCCGAGCTGGTGGAGTCCTCCAGCACCGGGTCGATCCGGCCGCTGCCGCTGCCGACGTCACTGGAGAGCGCGTAGCGGCTGCCCTTCGGCACGGTCATGTTCACCGAACCCGAGGTGGCGCCGACGTCCACCGCGTGCGGGGCCTTGGCGAAGACCAGCTCCACCGAGCCCGAGGTGGTCCGGGCGGTCACCCGCGGCGCGCTCAGGTCGCTGGCCTGCACCAGGCCGGAGGTGGCCCGGGCCCACACCTCGCCGGAGGTGTCCGCCAGCTGCAGCACGCCGGAGGTCAGCTCCATCCGCACGCTGCCGCTCAGGCCGTCCACCGAGATCGAGCCGGAGGTCACCGACCCGGTCACCTCGGTCGCGGCCGGCACCTCCAGATCGATCTGGGCACCGCAGCCGAAGTCGGCGAGCGGCAGCACCTGCCGGCAGTGCATCCCGACGGTGAGCACGTCACCGTCGAAGACGGCCGACACCACCGGCTTGCGCACCATCCAGTCCAGCCGCTGCCGGACCACCACCTGGCCCTCCCCTCCCGCGAACACCCGCACCGAGGCACTGCCGGTCTCCAGCCTGACCCGGTGGATCAGGACGGGGTACGACTTGGACGTGGTGGTCCGCTGCTGCACCACCGCCGACCAGGTCTGCAGCCCCGCGGCGAGCATCACCAGGACGACCGCGAGCGTCCCGGTGACCCGCCAGACCTTCGCACCGTCCACGGCTACCCGACCTCCAGGAAGCGCAGCACCGCCATCACCCGGCGGTGGTTGTCGTCGGCCGGCGGGAGGTCCAGCTTGGTGAAGATCGAGTTGATGTGCTTGGCCACCGCGCTGTCACTGACCACCAGGGAAGCCGCGATCGCCGCGTTGGACCGGCCCTCCGCCATCAGCGAGAGCACGTCCCGCTCGCGCGGGGTCAGCTTCTCCAGCGGGTCCCGGTGGCGGCGCACCAGCAGCTGGGCCACCACCTCCGGGTCCAGCGCGGTGCCGCCCTCGGCGACCCGCTGCAGCGCGTCCACGAAGTCGTCCACATTGGCCACCCGCTGCTTCAGCAGGTAGCCGACCCCGCTGGTGTTGGTCGACAGCAGGTCCGCGGCGTAGCGCTCCTCCACGAACTGGGAGAGCAGCAGCACGGCGGTCTCCGGCCACTGCTGCCGGATCACCATCGCCGCCTTGACGCCCTCGTCGGTGTAGCCCGGGGGCATCCGGACGTCCGCGACCACCACCCCCGGGCGGTGCTCCTCGACGGCGGCGAGCAGTTCGACGGCGTCCCCGACCGCGGCCACCACCTCGTACCCCACCGCCTCCAGGACCTTGACCAGGCCGACCCTCAGCAGGACCGAGTCCTCGGCGATCACAGCACGCACGGCAACTCCACGGTGATGGTGGTGGGACCCCCGAGGGGGCTGAGAACGGACAGCGTGCCGTCGACCGAGCCGGCGCGCTGGCGCAGACCGGTGAGCCCGGTGCCGCGCGAGGCGTCCGCGCCGCCCACGCCGTCGTCGCTGACGACCAGGCGCAGCCGGCCGCCGGTCGTCCGCACCGAGACGTCGACCTGCTTGGCCCGGGCGTGCTTGGCCACGTTGGTGAGCGCCTCGGAGACGGTGAAGTAGGCGACCGCCTCGACGGTCGGGGCGATCTGCTCGGACAGCTCGACGTCCAGCCGCACCGGCAGCGGGGCGCGCGCGGCGATGCCGGACAGCGCCGCGTCCAGGCCGCGGTCCTCCAGGACGGCCGGGTGCAGGCCGCGGACCAGGTCGCGCAGCTCGTCGATGGCGGCCTGGGCCTCCTCGTGCGCCTCCACGATCACCTGCATCACCTCCGGCGGCACGTCCTTGAGGGTGCGCCGGGCCAGGCCCAGGTTCATCGCCAGGGAGGTCAGCCGCTGCTGGGCGCCGTCGTGCAGGTCACGCTCGATCCGGCGGCGCTCCGCGTCCACCGCGTCGACCAGGCCGGCCCGGCTCTCGGCGATCTCCTCGACCCGCTGCTCCAACTGCTCCGTCCGGTCGGGGCCGAGCAGCCGCTGCGCCGCGCGGACCTCCAGCCAGGCCATCAGCCCGGCCAGCCAGGGCGTCAGCACCGCCAGCAGCAGGCCGCAGACCGTGAACGCCACCAACTCGGGCCAGTCCCCGCGCAGGTCGACGGACGGCGGCATCAGCCAGATCCAGCCGTACACCGTGGTCAGCACCAGGGCCGCGCCCCAGGCGTACACCACCAGCGCCGCACCGAGTGCCAGCAGCGGGCCGACCAGCAGGTGGTAGGCGGTCTGCCGCCAGGTCAGCACCGTCCGGACCCGGCCCATCAGCCGGCTCGGAGCGTCCCCGGGGCGCGGCGGCGGCACCACCACGCCGTGCAGGGTGCGGAGCCGGCCGCGCTGGACGGCGGACAGCGGGCGGGCACAGGCCAGCAGGACCGCGAGGACCGGGAAGAGCAGCTTGGACTCGGTGACGGCCAGCCAGGCCGGCAGGGCCAAGGGTATTCCGGCGGCTATGAAGCGGGTCTCCCGCCAGGCCTCGGCCGACCACGGTGGCCGCCGGAGGCTCCTGACGAGCGCTCGGCGCAACGTGGTGGAGGGCATGCCGGACAGCGTAGGGCCCGGTGATCAACGGCCGCCATGAAGGGGGGTACCCGCCGGGGGTGTAGCTAGATACACCCCTGATTCGGTGTGGAGCACCACCGACAAGGGACCCCTCCTCGCGGAAGGCTTGGGGACATGACGAGCACCGCATCGCACTCCGCCACTCCGCCGCACGGGCGGCCCGTCCCCGGGGACCACGGGGGTGTTCCCGGGGGCGCGCTCCGCCCGGCGCCGGGGCCGGAGGGGACGCTGCCCGCCGGGGCCGGGCCCTGGTCGGTCCGCAGCGTCGGGTCCGGCCGCGGCCGGGCCGCGCTGGAGCTGTACCAGCACGGCGAGTTGGCCGACGTCCTGGTCGCCGCCCGGCTCGCCCCGCAGCTGGTGCGGGGCGCGCGGCGCAGCCCGTCCTCCACCGGGCGCGGCTCGCACGTGCTCGCCTGGGGGCGGCTGCCCGCGGACGGCCGGGTGCCCTCGGTGGTGTTCACCGGCGGGCGGCGGCTGTTCGGCACCGTCCGGGCGGCGGTGGCCGAGGTGGTCACGGTGGCCGGGCAGTTCTGGCTCGCCCTGGCCGAGGGGCCGTACGACGCGGTGCAGGTCGGGCACCAGGCGGGCGGGCCGGTCGAGCGGCTCGCGCTGGAGCGGGTGCGGCAGGCGACTGGGGGTGCGGCATGAGTATCGCCGTCGTCTCGGGGGCTCCGGCGTACGTCCTGCCGGAGCGGTTCCGGCGGCTGCCGCGGCTGGCGGCCTTCGGGCTGCTGCCCTGGCTGATGATCCTGGCCGTCAACCACGAGACCCCGTGGGTGGTGCTGGACCTCGCGGAGTTCGCCGCGCTGCTCTCGCTGGACGCGCTGCTGCGCCGGGGCAGTGCCGCCGCCCCGTGGCTGGGCGGGGCGGTGGCCCTGCTGCTGGCCGGGGACGCGCTGGCCGACATCGCCTGCGCCGGGCCGGGGCACGCGGTGCTCGCCGCCCTGGTGATGGCCTGCTGCATCGAACTGCCGCTGGCGGCGGTCTGCTTGCTGCTGGGGCGCGAGGCGATACCCGGGGCGGTCCGCGCAGTACGTGGTTAGGGCTGCGCGGGCAGCCGGTCCATCAGGACGCGGGTCTCCTCGTCCAGCGGGGTGTAGCTGATCAGCCGCGTCCCGAGCCGGGGGCCGAGCCAGAAGTTGGTGTACTCGCAGCGCAGCAGGCCCACGCCCGGCACCTGGAAGCGCTTGATCCCGTTGCCCGGCCGCATCACCTCGTGCCGCTGCCACTCCTCCTCGAAGTCCGGCGAGGCCTTGCGCAGCCGGGCCAGCAACGCCTTCCAGGCCGGCTCGGCGGAGTGGTCGGCCATCGCGGCGCGGAACCGGGCCACCATGCCGAGGCGCTCCGTCCGGTAGTCGATCAGCACGTCGCGGAAGCGCGAGGGGGTGAACGCCAGCCACATCAGGTTCCGCTCCTCCGGGGGCAGTTCCCCGAGGTCGCCGACGATGGCGGTGTACGGCACGTTGTGCGCCAGGATGTCGTAGCGGGAGTTGACCGCGGCGGCCGGGTACGGCGCCAGCTGCTCCAGCACCAGCCGTACGCTCGGCGTCACCGAGGGGCAGTCCGTCACCGGCGCCGGGTCGTCCGCGCCGGCCAGGGTGAACAGGTGCGCCCGCTCGCTCGGGTCCAGCAGCAGTGCCCGGGCCACCGCGTCGAGCACCTGGGCGGACACCTGGATGTCCCGCCCCTGCTCCAGCCACGTGTACCAGGTCACCCCCACCGCGGCCAGCTGTGCCACCTCCTCCCGGCGCAGCCCCGGGGTGCGGCGGCGGCCGGTCAGCGGCAGGCCGACCTGCTCGGGGGCGATGCGCTCGCGGCGGCTGCGCAGGAACGCCGCCAGGTCGTGCCGGCGGGCCTCGTCGGGTGTGGCGCGGTGCTGCCCGGCGGAACCGGGGCGGCCTTGCGCGGCCGAACCGGAACGGGCTTGCGCGGCCGGGGTCATCAGGCTCATGCTCCCCAGCATGCGGCACGCGGCAGCCTGTTGCCAGGTACTTCTTATACCTGGATAACCACACTCTGGTACCAGGGTACGAAGCGGCGGATCGTATGACCCGTGACTCAACAACTCGCCGTCGCCCCGGCCCCGATCCGGACCGCCCCCGCAGCCGCAGCCGCTCCGCACACCGCCACCCTCGGCACCGCCGGGCTGGTCACCGTCCTGCTCGGCGCCTTCCTGCCGATGCTCGACTTCTTCATCGTCAACGTCGCCCTGCCCACCATCGACAAGGACCTGGCCGCCGGACCGGCCGTCCTGGAACTCGTCGCGGCCGGCTACGGCATCACCTTCGCCGTCCTGCTCGTCCTCGGCGGACGGCTCGGCGACACCTTCGGCCGCCGTCGGCTCTTCGTCGCCGGGGCCGTCGCCTTCGCCCTCACCTCGCTGGCCTGCGGCCTCGCCCCCGACGCGTGGTCCCTGGTCGCCGCCCGGGCCGCCCAGGGCGCCTCGGCCGCGCTGCTGATCCCGCAGGTGCTCGGCACCATCACCGCCGCCACCGACGGCGCCCGGCGCGGCCGCGCGCTCAGCGTCTACGGCGCGGTCGGCGGCATCTCCGTGGTGATCGGGCAGGTGCTCGGCGGGATGCTCGTGGCCGCCGACCTGTTCGGCACCGGCTGGCGCTCGGTCTTCCTGCTGAACGTCCCGTTCGCGCTGCTCGCCGTGGTCCTCGCCGTCCGGTACGTGCCGGAGAGCCGGGCCAGCCAGGCCGCCGCGGTCGACGTGCCCGGCACCGCCCTGCTCACCGCCTCGCTGCTCTCCCTGCTCGTCCCGCTGATGGAGGGCCGCGCGGCCGGCTGGCCGCTCTGGTCCTGGGTGCTGCTCGCCCTGTTCCCGGTGTTCGCCACCGCCTTCGCCCTGGTCGAACGCCGCGCCGAACAGCGCGGCGCCACCCCGCTGGTGCCGCCCACCCTGCTGCGGATCCCCGAGATGCGGCGCGGCCTCGGCATCGCGCTCCCCTACTTCGCCGGCTTCGGCGGCTTCATGTTCGTCATCGCCGTCGCCCTCCAGCAGGGCATGCGGCTCGGCGTGGTCGCGGCCGGCTGGGCGCTCGTCCCGATGGCCGTCGGCTACTTCACCGCCTCGCTCTCCGGCCCGCGGCTGATCGGCCGCTGGGGCAGCCGGGTGCTCAGCGCCGGAGCCGTCATCCAGGCCCTCGGCCTCGCCACCATCGCCGTGACCGTGCTCGCCGACGCGGACCACTTCTCCCCGCTGCGGATGGCCCCCGGCGTCGCCCTCGCGGGCATCGGCCAGGGCCTGATCGGCACCCCGCTGTTCCGGGTCGTCCTCTCCAAGGTGCCCGCCGCCCGGGCCGGGGTCGGCAGCGGCGTCCTCGCCACCAGCCAGCAGGCCAGCCTCGCCCTCGGCGTCGCCACCCTCGGCACCCTCTACCTCTCCCTCTCCCCCAGCCTCGGCATGGGCCGGGCGCTCGCCCTGTGCCTCGGCATCCAGCTGCTGGGCTCCTTCACCGTGCTGTACCTGACCACCCGCCTGCCCCGCTCCATCGGCTGAGCCCGGCGGGCCCACGGGCCCACGGGCGACGACGCACGGCCCCGCGACCGGTTCCCGCCGGTCGCGGGGCCGTTGCCGTGCTGCGGGTTCAGCTCCTGGGGGGCGGAACCGGGGGCGCTCCCGGGGGCGCTACCGGTGGAGCTCGTCCAGCCAGCGGCCGACCAGTCCCCGTGTCGTGGATCCGCCGGCCGGGCCGCAGGTACTCCTCGAAGAGCTCCCAACTGCGCCTGTCCAGGCGGGCCGTGACGTAGCCGAACAGCTCGCGGTCGGCGGTCGGGAGCCCGGCGAGCAGGTCCTCACCGGCGTCAGGGTCAAGCGGCCGTCCGACACCGGGCCGACCGGAGGGTCAGGCGAGTTCCTTGACCACGGACAGGTACTCCTGGATGGCGTCGCGGTTGCGGGTCAGGCACTCGATGCGGCGGGTCATCCGCTCCGTCTCGGACTCCAGGGTGTCGAGCATCTCCGGGGTGGCGTCCGCGAAGTGGATCGTCCGCGGGGCCTCCAGACAGGGCAGGATCTGCTTGATGATCCGGGTCGGCAGCCCCGCGTCCAGCAGGCCGCGGATCTGCAGCACCCGGTCCACCAGGTAGTCGTCGTAGTCCCGGTAGCCGTTCGCCTCACGGCGCGGGAAGATCAGGCCCTGCTTCTCGTAGTAGCGCAGCAGGCGCGGAGCGGTCTCCGTCAGCCGGGCCAGTTCGCCGATCCGCATGTGACCACCCTCACGTCCGGGCCGGGCCGTTCCGGCTGGACCTTGACATCGATGTCAACGATAGACGATCGGGCACATGTCGACGAACGAACTCCGTTCCCCCGCCTCCCCGATGACGATCCCGGCCACGGCCACGGCCGCGCCCCATGCTCCGGACGCAGCCGCCACTCCTCCGGACGCGCCGCCGGCCCGGCTGCCCTGGCCCGCGCTACTGGCCCTGAGCACCGGCGGATTCATCACCCTGATGACCGAGGCGCTGCCCGCCGGCGTCCTGCCCGCGATGAGCGCCGACCTCGGCGTCAGCCAGTCCGGTGCCGGACAGTCCGTCACCCTCTACGCGGTCGGCTCCATCGTCGCCGCCATCCCGCTGACCGCCGCCACCGCCGGCTGGCCGCGCAAGCGGCTGCTGCTCCTCGCCGTCGGCGGCTTCACCCTCGCCAATGCCGTCACCGCGGTCTCCGGGAACTACCCGCTCACCATGGCCGCCCGCTTCGCGGCGGGCCTGGTCGCCGGCATGCTCTGGGCCCTGCTGGCCGGGTACGCCCGCAGCATCGTCACGCCCGAGCAGCGCGGGCGGGCCATGGCCGTCGCGATGAGCGGCGCCACGGTCGCCCTGTCCGTCGGGGTGCCGGCCGGCACGCTGCTCGCCGGAGCCGCCGGGTGGCGGGTCGCCTTCGGGCTGATGAGCGTCCTCGCGCTCGCGCTCGTCGGCTGGATCGCCGCCGCCGTCCCCCCGGCCCCCGGCCGGGCCGAACACGACCGGCTGCCGCTCCGGAAGGTGCTCCGGATCCCCGGCGTCGGCGCCGTCCTGGCCGTCACCGCGGCCTTCGTGCTCGCCCACAACATCCTCTACACCTACGTCGCGGCCCTGCTCGAACCACTGCACCTCGGCGGGCGGACCGACACCGTCCTGCTCGTCCTCGGCCTGGCCTCCCTGGTGAGCATCGCCGCCACCGGGGCCCTGATCGACCGGCACCTGCGCACCCTCACCCTCACCGCCTGCGTCCTCGTCGCCGCCGCGACCCTGACCCTCGCCGCCGCCCTGCTCGGCTCGGCGCCCTGGGCCGTCTACGCCGCCGCCGCGATCTGGGGCCTCGGCTTCGGCGGCGTCGCCACCCTGCTGCAGACCGCCGTCGCCGACGCCGCCGACACGGCCGCCGACCTCGCCCAGTCCCTGCTGGTCACCTGCTGGAACCTCGGCATCGCCGCCGCCGCGTCCGCCGGCGGCCTCCTCCTCGACCACGCCGGACCACAGTCCCTGCCCTGGTCGGCCCTGGCCCTGCTGGCCCTCGCCCTGGCGGTGACGGCGGCAGCCCGCCGCCACGGCTTCCCGGGCCGGGGGCTCCCGGGGCGGAGGTGACGCTCGTCCGGGTGAACCCGACGCACGCTGCTCGCGGTGGCCGTCCGGTCCGCCCTACCGTGAGCCGCATGACGGCCCGCGCGACCATCCGACAACTCCAGCTCCACACGGACGAATTGATCGA
Source organism: Kitasatospora sp. NPDC058162 (assembly GCF_042884005.1). NCBI lineage: Bacteria > Bacillati > Actinomycetota > Actinomycetes > Kitasatosporales > Streptomycetaceae > Kitasatospora > Kitasatospora sp. NPDC058162. The sequence continues at coordinate 309,536 of NZ_JBHVUS010000007.1, forward strand.
CCGGGTCGCGGCCGGGGAGCGGATCGGGATCACCCGCGACGGCCGCGTGATCGCCGTACTGGCGCCGCCCCACCCGGAGCAGCGGGTACTGGAGGAACTCGTGCGCACGGGCAGCATCGACCCGGAGAACGCCGCCACCGCGCGCGGACTGGCCGACTGGGACCCGCCCGCGACCGACATCCAGCTCCCGTCGGCGACCGAGGCCCTCCACAAGATGCGCGAGGAAGAAGACCGTTGATCTACCTCGACTCCTGCGCGCTCCTCAAGCTCCTCCTCCCGGAGACCGAATCCTCCGCGCTGCGAACACATTCCTCTCGTCACACGGTTCCGAAGGCCATGCGACCAGTGCGCTGGCCCAGGTCGAGGTCCCGCACGTGTTCATCAGGATTGGTACGCCGCAGCAGTTACACGATGCTGCGGCGGACCTGCTCGACCGAATGCTCCGCATCCGGCTCTCCGATCCGATCCTCCGAGCCGCAGGCAGCTTCCCCACCCGGCACTTGGGGACGCTCGACGCCATCCACCTCGCCAGCGCCGAACACCTGGAGCATGCGCTCACCGCTTTTGTGACGTACGACAAACGCCTCGCCGAAGCGGCCGAGGAACGTGACCTGCCGATCACCGCGCCGGGCTCGACTCTGAATGGCGAGCCCGGCAACACCCCTGGCTAGCAGCCGGATCCGCGCGCGGAGGGAGCGGCCATGCCCGCAGGCTACCCGCGGCCGTCCGGCGGGCGGCGGTCAGGCCCGGCTCCCCTCCGGCAGGGCCGGTCGGAGCCTGGTGGTGACCACCGCGAGGGTGCCGGCCAGGGCGATCGAGGCGAAGACGGCCAGCGCCCCGGTGGTGCCGACCGCGCCGGCCAGCGTGCCGCCCAGCAACGCGCCGACCGGCATGACGAGTTGGCCGATCGAACGGGACAGGCCGAGCACCCGCCCCAACTGCTCGGGCGGGGACAGCTGTTGCTGCAGGGTCACCCAACTGACGCCCCAGACCGTCGCGCAGAAGCCGAACACCGCCTGGTAAACGATCAGCACCGGGAGCGCCGCCCCGAGCGAGGCCAGCGGGATCAGGAACAGGGCGGCCGCGGCCAGCGGGCCGAAGACCGGGATCACCCTGGTCAGGCCGACCCGCCGGATGACCCGCTTCGCGGTGAGCACCGCGGTCACCGCGGCGATGCTGTAGACGGCCTGGGTCAGTCCGAGCTCGCCCGGGCCCAAGTCCACTACCTGGTAGGCGAAGTAGGCGAACAGGCCGGCCAGCCCGGCCCCGCCCAGGTTGAGCGCGGCCGCGGCGACCGCCAGCCGGGCCAGCAGCGGCTCGTCCCGCAGGACGTCGATCCCCTCCCGCAGCGACGCCCCGATCCCCGGACGCGCGGCGGCCGGCTGCGGCTCCTCGCCCCGCCGCAGCCGGGGCAGGCTCATCGCCAGCGCGGACAGCCCGTAGCTGACCGCGTCGGCGACCATCGCGGTCGCCGCGCCCACCGCCTGCACCAGCGCGGACGCCAGGCCCGGCCCGGCGATCTGGCCGACCGAACGGGCCCCGGCCAGCTTCGCGTTGACCGCCACCAGGCCGTCCTTCGGCACGAAGTCCGCCACCACGGTCGGCACCGCGATGGCGGAGACCCCGCCCAGCGCCCCGGAGACCGCCGCGACGGCGTAGAGGTGGAGCAGGGTCAGCGCGCCGACGGCGTGCGCCACCGGGACGGTGGCGATGAGCAGCAGCTGGAGGAGGTCCACCGCGACCAGCAGCCGCCGCCGGGAGGCGACCCGGTCCACCAGCACCCCGGCGAACGGCCCGGTCAACCCCTGCACCCCGTACTCCAGGGCGAACAGCAGCGAGGCCGCCAGCGGCCCGGCGTCCAGGAGCAGGATCGCCAGCGCCGGCAGGGCCAGCGCCGTGACCTGGGTGCCCGCCACGCTGACGCCCTGCGAGAACATCAGCGCCGGCACGGCGCTCCGCGCGGGCGGCGACGCGACCGAGGGGGTGGCTCCTGCAGCTTCATCTGCCATGCGCCCCAAGCTACTTCATGCTATGGCGGACCGACTTGACGGTCCGCCATACTCGATTCGCACAGTGTTCGAGCCCGGAGGAAGGGGAAGCTCGTGAGCTTCGTTCTCGTGTTCCTGGCCGCCCTGGCGGCCGTCATCGCCGGCACCACCCTGTTCCTGCTCCGCCGCGAGCGGTCCCGCCGGACGTGGGCGGGCGACCCGGAGGGCCTGTCGGTCGAACGGCGCCGGACCTCCCAGGCCGCCCGGATCCGCACCGTCTACTCCACCTGGGCCACCCACCACGGCAACGGCCTGCTCCCGGACGACCTCCACAAGCTCTACGTCTGACAGCGCGTCTGACCGCCCGTCTGACAGCGCGCTCCGGGACACCCGAAAACCCGGGTGCGGTCACCACCGCACCCGCGCGAAACTACCCGGATGAACTCCGACGCCGACCGGACACCGCAGGTCCGGGCCCTCGACCACGTGGCCTCGCTGTCCGCCGGCCCGCCCGTCGACCCGACCCTGCGGGTGACCCTCAACTTCCACCCGGACCGCGTCTCCCGCGGCCGGACCGTCCTCGACGCCCTCGCCGAGGACGGCGTCTACCTCTCCCAGTTCGCCACCGGAACCAGCAACGGCGGCCTGACCGCCCACCCCGGCGGGGACCGGTGGCGGTGGGAGAGCCGGATCTTCAACGGCGCCTACGACGACGCGGCCCCCGACCAGCGGCCCGCCTACGGGGCCCTGGACTACCGCCGCAGCCAGGTCGGCGCCGCACCGCGCTTCGGCTCCGCCCACCTCCGGCTCGCCGCCCCCGCGCTGGAGCGCACCACCTTCTGCTACCCGGACAGCTTCCTGGAGCCCACGGACTTCGGCACCGCGACCCGCATGCGGCTCGTCGAGCTCGCACTCGCCGACGACCAGGACGCCCTCGACGACTACATCGAGGCGCAGGTCCACGGCCCGGTCCGGCTCGCCCGGGACGTCGAGGCCCTGGTGCTCGACCCCTGCTACCGGGACACCCCCGTCGAGGACGCCGCCCGCCGCCTCCCCTGCCCGCTGGAATGGCACCCCGGCTTCCGACTCACCGTCGAGGAGCTACGCCGCCACCCCGACTACCGCGGCCAGGAGTTCGTCGACCTCGGCGCCCGGATCGCCGAGGACGGCGCACTCGACCCTTGCATCATCGGCACCGCCGCCGCCACCGGCCTGCACGACCCCCAGGCCCTCAAGCGGGTGTGGCACTACCTCGCCCGCTTCGGCGCCCCCGCGTGACCGACCGGCCGCGCCGCCCTACAGCACAGAGCCGAGCGCGTCGATGATCGGACCGACGGCCTCGAAGCCGGAGGCCGCGACGCTCATGATGCCGCGGATCCGCTCGATGATCGCCGGAATGCGGCCCGGGTCCGCGCCCTGGAGGTTCTCGGCGGCCTGCCCGGCGGCGTCCCGCAGCTGCGGCTGGAGCTCCGGGTCCCGCGCCACCGCGCCCAGCGCGGCGACGAGTTGGGCGAGCAGGGCGGACTGGTCGGTGCCGAAGTGGGTGGTGACCTCACGGGCCTGGTTGTGGTCGCCGATCTGGACCACGCCCGCCTGGTAGTTGTTGGTGACGTTCCGGGGCTGCTGCGACGCCGACATGATGCGCTCCATCCTCGCTTCTTCAACTGCCTTGTCCGTCAGGCGGATCGAGACGCCGGCCCGGTTGATCCGCGGCGATCCCTTGACGACACCGGCCCGGGCGAGGGAGTTGACGACCTTCAGGAACAGCCTCACCGGTATGAACGGCTGTCGGCGGACGTGGTCGGTGACGTCGATCCACACCCCCGAGACGGTCGAGCGCGCGTACAGCTCACGACGCAACTCCTCGGCGTAGGAGTTCAGTTCGGCCGGGGTGAGACCCCCACCCCGCCTGCCGTTCTTGCGCACGCCGACGCTCGCGATGACCAGCACGCCGATGATCACGAGCGCCCCGATGACAACGTATTCCACTGCTCGCCGCCCCCCGCGGCTCGGAGAATCTCCTGCGCGGGCAGTGTAGTACCGCCACCTTCCGCACGAACCCTCGACCGCTGCAACGTCACCGCGCCAGCGGCGTCAGCGCCGGGGGGCGGGCCGGGCGGAGTGCGGCGGCGGCCTCGAACCGCTCGTTGAAGGCCTGGGTCTCGGCGAGGCGGTCCTCGTCTGTGATCGTCATGGGCCGATCTTCGCGACCGTCCGCGACAGCCCCATGTCACCCTTTTCCAGTGGCCCGCGTCACATTTCCCGCCGCGGCTACCCTGGGGACGGCGCCCGCGCCGCAGCCGGGGCGCGTTCGAGAACCGAGGTTTCCCGTTGTCCGAGTACCAGGCCGCGCCACGGACGGTCGTCGAGGCCTGCTTCGATCCGCGGGGCAGCGCCTCGCTCGCCTACGTCTACGACGTCGCGGCCGCGGCCGGCCTCGCCGACCAGCCGGTCCGGCTCGCCATCCGCCGGCTGGAGGCGGCCGGTGTCCTGCGCCAGGAGGGGCGGGGCCGCAAGGGCCGCCTCCTGCTGACCGACGCGGGACGGCTCCGCACGGACGCGGACGCCCGCTTCGTCCGGCTCGCCTACGCCCAGGACGGCGGCCTCGCCCCCTGGGACGGGCTCTGGCGGCTGCACACCTTCTCCGTACCGGAGCAGCACCGCCCCGAACGCGACGCCCTCCGCACGGCGTTGACCCGGCTCGGCGCCGCCCCGCTCGCGCCCGGCGCCTACCTCAGCCCGCACGACCTGCTGGCCGAACTCGTCGGCGAGACCTCGGAGTCCACCGTCGGCGCGTACCTGATCACGGCGGAGGCCACCCGGCTGACCGGCCCGGGCTTCACCGACCCGGCCTCGGTCGCCGAGCGCCTCTGGCCCGCCGCCGACACCGTCGACGCCTACCGACCGCTCGCCGAGGCGCTCGCGGCCGAACCGGTCGGCAACGACCGCGGCTCCACCGAACTCGTCGCCACCGCACTGGGGTTGGCCGACGCCTTCAGCCGGGCCCTGGAGCACGACCCGCTGCTGCCACCCGAACTGCGCCCCACCCCCTGGCCGCCGTCACACCTCCGGCGCGCCTTCCGGGAGCGGTGGACGGCGCTCCGGCACCAGGCCCCGGACCTCTCCCTCTTCCGCACCTTCGACCCACCCGCGCCGCCACCGACCCCCACGCCGCCGGCTTGCCCTCCGGAGCCTGCGGGACCCCCGAGCACCCCGCCGCCCGGCCTCGGGCGAAAACCCGTTTGGCGCGGCTCCCCACCGGCCGGACAATCGCCGGATGACCGATGACCAGATCGACGTGAACCGCCGCCGGGCCGCCCGCCGGGCGTGTACCCGCTTCCTCTCCGGCAGCCGCCCGCTCACCATGCGGGAGCGGCTCACCGCCCTCGCCGAGGCGGTCGAGCCGGACGCCCATCCCGACATCTACGGCGACGGCGGGCCGGTCGGGGAGCTGGAGGAGCGCACCGCCGCGCTCCTCGGGACGGAGGGCGCGGTCTTCTTCCCCACCGGAACCATGGCCCAGCAGGTCGCCCTGCGTCACCACGCCGAGCGGACCGGCAACCCGGCCGTCGCGCTCCACCCGCAGAGCCACATCGAGCGGCACGAGCGCCACGCCCACATCCAGCTGACCGGCCTGCGGAGCCTCTGGCCCACCACCGAGCTGCGGCAGCCGACCGCCGCCGAGCTGCGCGGCCTCGGCCAGCCGTTCGGCACCCTGGTGGTGGAACTCCCGCTCCGCGACCCGGGTTTCCTCCTCCCCACCTGGGACGAGCTCACCGAGCTGGTCGCCGCCGCCCGCGAGGCCGGCGCCCGGGTGCACTTCGACGGCGCCCGCCTCTGGAACACCACAACCCACTTCGGCCGGCCGCTGAACGAGATCGCGGCCCTGGCCGACAGTGTCTACGTCTCCTTCTACAAGGACCTCGGCGGCATCAGCGGGGCCGCTCTCGCCGGGGACGAGGCCTTCACCGCGTACGCCCGCACCTGGCGCCACCGTTACGGCGGGCAGCTCTGGCAGCAGTGGCCGGCCGCCCTCTCCGCGCTCACCGGCCTGGACACCGAGCTCCCCCGGATCCCCGGCTACGCCCGCCACGCGCCGACCCTCATCCCGGCCCTGGCCGCGCTCCCCGGTGCGCGGATCTTCCCGGAGGTCCCGCCCACCCACGACTTCCAGCTCTGGCTGCCGCACCCGGCGAGCGTCCTGAACGCCGCCACCCTCGCCCTCGCCGAGCAGGAGAAGACCTGGTTCCTGGACTGGACCGACGCCGCCCCCGGCCTCGCCATGGCCGAGGTCCGCCTGGCGGGCGCGGCCCAGGACTGGACGGCCGAGGAGGTCACCGAGCTCGGGCTGCGCTTCCTGGAGCTGGTCGCGGCCGCCGAGCGGGGCTGAGCCGCCGGCCCCCTGACGCGAAGAGCCGGCCGGAGCCAACCGGCGTCAAACGGATGGCGGGCCCCAGACCCTTTGTGTCAGAATGACGATTATGAGCAAGCAGCACGTGGGGGAGTTCGCCGACGTCCGCACCCGCGAGGAACTGGCGGGCCTGATGGCCACCGGGGCGCGGCCGAAGTGGGTGATGTTCTGGGGCCACACCGCCCGCAAGGGCGGTGGAACGCGGCAGGAGTGCCTGAGCCAGTGGTGGCCCGGGCGGTTCACCGTCGACGGGGTGACGTACGCGTCCGCCGAGCACTGGATGATGGCCGGGAAGGCCCGGATGTTCGGCGACGAGGCGATCGAGCAGCAGGTGCTGGAGGCCCGGACGCCCGCCGAGGCGAAGAAGCTGGGCCGGCTGGTCCGGGGCTTCGACGACGAGGCCTGGGTGGCCGGGCGGTTCGACCTGGTGGTCGAGGGGAACGTCGCGAAGTTCGGCCAGGACGAGGCCCTGCGGGAGTACCTGCTGGGCACGGGCGGTCGCGTCCTGGTCGAGGCCAGCCCGCTGGACCGGATCTGGGGCATCGGGCTGGGCGCGGACGACATCCGGGCCGAACGCCCCCTGGAGTGGCGGGGGTTGAACCTGCTCGGGTTCGCCTTGATGGAGGCGCGGGCGCGGCTGGCCGGATGAGGCCGGTCGTCCCGCTGCTGGACGGTGCGGTGGCGGTCTCGACCGTCGCCGCGCTGCTGCTCGCACCCCGGACGGCGCGGCGCGGGGAACGCCCCCGGCCCGAACGGCGACGCCTCGGCCCGGAGGGGGCACTCGCCGCCGTGGTGGCGCTGGTCTACCTCAACCAGGTGCTGTTCGCCGTCTACGTCCAGCGGGTGAAGGGCGGCAGCCCGGCCTTCATCGCCCGCTACCTGCCGCCCGGCTGGTTCGACGTCCCCCGCCTGGGCCCGCTCGCCGCGCACTTCCCCGCACCGGAGCTGCTGGCCCCGTCCGTGCTGCGGGTCCAGGCCTTCCTCGAACTCCCGCTGGTGCTGCTGGCGTTCGCCGCCGTGCTGCGGTGCCTGGACCGGACGCTGTACGTGCGCGCGGCCCGCTCGCCGCTGATCCCGCTCGCCGCCGCCTCCTACACGGTGGCGTTCTGCGCGGTCGAATGGGACCTGCGGAACCCGTACACCGTGGACGACATCCTCCTGCGGCTGCTCTCCGCACTGCTCACCCCGCTGCTGGTCGCCCGGCTGGCCCGGGGCGAGCCCGCCACTCCCCCGCCGGCGCCGCGCAGTCCCCTCCTGTTCGCGCTCGACCTGTGGGCGTACGGCCAGCTGATGCTGGTGCTGTACGACACCGCGCTGCTCTACAACCTCGCCCGGATCGGCGGCCACCTCCCCTCCGCCGCAACGGCGTTGGCGGTACTGGTCGGCACCCGCGCGGTCGAGCGCCGAGTCCCGTACGGGAGCGGCCCGTTCACCACCGCGCTCACCGGGACGATCGGCCGGGGCCTGCTGCTCTTCCTCGTCCCCGCCCTGGCGATCCGCTACGGCGTCTCCTTCGGCACGCCCGAACTGGCGGCCGCGGCGGGGCTGGTGGTGTGCGGGGCGGCCGTCCGGCGCGACACGCCGCGGATCCTCCCGGCGGCGGCCGTGGGCGCGGCGGTCGGCTACGCGGTCGCGCACTTCGCCCCCGGCCCGTACTACGAGGCGACGCTGCTACGGAGCGCGACCGGCGCACTCCTCACAACGGCCGCCCTCTGTGCGCTCCTTGACACCACTCGGGCACGACTGGTCGCGCTCCCGTAACTCCATCGCCACATTCCGACGCCAGGATGTCCCGCAGTCAGGGTACAGATGGACAGGTTGGGGCGATCATGCGCATGCGGTCGACGGAAGAATCCGCAGGCCGGCCACCGGAGGGCGAGCAACAGGCCGCCGAACTCCGGTCCGAACTGGACGAGTTGCTCCGCGCGAGCCGCTACGCGAGCCAACGCGAACGCCGGTTGAACGAGGCGATACGGGCGACCCCGGGCCGCCAGCGCCCGGACGGCGACCTGTTGCGGCAGCTCGCCCAGGCCCGCACCCTCCGCGAGGGCCTGGGCGCGCGCTGCCTGCAACTGAGCGATCAGTTAGAGGAGTTGGAACTCCACCTCAGACAGCAGCAGCACCCGCAGCACTACCCGGAACACGCGGAGTACGCAGAACACCCGGGGCACCCGGAACACCCGCCGCAGCCTCCCCACCAAACCCCACCACCCCCGGCCCCGGCCCCACCCCCGGCACCCCCGGCCCCCGTGCCTCCCGTACCCCCCGCCCGCCCCGACCTCGGCGCCCTCACCGAGCGGATCACCGGGCTCCACCGCAGCGGCGCCCTCCCCGAGGCCGAGGAGCTGCTGGACCAGGCCGCCGCCCGCCTCGCCCCCGCCGACGCCGCCCTACTGGTCGGGATGCTCGCCCGGCGCGGCCCGACCACCGGCACCTCGCTCCGGCTGGCCCGGACCGCCGCCCGGAGCGCCCCGGAGCACGCCGTCGCGGTGCTGGCGGAGCTGCGCGAGCTGGGCCTGGCCGAGGAGGCCGCCGAGCTGTTCCACGCCTTCTGGGCCTACCCGGCCGCCGCGGTCCCGGCCCTGCTCGCCGCGCTGGAGCGGTCCGGGCAGCACGCCGACAGCGCCACCCTGCTCTGGGAGTGGGGCTCGGCGCCGACGCCGGAGCTGACCTCGCTGGCCGCCCACCTCCAGCAGCACGGCCGCCCCGCCGACGTCCGGACGCTGCTGCGCCAGGCGGCCGGGCGTCCGACCGCCGACCTGGTCGGCCTGGCGACGGAGCTGCCGCCCGCGCTGGCCACCCTCCTGCTGCAGGAGCTGGCCGTGCTGCGCCCGTCGGTCGAAGTGGTGCGCCTGGCCGCCGCCCTGGACGGCCGCCGGGACCTCTACGGGCAGCTGCTGGCCGCGCTGCTCGCCGACGAAGCCCGCCACCGCACCACCCTCGCCGCCCTCCGCGCGGCCGGCCTGCCGACCGCCCCGCCGACCGCCCCGCGCTCCCGCTGGGGCCGGCGCTGACCCACCGGCCGTCCCACCGGCCGTACGAAAGCGGGGAGCCCCCGCCCGCCTCCACGAGGGAGGACGGCCGGGGGCTCCCCGAGGTACCGCGACACCGAAGTACCGCGACACCGAAGTACCGAGCTACCGGAGTACCGGACTCAGCAGCCGATCAGACGCGCCGCCAGGTAGCCCTTCACCTGGTCCAGCGACACGCGCTCCTGCGACATGGTGTCGCGGTCGCGAACGGTCACCGCGTTGTCCTCGAGGGTGTCGAAGTCGACCGTCACGCAGAACGGCGTGCCGATCTCGTCCTGGCGGCGGTAGCGCTTGCCGATCGCGCCCGCGTCGTCGAACTCGACGTTCCACGCGGTGCGCAGGTCGGCGGCCAGGCCGCGGGCCTTCGGCGAGAGGTCGGCGTTGCGCGACAGCGGCAGGACGGCGACCTTGACGGGGGCCAGCCGCGGGTCGAGCCGCATGCCGACGCGCTTCTCCATGACGCCCTTGGCGTTCGGCGCCTCGTCCTCGAAGTAGGCGTCGATCAGGAAGGCCAGCATGGCGCGGTTGAGGCCGGCCGCCGGCTCGATGACGTACGGGAAGTACCGCTCGCCGCTCTCCTGGTCGAAGTACCGGAGGTCCTTGCCGGAGGCCTCGCTGTGCACCCGGAGGTCGTAGTCGGTGCGGTTGGCCACGCCCTCCAGCTCGGAGAACTCGGAGCCGCCGAAGTTGAAGCGGTACTCGATGTCCACGGTGCGCTTGGCGTAGTGGGACAGCTTCTCCTTCGGGTGCTCGAAGAAGCGCATGTTCTCGGTGCGCATGCCGAGGTCGACGTACCAGTCCCAGCGCTGCTGGAGCCAGTACTCGTGCCACTGCTCGTCGTCGCCCGGCTTGACGAAGAACTCCATCTCCATCTGCTCGAACTCACGGGTGCGGAAGATGAAGTTGCCGGGGGTGATCTCGTTGCGGAAGCTCTTGCCGGTCTGGGCGATGCCGAACGGCGGCTTCTTGCGCGAAGTGACCTGGACGGAACTGAAGTTGGTGAAGATGCCCTGAGCGGTCTCGGGGCGCAGGAAGGCCAGGCCGCTGGCCTCCTCGGTGACGCCGAGGTGGGTCTTCAGCATGCCCGAGAAGTCCTTGGGCTCGGTGAACTGGCCCTTGGTGCCGCAGTCGGGGCAGTTGACGTCCTTGAGGCCGTTCGGCGGCGGGAAGCCGTGCTTGGCCTCGTACTTCTCCTCCAGGTGGTCGGCCCGGTGGCGCTTGTGGCAGGAGAGGCACTCGGTCAGCGGGTCGTTGAAGGTGGCGACGTGGCCGGAGGCCTCCCAGACCTCACGGGCCAGGATGACCGACGAGTCCAGTCCGACGACGTCCTCACGGGCCTGGACCATCGTGCGCCACCACTGGCGCTTGATGTTCTCCTTGAGTTCGACGCCCAGCGGCCCGTAGTCCCAGGCGGCACGCGTGCCGCCGTAGATCTCGCTGCAGGGGTAGACGAAGCCACGGCGCTTGCTCAGGCTGACGATCGTGTCGATCTTGTCGGCGGCCACAGTGCTCTCTTCAGTACGTACGGCACGGTCAGGGCACGGCTGGTTGCTCGTACCCGAATACCCAAGGTTACCGGCCAGACGGGTACGGGGTTCAAATCGATATGGTCCGGCTCCCCCCATCCACGGCCACCTGCCGTTCACCCGTCCGAGTGAGTTGACAATCATTTCCAGTTCAGATGAGAATGATTGTCATGATGATCGGACTGTTCAGCCGCCGGACCCGCACCACCGCCGCCCTGGCCACCACCGCCCTCGCCGCCTCCCTGGCCCTCACGGCCTGCGGCGGCAGCAGCAGCGCCAAGGGCACGGACGGCAAGCTGAACGTCGTCGCCTCCTTCTACCCGATGGAGTTCCTGGCCCAGCAGATCGGCAAGGACCACGTCTCGGTCACCGACCTCACCGCGCCCGGCGTCGAGCCGCACGACCTGGAGCTCACCGCCAAGCAGGTCGCCGGTGTCCAGAAGGCCGACGCGATCATCTACCTCAAGGGCCTCCAGCCCACCGTCGACCAGGCCGTCGACCAGTCGAACAGCAAGCACCGGATCGACGCCACCACCGCCAGCCCGCTGGTCGACCACCACCTCGACGAGGGCACCTCCGGGGGCGACGGCCACCAGCACGCGGGCCCGGCCGGCGACCCGCACATCTGGCTCGACCCGACCCGCTACGCCGCGATCGCCAAGAGCGTCGGCGCCGAGTTCGCCAAGGCCGACCCCGCGCACGCCGCCGACTACCAGAAGAACACCGACGACCTGGTCACCCGGCTCGGCGCCCTGGACCAGGAGTTCCAGGCCGGACTGAAGGACGCCAGGACCAAGACCTTCGTCACCAGCCACGCCGCCTTCGGCTACCTCGCCGACCACTACGGCCTCACCCAGGTCGCCATCAACGGCGTCGACCCGGAGTCCGAGCCCACCCCGGCCCGCCTCGCCGAGGTGCAGAAGGCCGCCAAGGACAACGGCGTCACCACGATCTTCTTCGAGACCCTGGTCAGCCCCAAGCTCGCCGACACCGTCGCCAAGGACCTCGGCCTCAGGACCGCCGTCCTGGACCCGCTGGAGGGTGTCAAGGACCCCTCCAAGGACGACTACCTGACCGTCATGAAGCAGAACCTGGACAACCTCCGGGCCGCCCTCGGCGCCCCCGCCGCGGCCACCCCGGTCCCCACCCCCGCGAGCTGACGGGACGCCCCACCATGACCCACCCGATACCCCCGGCCGTCCGCCTCCGTGACGCCGTCGCCTCGCGCGGCGGCCGGCCGGTGCTGCGCGGCGTCGACCTCACCGTCCGACCCGGCAAGGTCGTCGCCCTGCTCGGCGCCAACGGCTCCGGCAAGTCGACCACCGTCAAGGCCGTGATCGGCTCCGTGCCGCTGGAGCAGGGCACCCTGGAACTGTTCGGCACCCCGTACGGCTCCTTCCGCGCCTGGCACCGCATCGGGTACGTCCCGCAGCGCACCACCGCCGCCTCCGGCGTCCCCGCCACCGTGCGCGAGGTGGTCTCCACCGGACGGCTGGCGCAGCACCGGCTGCTGCCCTTCCGCCGCAAGGACCGCGCCGCGGTGGACGGCGCGCTGGCCGCCGTCGGCATGCTGGACCGGGCCGGCGACGGCGTCGCCGACCTGTCCGGCGGCCAGCAGCAGCGGGTGCTGATCGCCCGCGCCCTGGTCGGCACCCCCGACCTGCTGATCATGGACGAGCCGATGGCCGGGGTGGACGCCGCCAGCCAGCAGGTGCTCGCCGACACCCTGCGTGCCGAGGTCGACCGCGGCGCCTCCGTGCTCCTCGTCCTGCACGAACTCGGGCCGCTGGAGCCGCTGATCGACCGCGCCGTGGTGCTGCGGGACGGCTGCGTCGCGCACGACGGCCCGCCGGTGCCCAACACCGGCCTGCACGCGCTGCCCGGCCACGACCACGTCCACCCGCACGCCGACCTCACCCCGCCGAGGCTGCTCGCATGACCGAGATGCTCTCCTACGACTTCATGCAGCGCGCCCTGCTCGCCGCCGTGCTGGTCGGGATCACCGCCCCCGCCGTCGGGATCTACCTGGTGCAGCGCCGCCAGGCCCTGATGGGCGACGGCATGGGCCACGTCGCGATGACCGGCGTCGGCCTCGGCTTCATCTTCCAGACCAGCCCGGTCTGGATGGCCGTGCTGGTCTGCGTGCTCGGCGCCGTCACCATGGAGCTGGTCCGCTCGCGCGGCAACCAGCGCGGCGACATCGCCCTGGCGATGCTCTTCTACGGCGGCATGGCCTGCGGCAAGCTGCTCGTCTCGATGTCCGCCCAGGCCGGGGCCGGCTCGCTGGAGAGCTACCTGTGGGGCTCGATCCTCACCGTCGCCCCCGCCGACCTGGCCACCATCGGGGTGCTCGGCGCGGTGGTCATCGCGGTCACCGTCGGCCTGCGCCGCCAGCTGTTCGCGATCTGCCAGGACGAGGACTTCGCCCGGGTCACCGGCGTGCCGGTGCGCACCCTCAACCTGCTGCTCGCGGTGATGGCCGCGGTCACCGTCACGGTCGCCATGCGGGTGGTCGGGCTGCTGCTGGTCAGCGCCCTGATGGTGGTCCCGGTGGTCGCCGCCCAGCAGCTCACCCGCTCCTTCGCCGCCACCCAGGCCGCCTCGATCGCGCTCGGCGTGGTGGTCGCGCTGGCCGGCGTCACCGGCTCCTACCAGCTGAACGTGCCCTCCGGCCCGGCCATCGTGCTGCTCGCCATCGCGGTGTTCGCGGTGTTCAGCGCGATCGCCGCCCCGCTCGCCCGCCGCCGCCACCGGCGGCACTCCGACGCCGACCGGGGTCCCCAGGTCTGCGACGTCCAAATCCCCGGCCAAGCGCCGGGAAAGACTTCCTCCGACCTGACCACTCCGGAGCGGCGGGCGGGGCTGGCACAATGAGGTGCGTGACGCCCACGACCCCAGGAGGACCCACGGTGACCACCGCAGGCCCGTCGCCGCGCGCCCGATCGACCCGGCAGCGTGCCGCCGTCTCGTCGGCCCTGGACGAGATCGCGGACTTCCGCAGTGCCCAGGAGCTGCACGACTTGCTCAAGCACCGCGGGGACTCCGTCGGTCTGACCACGGTCTACCGCACCCTGCAGTCGCTCGCCGACGCCGGTGAGGTGGACGTGCTGCGCACCGCCGACGGCGAGGCCGTCTACCGCCGGTGCAGCAGCGGACACCACCACCACCTGGTCTGCCGGCACTGCGGCGCCACCGTCGAGGTCGAGGGCCCCGCGGTCGAACGCTGGGCCAACTCGGTCGCCGCCGAGCACGGGTTCAGCGACATCGCCCACACCCTGGAGATCTTCGGCACCTGCGCGGACTGCGCGAAGAAGGACTGAACGGCCGTCCGTACGGGGGCAGCCCGCACGGACGCGCGTCGAAGGGCCCGCGGGAACGGTTCGTTCCCGCGGGCCCTTCGGCATGCGTACCGGCGGTCGGCGTCAGCGCTGGGTGGGCAGCTCCAGCGGCGCGGCGACCTCGTTCGGGATCGCCCCGCCGAAGCGGCGGTCGCGCCTCGCGAACTGCTCGCAGGCGCGCCACAGGTCGCGGCGGTCGAAGTCCGGCCAGAGCACGTCCTGGAACACGAACTCGGCGTACGCGGACTGCCAGAGCAGGAAGTTGGAGGTGCGCTGCTCGCCGCTGGGGCGCAGGAACAGGTCCACGTCCGGCATGTCCGGGTGGTACATGTACTTGGCGATGGTCTTCTCGTTGACCTTCTTCGGGTCGAGCCGGCCGGCCGCCACGTCCAGCGCGATCGCCTGCGCCGCGTCGGCGAGTTCGGCCCGGCCGCCGTAGTTGACGCACATGTAGAGCGTCACGGCGTCGTTGCCCTTGGTCTGCTCCTCGGCGACCTGGAGCTCCTGGACGACGCTCTTCCACAGCTTGGGCATCCGGCCGGCCCAGCGGATCCGCACGCCCATCGCGTCCATCTCGTCGCGGCGGCGGGCGATGACGTCCCGGTTGAAGTTCATCAGGAACTTCACCTCGTCGGGCGAGCGCTTCCAGTTCTCGGTGGAGAACGCGTACAGCGAGATGTTCTTGACGCCGAGCTCGATCGCGCCCTTGAGGACGTCCAGCACGACGGACTCGCCGATCTTGTGGCCCTCGGTGCGGGGCAGCCCGCGCTCCTTGGCCCAGCGGCCGTTGCCGTCCATCACGATGGCGACGTGGTCGGGGACCAGCTCGCCGGGGATCTTCGGGGGCTTGGCGCCGCTGGGGTGCGGGGTCGGGGGTTCGTAGACCCGCTGCTTGCCGCCGCCGAAGAGCCGTCGCGCTGCCATGTGCTCACTTCTCCACGTATCTCATCGAGCGGATGCCCCGCTCCAGGTGCCACTGCAGATAGGCCGCGACCAGGCCGCTGCCCTCCCGCCAGTACCGCGGCTCGCAGGCGTCGGCCGTCCGCCAGTCCCCTGACAGCAGCGCCCCGAGCAGTACCAGTGTCTCAGGGGAGGGTACGGCACATCCGGGCACTCGGCAGTCCGCGCAGAGCACCCCCCCTGCGGGGAGCGAGAAGAAACGGTTCGGCCCGTCCAGGCCGCACTTGGCGCAGTCGGTGAAGCTCGCGCCGTACCCGTTCACCGCGAGCGAGCGCAGCAGGAAGGCGTCCAGCACCAGGTGCGATTCGTGCACCCCGGCCGCCAGCGTGCGCAGCCCGCCCACCAGCAGCAGGTACTGCTGGACGGCCGGCTCGCCCTCGTTCTCGGCGAAGCGCTCGGCCGTCTCCAGCATCGCGGTGCCGGCGGTGTAGCGGCCGTAGTCGGTGACGATCGAACCGCCGTACGGGGCGATGGTCTCCACCTGGGTGCAGAGCGGCAGCCCGCGCCCGATCAGCTCGCTCCCCCGGCTGAAGAACTGCACGTCCACGTGCGAGAACGGCTCCAGGCGGGCGCCGAACTTGGACTTGGTCTTGCGCACCCCGCGCGCCACCGCCCGGACCTTGCCGTGGTGGCGGGTCAGCAGGGTGATGATCCGATCGGCCTCGCCGAGCTTCTGCGCCCGCAACACGACGCCGTCGTCCCGGAAAAGACTCATGCCGTCCATTGTCCCCCAGGGCACGGACAGCCGAGGACGGCCGGGAAACGGCCGTGGCGGGCCGGGGACAGCCGTGTTGCCCGCACCGGGGGGCCGTGGGGGAGGACCACTGCGGTGCGGGTCACGGCGGGCCCGGAGGGGGGGCGGGCCCGTTTGTGGGGGATACGGAAGGCTCAGCGGGGCAGCAGCCCTACAGGTTCTCGTACGGTGCCCGGGTCGCCGCCTCCAGCAGCGCCGGCACCTGGCTCTGCGGCAGGTCCAGACAGCTCCCGACCACGGCCAGCGCCTCGCGCTCCTGCGGCAGGTAGCGCCCGTCGGCGAGGGCGATCGCGGCCCCCTGCAGCAGCAGCCGCTCCCGGCCCTGCTGGGCCAGGTGCGGGGCCAGCGGTTCGAGCACCGCGTGCAGTTCCACGGCCAGGCCGCCGGCCATCCCGCGGGCGTCGTGGAGTTCGCCGCCGAGCCCGGACAGCGCGGCGAGCGCGGCCAGCACCTGGGCCTCGCCGCAGTCCTCGAACCCGGCCTCGCGCACCACCGTGCAGGCCGCCTCGCGGGCCGCCCGGTGGGCGGTGCCGCCGGCCGCGAGCAGGGCCAGTGCGATGGTGTACTGGGCGTCCCGCAGCATCGCGCCGAGGCGCACGACGGTGGGCTGCTCCAGGGCTTCGACGCCGTAGCGCCCGTGGCAGCTGGTGCACTGCACGCTGCCGATCACCGGCCCGAGCGGGACGACGGGCGTCCCCAGCAGCCGCAGCCACCGCCGGCCGTGCTGCCGGCGGTAGTTGCGGTCCCCGCCGCAGCCCGGGCAGAAGAAATCACCGAGAACATCGGTCCGCCACCTCGGGCGAACACCCCACAACCTGGTCACGGCGCCACTCCCCAGACATGGCAGGCGGCCTGCACAACTATGGGCAGGTCACGCGACCGGACACCGAGGCCGTCCCACCGACCCGGCTTGCCGGTGGATCGATGTTGCCACGGTTACCGGCACGTGTCAGTACCTCGAACGGCTTCCGATCCGAAAAAATGTGGCGCAGGCCACAACGTGCGGCGCACGTGGCGAAGGGCCGCCCCGGAGGACGGCCCTTCGCGTACCACCCGCACGAATTAAGCGCGCTGCGAGCGGTTGACGGCACTGATCATCGCCTTCAGCGAGGCCAGCACGGTGTTGCCGTCGATGCCCACGCCCCACAGCACCTTGCCGTCCACCGCGCACTCCACGTACGCGGCCGCCTGGGCGTCGCCGCCCTCGCTCAGCGCGTGCTCCGCGTAGTCCAGCACCCGTACGTCCACGCCGATCCGGGCCAGCGCGTCCGCGAAGGCCGAGACCGGGCCGTTGCCGGTGCCGGACAGGGTCACCGGCTCGCCGTCCACCACGGCCTCGGCGGTCAGCGCGTCCCGGCCGTCCTCGGTGGTCAGGGTGCGCGAACCGGCCAGCGACAGCCGGCCCCACGGGTTGTCGGTGGTCGGCAGGTACTCGTCCTCGAAGACCCGCCAGATCTCCGCCGGGCTGACCTCGCCGCCCTCGGCGTCGGTCTTGGCCTGGATGATCCGGGAGAACTCGATCTGCATCCGGCGCGGCAGGTCCAGCTTGTGGTCGTTCTTCAGGACGTACGCCACCCCGCCCTTGCCGGACTGGCTGTTGACCCGGATGACCGCCTCGTAGGTGCGGCCGACGTCCTTCGGGTCGATCGGCAGGTACGGCACGCCCCAGGTGTGCTCCGTCACCGGCACCCCGGCCGCCTTCGCGTCCGCCTCCAGGACGTCGAAGCCCTTCTTGATGGCGTCCTGGTGCGAGCCGGAGAAGGAGGTGTACACCAGGTCCCCGGCGTACGGGTGGCGCGGGTGCACCTCCATCTGGTTGCAGTACTCGGCGGTGCGGCGCACCTCGTCGATGTCGGAGAAGTCGATCTGCGGGTCGATGCCCTGCGAGAACAGGTTCATCCCCAGCGTCACCAGGTCGACGTTGCCGGTCCGCTCGCCCTGCCCGAACAGGCAGCCCTCGATCCGGTCCGCGCCCGCCATGTAGGCCAGCTCGGCGGAGGCCACGGCGGTGCCGCGGTCGTTGTGGGGGTGCACCGACAGGCACACGTACTCCCGGCGGGACAGGTTCCGCGACATCCACTCGAACTGGTCGGCCTGGACGTTCGGGGTGGCCCGCTCGACGGTGGCCGGCAGGTTCAGGATGATCTCGCGGCCCTCACCCGGCTGCCAGACGTCCATCACCGCCTCGCAGACCTCCAGCGCGAAGTCCAGCTCGGTGTCCACGAAGATCTCCGGCGAGTACTGGTAGCCGAAGACCGTGTCGTCGCCCAGCAGCTTGTCCGCGTACTCCATCACCAGCCGGGTGCCGTCCACGGCGATCGCCTTGGTGGCCGCCTTGTCGTTGCGGAACACCACCCGGCGGAACAGCGGCGCGGTCGCGTTGTACAGGTGGACGGTCGCCCGCGGGGCGCCGACCAGCGCCTCGACGGTCTTCTCGATCAGCTCCTCGCGGGCCTGGGTCAGCACCGAGATGGTGACGTCCTCCGGGATCGCCCCCTCCTCGATCAGCGACCGCACGAAGGCGTGGTCGGTGGCGCCGGACGACGGGAAGCCGACCTCGATCTCCTTGTAGCCCATGGCCACCAGCAGGTCGAACATCTTCCGCTTGCGGGCCGGGGACATCGGGTCGATCAGCGCCTGGTTGCCGTCCCGCAGGTCGGTGGAGAGCCAGCGCGGCGCCTTGGTGATCACCTTCTCCGGCCAGGTGCGGTCCGGCAGGTCGACGGTGCCGAACGGCAGGTAGCGCCCGTACCGCATGCCCGAGGGCTGCTGGCGCACGGAGGCGGCGGTGATCGGGGTCGGCCGGTCGACGAAGGCGCGAGCGGCGGGGACGGACGCGGCGGAGGTCTGCTCGGTCATGGAGGTGACTCTCGGCTTCCTGTGGATGCGTGTGTGCGGGCGGTCGGGAGTGATCAACACCGACTGGCCGGCCTCTGCTGCGCCTCGCGATACGCCGTTGGATCGCCGAATCCGCGCACAGCTCGTTCCCCGCGGCGAGGGGAGCCGGCCCCAGTGGACTACAGGCCCTCGACGCGGCAGCTAAGAAGAAGCAGCCCGTTGCGCATGATGTGGCCCAGCGTAACCCAGGCCCGCGCGCCCCCGAAGTGATCCGGGCTTCCGTTCCACTCCTTGAGACGTGGACCCGTCGCACCCGAGGTGGTGACATCCGGTCATCGAGGCCTCACCCTGGGCCACATGACTGCAGCAGTACCGATCTGCGCGATCGTCCGGCGTCAGCCCGGGCTGAGCCGCAGTTGGGCGGCGCTCAGCCGCAGTTGAGCCGCGCTTACGTCACGGTCGGGAAAAAGCGCCGCAAAAGCCTTCCCTGCGTAGCACCATGGACACCATGCGCATCCAGGTGACCCGGACCGGCGGACTCGCCGGAATCCTCCGCCACGCGGAGCTCGACACCGTCGACCGCACGGACGGCCCGCACGTCCACGCGCTCGCCCGCGAGGCCGTCGCGGGTGGGCTGCGCGCGCCGTCCTACGGCGTGCCGGACGGCTTCCACTACGAGATCACCGTGGACGGGCGGACGGTGTACTGCGCCGACCCCAAGCTCACCGACTCGCAGCGGGAGCTGATCTCGCTGGTGCTGCGCGAAGGGGCGTAGCCCCCTCACGTAGCCCCTCACGGCGAGGGCCCGTCCGGACGCCGAAGCGTCCGGACGGGCCCCGGGGCCTGCCGCCCCCTGCCGAACTCCCCCGTCAGAAGCCGAGCTTGCGCAGCTGCTTGGGGTCGCGCTGCCAGTCCTTGGCCACCTTGACGTGCAGGTCCAGGTAGACCGGCGTGCCGAGCAGCGCCTCGATGTGCTTGCGGGCGGTGGTGCCGACGTGCTTGAGCCGCGCGCCCTTGGCGCCGATCACGATCGCCTTCTGGCTCTGCCGCTCGATGTAGACGTTGGCGTGGATGTCCAGCAGCGGGCGGTCCGCCGGGCGGCCCTCGCGCGGCAGCATCTCCTCGACCACGACGGCCAGCGAGTGCGGGAGTTCGTCCCGCACGCCCTCCAGGGCGGCCTCGCGGATCAGCTCGGCGACCATGATCTGCTCGGGCTCGTCGGTGAGGTCGCCCTCCGGGTAGAGCTGGTCACCCTCGGGCAGCAGCTTGGTGAGGAGGTCGGCGACCAGCTCGACCTGCTTGTCGCCGACCGCGGAGACCGGGATGATCTCGGCCCACTCGAAGCCCAGCTCGAGGCCGAGCTGGTGGATGGCGATCAGCTGCTCGGCCAGGCGCTTGGAGTCGACCAGGTCGGTCTTGGTGACGATGGCGACCTTGGGGGTCTTCTTGATCCCGGCGATCTCCTTGGCGATGAACTTGTCGCCGGGGCCGATCTTCTGGTCGGCGGGCAGGCAGAAGCCGATCACGTCGACCTCGGCCCAGGTGGTGCGGACCAGGTCGTTGAGGCGCTCGCCGAGCAGGGTGCGGGGCTTGTGCAGGCCGGGGGTGTCGACCAGCACGAGCTGGGCGTCCGGGCGGTGCACGATGCCGCGCACGGTGTGCCGGGTGGTCTGCGGGCGGTCGGAGGTGATCGCGACCTTCGTCCCCACCAGGGCGTTGGTCAGGGTCGACTTGCCCGCGTTGGGACGGCCGACGAAGCACGCGAACCCGGAGCGGTACGAGGAGGAAGGGGCATTCATGGGCTCCATTCTCCCTGATCACCGGAGCCCCGCCGTCCGGGGGCGGTCGCCCGGCCCGGTCAGCCCTTGCGGCCGCCCCGTCCGACCAGTGAGAACACCACCAGCAGCAGCAGGAAGGCGAGCGAACCCCAGAGCCAGTAGACCGTGCCGGTCTCCTGCCACTTGCCCATGCCCATCACGAACAGCACCAGCCCGGCGACGAACGCCAACGCCCCCATGCCCCAGCCCCTCACCGAGTCCACTCCCCAGGTGAGATTATCCGCTTAATGCATGGGGGCAAGGTCCGTCAGCCGGGCCCCGGCAGGCCGTCAGCGGCCGCTCAGCGGGCCTCGGCCGCCACCCGCAGCGTCCCGTCCGGCCCGGCCAGCAGCACCGGCGTCCCGGCCCCGCCCAGGTCCCGCACGGCCGCCAGGTCGGCCTCGGCCGGCTGCTCGGCCTCGCTCACCACGGCGGCCGCCTCCAGCGACTTCGCACCGCTGGCCACCGCCATCGCCACCGCCGTCTGCAGCGCGCTCAGCCGCAGCGACTCCAGCGCGACCGTCCCGGCCACGTAGGTGCGGCCGGTCTCGTCACGCACCGCGGCCCCCTCGGCCACGCCGTTGCGGGCGCGGGCCGAGCGGGCCAGCGTGATGATCTTCTTGTCTTCGGGGTCGAGTTCGACGATGTCACTCATGCCGCCGAGCATAGACAGAGCCGGTCACACCGCGGCGGGCGAGTCACCCGCCCCGAGCCGAAGGGGCGCGCCGGTGCCGAAAGGGTGGGCCCCTCCTGCCCGCTGGCGGGCAAGGAGGGCGAGCGACAAGCGAGGCACGAGCGCCGGAGCGACGACCGTCGGCACCGGGTCCGAGCGCCCCGGAGGCGAGCGGGCGAGGATTCAGTGGCCGACCGGGTGGGTGCGTCCCGGGTTCGGGTTGAGCACCTTGACGAAGGTCTTCGCCGCGCCGGTCGGCAGCGGCTCCTCGCGCGAGGCCCGCTCGCGCCAGAACGGGTTGTCGTGCGGCAGGTGGCTGCTCACCCGGCCGTACATCCCGAAGGTGGTCAGGACGACCCCGAAGACGAACGCGAACAGCACGTTCGACATCCGGAAGTTGAGGATGTTCGCGTCCGGCCGGCCGAGCACGGTCAGTCCGTAGAAGCCGGACAGGACGAACAGCACGCCGACCACCATGTTGAGGTTGGACGCGAAGTTCCCGCCGATCACCGCCCCGACCACCAGCACCGCACCCGCCACGATGGACAGGATGCTCAGCGCCCCGTTGGTCGACAGCCCGGCGATCCGGTCACCGTGGGTGGCCAGGAAGCCGGGGTGGTCGGACAGCCCCAGGATCCCGAACACGATCAGGAAGATCCCCCCGAGCCCCGCCCCGACCCGCCACACCAGGGCGAGTCGGCGGTCGACGGTCGGCAGTTCGTCGTGCAGCTTCATGGCGACCTCCAGAACCCGGCCACGGCCCCGCCGTGCCCGGCTGTTGTGCCCAGCCGTGGTGCCCGGCTGTCGTGCCTGGTGTGCTGTCGTGCCTAGCTGTAGGGATGGCTCCCCTGCAGGTGCGGCGTCTCGTGCATGTAGAGCGAGCCGCACTGCTGGCAGCAGCGGAGCCCGGTGCCCCACTCCTGCTCGGGCCGCGTCTCGGCGTCGTCGGGCATGGTCCGGCCGCAGAGCGCGGTCGACGGGTCCTCGTCCCGCACCACGTGCCAGGACTTGACTCCGCCGGCCGCCCCCTGCGGGCCGTACTCCGCGCGAAGTTTGTGCGTCATGCCCTCCATGGTCGCTCGGCGACCGCCCACCCGCTACTCGCCCGCGGCCGGCGCCGCCCCCTGCGACCCGCGCACCGGCGAGGCGACCATCGAGCCGATCCGGTTGCGCCGCCCGGCCGAGGACTCGGCGGTCAGCAGGATGCCGGTCAGGCCGTCCGGGGCCGGCTCGGGCAGCGGGATCTCGCAGGCCGAGCCGGGGATCGGCACCCGGCCCAGGTGCTTGGCCAGCAGGCCGCCGACGGTCTCGACGTCCTCGTCCTCCAGCTCGATGCCGAACAGCTCGCCCAGGTCCTCCACCAGCAGGCGGGCGGTGATCCGGTACGAACCGTCGCCGAGGTCCTCGATCGGCGCGATCTCCCGGTCGTACTCGTCGGTGATCTCGCCGACGATCTCCTCCAGGACGTCCTCGATGGTGACCAGGCCCGCCGTGCCGCCGTACTCGTCGATCACGATCGCGACGTGCGAGCGGCGCTGCTGCATCTCGCGCAGCAGGTCGTCGGCCGGCTTGGAGTCCGGGACGAACACGGCCGGGCGCATCACCGTACCGACCTCCTCGGACTCCGCCTCGTGGTTGATGTGGGTGCGGCGCACCAGGTCCTTGAGGTAGACGATGCCGACCACGTCGTCCTCGTTGTCGCCGACCACCGGGATCCGCGAGAAGCCCGAGCGCAGCGCCAGGGTGAGCGCCTGCCGGAGGGTCTTGTGCCGCTCGATCATCACCAGGTCGGTGCGCGGCACCATCACCTCGCGCACGATGGTGTCGCCCAACTCGAAGACCGAGTGCACCATCCGGCGCTCCTCGTCCTCGATCAGGTCGTCCTTCTCGGCGAGGTCCACCAGCGCCCGCAGCTCCGCCTCGGAGGCGAACGGCCCCTCCCGGTAGCCCTTGCCCGGGGTCAGCGCGTTGCCCAGCAGGATCAGCAGCCGCGGGATCGGGCCGAGCACCGCGGCCAGCGGCAGCAGCACGAAGGAGGCCGCGGTCGCTGTGGAGAGCGGGTGCTGGCGCCCGATCGTGCGCGGCGAGACGCCCACCGCCACGAAGGACACCAGCACCATCACGCCGAAGGCCAACAGCACGGCCTGCCAGGTCGGGTGGATGTTGCGCACGCACACCGCGGTGACCAGCACCGCGGCCGCCATCTCGCTGGCCACCCGGATCAGGGTGGCCAGGTTGAGGTAGCGGAACGGGTCGGAGGCGACGGCCAGCAGCCGCGCGGAGCCGCGCCGCCCGTTGCGCACGGCCTCCTCCGCCCGGAACCGGGAGACCCGGGAGACGCCCGCCTCGGCGCACGCGGCCAGCCAGCCGAGCACGACCAGGGCCACGGCACCGAGGATGAAGCTCGTACTCTCACCGCTCACAGGAGTTCGCGCCCCGCGCTCAGTGGGTGGTGGGGGCCGGGGAGATGCCGCCGAGGCCCCGGCCCGCCCGCCAGTCGTCCAGGATCCGCTTCTGGAGGGCGAACATCTCCTCCTCCTCCTCGGGCTCCTCGTGGTCGTAGCCGAGGACGTGCAGCACGCCGTGGACGGTGAGCAGTTGCAGCTCCTCGTCCATCGAGTGCTGGGAGGGGGCCGCCTTGCCCTGCTGCTCGGCGACCTCGGGGCAGAGCACGATGTCGCCGAGCAGGCCCTGCGGCAGCTCCTCGCCCTCCTTGCCGGGACGCAGCTCGTCCATCGGGAACGACATCACGTCGGTCGGTCCGGGCAGGTCCATCCACTGGATGTGCAGCTCCTCCATCGCCGCACCGTCCACCAGGATCACGGACAGTTCGGACTGCGGGTGGATCCGCATCTTGTCCAGGGCGAAGCGGGCGACGTCGAGGATGGCTTCCTCATCGGCGTCCCAACCGGACTCGTTGGCGATGTCGATCGACATGACGGGCTGTGTGCTCAGCTTTCGGTGCGATGGGACTGTCGGGGTGCGCGCGCCGCGGCGGTCTTGCCGGGGCGCCGCTGGGCGGGCTTGCGGGCGGCCGGGGAGTTCTCCTCGGCCTCCTGCAGCGCGTCCCAGCGCTCGTAGGCGTCCACGATCCGGCCGACCAGCTTGTGGCGGACCACGTCGGTGCTGGTGAGGACGGAGAAGTGGATGTCCGGGACGTCGGCCAGGATCTCCTGGACGACCTTCAGTCCGCTGCGGGTGCCGCCCGGGAGGTCGATCTGGCTGGTGTCGCCGGTGACCACCACCCGGGAGTTGAACCCGAGGCGGGTGAGGAACATCTTCATCTGCTCGGGCGAGGTGTTCTGGGCCTCGTCCAGAATGATGAAGGCGTCGTTGAGGGTGCGGCCGCGCATGTACGCGAGCGGCGCGACCTCGATGGTGCCGGCCGCCATCAGGCGCGGGATGGAGTCCGGGTCCATCATGTCGTGCAGCGCGTCGTACAGCGGGCGCAGGTACGGGTCGATCTTCTCGTAGAGGGTGCCGGGCAGGAAGCCCAGCCGCTCCCCCGCCTCGACCGCCGGGCGGGTCAGGATGATCCGGTTGACCTCCTTGGCCTGGAGGGCCTGGACGGCCTTGGCCATCGCCAGGTAGGTCTTGCCGGTGCCGGCCGGGCCCAGGCCGAAGACGATCGTGTGCTTGTCGATCGCGTCGACGTAGCGCTGCTGGTTCAGCGTCTTGGGGCGGATCGTGCGGCCGCGGTTGGACAGGATGTTCGCGGTGAACACCTGGGACGGCGCCGGGCTGTCCGGGCCCTCCTCGCGGAGCATGGCGATGGAGCGCTCCACGGAGTCCTCCGTCAGGGGCTGGCCGGTGCGCAGCACCAGCATCATCTCGTTGAAGAGCTTCTGCACGAGGGCGACCTCGGCGCGCTCCCCGGTGGCGGTCACCTCGTTGCCGCGGACGTGGATGTCGGCGGCGGGGAAGCCCTGCTCGATCACGCGCAGCAGCGAGTCCGCCGTGCCGAGCAGGGTGACCATCGGATGCTTCTCGGGGATGACGATCCGGGCGCTCACCCGGCCGTCGTCGGTCGGTTCGGGGCGCGACTGTCCGTCGGTACGGGTCTGCGATGTGTCACTCATGGGTCGGCGCTGGGGCCTGCCTCATCCCATCCGTGGTCTCGTGGGCCGCTCGGTCTCTCCGGGGCACCAGGGTACGCCGCGAGCGTGATCGCTGCGGCGGGCGGCGGGGCCGCACCCGACGATGCTGCGGCAGATCGCAGGACGGCGCGAGCCCTTTTCCCGGGGCCTCTTCCGCAGCCGTTTTCCGCAGCCCGTTTCCCGGTGCCCTCCGTTCCTCCGCGCGCTCCCCGGCGTTCACGGGTGGCGGCGGGCGGGGACGGGCACCCGGGCGAGGTCCTCGGCGAGCACCAGCTCCCCGTCGAAGTGCTTGCGGGCGTCGGCCAGGTGCTGGCCGAGGTCCGGGTAGCGCTGGGAGAAGTGGGTCAGCACCAGGGTGCGCGCCCCGGCCTCGGCGGCGACCTTCGCGGCCTGGCCGGCGGTGAGGTGGCCGTGGTCCTCGGCGAGGTGGGCGTCGGCGTCGGTGAAGGTCGCCTCCACCACCAACAGGTCGGTGCCCTCGGCGAGTTGGTACACGCCCTCGCAGAGCCGGGTGTCCATCACGAAGGCGAAGCGCTGGCCCCGCCGCGGCTCGCTGACCTCGTCCAGGGTGACGACCCGGCCGTCCACCTCGACCGCGCCCTCGTGCTGGAGCCGGCCCACGGCCGGGCCGCGCACCCCCGCCGCGGCGAGCCGCTCGGGCACCAGCCGGCGGCCGTCCGGCTCGGACAGCCGGTAGCCGAAGGACTCCACCGGGTGGTCCAGCCGGACGGCGTCCAGCGCGAAGCGGGCGCCGGGCGCGGGCAGCGGGCCGGGCTCGTCGATCGGCCGGGGCCGCAGCACGGCGGTCTCGTGGTAGGCGGTGGCGTGCCGCAGCCGCTCGAAGTAGACCTCGCCGGAGGCCGGGAAGTAGACGTCCACCGGGTGCGGGACCCGGTCAAGGTTGATCCGCTGGATCACCCCGGCGAGGCCCAGGCAGTGGTCGCCGTGGAAGTGGGTCACCGCGATCCGGGTGATCTGGGTGGCCGAGACCCCGGCGTGCAGCATCTGCCGCTGGGTGCCCTCGCCGGGGTCGAACAGCAGGCCCTCGCCGTCCCAGCGGAGCAGGTAGCCGTTGTGGTTGCGGTGCCGGGTGGGCACCTGGCTGGCGGTGCCGAGGACGACGAGTTCGCGCTGGGACACCTGGGATCAGACCATGCTCTCGTTCATGCGCGTCCCGCCGAGCACGTGCACGTGGGCGTGGAAGACGGTCTGCCCGGCGCCCGCACCGGTGTTGAAGATCAGCCGGTAGTCCTCGAGGCCCTCGTCCTTCGCCACCGCGCCCGCCTCGGCGAGCAGTTCACCGGCGATCTCCGGCGCGGCGGCGGCCAGGGCGGCCGCGTTCGGGTAGTGGACGTGCGGGATGACCAGGACGTGCACGGGGGCCTTGGGCGCGATGTCGCGGAAGGCCAGGACGCGCTCGGTCTTGCGCACCACGGTCGCCGGGATCTCGCCCGCCACGATCTTGCAGAACACACAGTCGGACTGCGGCTCGCCGGCCATCGGATTCTCCTCGGTTCGGTCGTCGATCACGGTTGCACGGGCCGTACGGGCGCAGCCTAGCCGAGCCGCCCGACCGCCTGCTGGTACTCCTGGAGGTGCTTCCAGCGCACCGAGCGCATGCCGACGACGTCCCCCTCGGACAGCTCGAAGTCATCGGAGATGATCACCACCGCGAGGAAGACGAAGCCCAGCAGCCAGCGCCGGGTGAGCCGCCAGGTGTTCGGGCGCATCACCCGCTTGCGGCGCACCACCCGCATCGCCAGGATCCCCTTGCCCACGCTGAAGCCGGTCAGCCGGGCGAACACCACCTGGTTGAGGAACGAGGCGAGCAGGCCGACGCCCAGGAACGCCAGCCAGAACGGCACCACCGGGCCACTGGCGTGGTGCTGGACGGCGTGACCGGCCGCGGCCGCGACGGGCTTGGTGCGGCCGGCGGCGACGTCGGAGGCGGCAGCCGCGGCGAAACCGAGGCCGAGGGAGAGGGCGAGGTCCAGCACAATCGCCAGGAAGCGCCGGAACCCGGACGCCTCCGGGGGGCACGGCGGCAGCGCGGGCTGCGCCGCCTGCGGGTACTGCCCCTGCCCCTGCGGCTGCGGCTGGGGCTGGGGCTGCGCGGCGGGCTGCCCGTGCGACGGGTACGGGTTCGGGCCGTACGGGCCGGGCTGGCCGTAGCCCTGCGGCGGCTGGGCGTAGGGCGGTTGCTGTTGCCCGTACGGCGGCTGCTGCTGGCCGTACGGGGGCTGTTGCTGTTGCCCGTACGGGGGCTGTTGCTGTTGCCCGTACGGGGGCTGTTGCTGTTGCCCGTACTGCTGCGGCGGCTGCTGGGCGTACGGCCCCTGGCCGTACGGCTGCGGCCCGGGGCCGTTCTGCGGGTACTGCGGCGGCGGATAGCCCTGCGCCATGGTGTGCTCCCCCGTGAGCTGTCGATCAGATCAAGATCGCGATCAAGAACAGCCCCGCATCCTACCCAGGCCCCGGGGCGGCACGGCTACGCCCAGGGCAGCGGCGGCCTGGTGCGGGCCGGGGTGGCGGCCAGGGTGTCGAGGGCGATCCGCACGCCCTCGGCCAGCTGCGGGTCCTCGCCGGCCGCCCAGTGGTGCGGGGCGAACGGCACCTCGACGTCCGGGTCGACGCCGTGGTTCTCCAGGCCCCAGCCGTAGTTCTCCAGCCACATCGCGTACTTGGGCTGGGTGACCAGGGTCCCGTCGACCAGCTGGTACCGGCTGTCGATGCCGATCACCCCGCCCCAGGTGCGGGTGCCGACCACCGGGCCGATGCCGAGCGCCTGGATGGCGGCGTTGACGATGTCGCCGTCCGAGCCGGACAGCTCGTTGGCGATCGCGACCACCGGCCCGCGCGGGGCGTCCATCGGGTAGGGCACCCCGTGGTCGGTGTCCCGGATCGCGTACCAGCCGATGATCCGCCGGGCCAGCTTCTCTATCACCAGCTGCGAGAGGTGCCCGCCGCGGTTCTCCCGGACGTCCACGATCAGGCCCTCCTTGGCCATCTCGGTGGACAGGTCGCGGTGCAGCTGCGCCCAGCCGGCCACCTGCATGTCGGGGATGTGCAGGTAGCCGAGCCGGCCGCCGGACAGCTCCCGCACCTCGGCCCGCCGGCCGGCCACCCAGTCGTGGTAGCGCAGCGCCTCCTCGTCGGCGAGCGGGACGACCACGGGGTGGCGCCGGTCGCTGCCGTCCTTGCCCGCCACGGTCAGCTCGACCGGCTGCCCGGCGGTGCCGGCCAGCAGCGGGGCCGGGCCGGTGACCGGGTCGACCGGGCGGCCGTTGACGGCGAGCACGGCGTCGCCCGGGCGGATCGCGGCGCCGGGCGCGGCCAGCGGCGAGCGGGCCCGGGGGTCGGAGGACTCGCCGGGCAGGATCCGGCCGATCCGCCACCGCTCGCCGTCCTTGACCAGGTCGGCGCCGAGCAGGCCCTGGCGCCGGGCGGGCTCGGTGTAGCGGCCGTACGGGATGACGTAGGCGTGCGAGGTGCCGAGCTCGCCGTGC
The DNA here is from genome assembly GCF_042884005.1 of Kitasatospora sp. NPDC058162. Taxonomy (NCBI): domain Bacteria; kingdom Bacillati; phylum Actinomycetota; class Actinomycetes; order Kitasatosporales; family Streptomycetaceae; genus Kitasatospora; species Kitasatospora sp. NPDC058162. The sequence continues at coordinate 338,476 of NZ_JBHVUS010000007.1, forward strand.
ACCTCCCAGAGCAGGTCGACCAGTTCGTCGTGCGAGCCGACCCGCTCGACCAGCGGCCGGTAGCGGTCCAGGATCCCGGCCCAGTCGAGGCCGCCGAGGTCGGGGCGCCAGAAGTTGTCGCGCATCAGGCGGCCGTTCTCGGCGTACATCTGCCGCCACTCGGCGGCCGGGTCGACGGTCACCCGCAGCCGGGCGAGGTCGACGGCGGTCTCGTCGTCCTCGCCGCCGGCCTTGTGGTCGGCCGGGACGATCCGCAGCTCGCCGCCGTCCAGCACGGTCACCCGGGTGCCGTCCCCGCTGACCGCGAACCCGTCGACGCCGTGCACCAGTTGCTCGGCGCGGCGCTTGCGGAGGTCGAAGCGCTCCAGCACCGGGCGGGGCCGCTCGTCGTCCAACGAGGCCGCCTCGTCGCCGAGTTCGCCGAGCAGCGGCACCCTGGTCCAGAGCACCCCGTCCTTGGCGGCGCGCAGCGCGTGGAACCGGCCGCCCTCGACCGGGAAGGGCAGGATCCGGTCGGCGATGCCGTCCAGGTCGACCCGGACGGCCGGCACGGCCCCGCCCGCGGCCTCCCCGCCCTCCGGCTTGCGGGACTCGGGCTCGTCCTCCGCCCCGCCCGGGGCCCGCCCGGCCCGCTGCGGACCGAACGGGGACGGCGTCTCGGCCGCGAGCGTGACCAGGTAGGGGCGGCAGCCGTTCGGGAAGGACAGCTCGAGGGCGTGGGCGTCGTAGACCGGGTCGAAGTCGCGCACCGACAGGAAGGCCAGGTAACGGCCGTCCGCGGTGAAGGCGGGCGAGGTGTCGAGGAAGCGCTCCGGGGTGACCTCGCCGACGGCACCGGTGGCCAGGTCGGCCAGCACGATCTGGCGCAGCGAGTACGGGCCCATCCGGTGCACCGGGCGGGACCAGGCCAGCCAGGCGGAGTCCGGGCTGAACGCCAGCCCGCTGACCTCGCCGTCGCTGCTGCGGTCCAGTTCGCGCACGGCGCCGTCGGCCAGCCCGACCACCAGCACCCGGCCGTCGTGCACGCCGAGCGCGGCCCGCTCGCCGTCCGGGGAGACCACCAGCGAGTTGACCCGGCCCAGCTGCCCGGCGGCCAGCCGGCGCCGCTCGGGGTCGTGCACGGCGGGGGCGTACTCCAGGGCGTCCTCGCCCTCGGCGTCGGTCACCCAGAGCACCCCCTGGGCGCCGTCCCGGCCCGGCACCACCCGGGCCAGCCGGGCGCGCACGCCCGGGGTCTCGTCCAGCACCCGGGCCGGGCCCTCGCGGTGGGTCAGCCAGTGCACGCCGCCGCGCACCACCACGGCGCCGGCCCGGCCGGTGCGGTCCGGGGCGACGGACTCCAGCCAGTGCGCGGCGTGCACCGGGCGGGGGCGGCGGCCGGCCCGCGAGCCGGCCGTCCGGACGTCCAGGCGGCGCGGCGCGGCGGTCTCCAGGTCGTCCAGCAGCCACAGGTCGCCGGCCCGGTGGAAGACCACCCGGGTGCCGTCGGTGGCGGCGCCGCGGGCGTAGAAGCCGTCCGGGTCGGTGCTGTGGCGGCGCAGGTCGGAGCCGTCCGGGCGGCTGGACCACAGCTCGCCGACGCCCTCGTGGTCGGACAGGAAGGCGATCCGGCCGCCCACCCAGAGCGGGGAGTCGAGGTTGCCGTCCAACTCCTCGTGGACGCGGGCGAACCGGTCCCGTCCGATCCACAACTTGCCCGCCCGGCCGCCCCGGTAGCGCTTCCACCAGGCCGGCTCGCGGTTGTTGACGGTCACCAGCAGCGCCCGGTCCCCGTCCGGCTCGAAGGCGAGCCCGCCGACCGGCCCGTACGGCAGCCGCGCCGGCTCGCCGCCGTCCAGCGGCACCGCGTGCGCCCAGCTGCGGCGCCCGCCGGCCTCGCCCACGCCGGTGGTGGCGATCGGGCGCCCGTCGGCGGTCCAACCCTGCACCCTGGTCTGGTCGTCGCCCCAGTACGTCAGCCGCCGGGACGGACCGCCGTCCACCGGCACCACGTGCACCTCCGGGGCGCCGTCCCGGGTGGAGGTGAAGGCGATGTGCCGCCCGTCCGGGGAGAACCGGGGGTGGCGCACCGGAAGGTGATCGGCCGTCAGCCGCCAGGCCCGGCCGCCGTCCAGCGGGGCGAGCCACAGGTCGTCCTCGGTGACGAAGGCGACCAGGTCACCGTGCAGGTGGGGGTGGCGCAGATAGGCGCCCGCGGAGGTGCTCAGGGAGTCCGTCACGCCGCCAGCGTAGGCAGCTGCGGGTACGATCCGCTCCGTTTTCCGCAGACTCCGGGCGGGCGCACGGGGTCCCGGAGGCGCTACGACCAGCGGCCGGTGCGCCCCAGCAGCAGTGCCCCCGCCGCCACCCCGGCGGTCGAGGTGCGCAGCACCGACGGGCCCAGCCGGTAAGGCTTCGCGCCCGCTTCGGCGAAGGCGGCCAGCTCCTCCGGGGAGACCCCGCCCTCCGGGCCGACCACCAGCACGATGTCCCCGCCGGCGGGGAGCGCGGCCTGCGCCAGCGGCTCGGCGCCCTCCTCGTGCAGCACGGCGGCGAGCGCGGCCCCCGCCAGCAGCGGTGCCAGCTGCCGGGTGGTCGCCAGCTCGCGCACCTCGGGGAAGCGCAGCCTGCGGGACTGCTTGCCCGCCTCCCGGGCGGTGGCCCGCCACTTGGCGAGCGCCTTGGCCCCGCGCTCGCCCTTCCACTGGGTGATGCACCGGGAGGCGGCCCAGGGGACCACCACGTCCACGCCGACCTCGGTCATGGTCTCCACGGCCAGCTCGCCGCGGTCGCCCTTGGGCAGCGCCTGGACGACCACGATCCGCGGCGCGGGCTCGGGCTCGCGCCGCACGGCGTCCACCGTGACCTCGATCGCCTCCTTGCCGAGCACCGCGGCGACCGTGCCGTCCACGCCGAGCCCCAGCCCGTCCGCCAGGGTGACCGCCTCGCCGGCCGCCAGCCGCTTCACCGCCGCCGCGTGCCGCCCCTCCGGCCCGTCGAGCCGCAGCACGGCCCCGGGCGCGGCGGTGGCGATCCGCTCGGTCTCGACGACGAAGACGGGCGCGGTCATGGCGGGGAACCTCCGGAGGAGTGGGACTCGGGGAAACGCGAAGGGGGTGCCGGGGAGGACCCGGCACCCCCTCCTTGACGGCTACCGGCCGTTGAAGGCGTCCTTCAGGCGCGAGAACAGGCCCTGCTGGCCCGGCGCGAACTGGCCGGACGGCCGCTCCTCGCCGCGCAGGACGGCGAGCCGGCGCAGCAGCTCCTCCTGCTCGGCGTCGAGCTTGGTCGGCGTCTGCACCTCGACGTGCACTATCAGGTCGCCCCGGCCGCCCCCGCGCAGGTGGGTGATGCCCCGGCCGTGCAGCGGGATCGACTGGCCGGACTGGGTGCCGGGCCGGATGTCGACCTCCTCCAGCCCGTCCAGGGTCTGCAACGGCACCTGGGTGCCGAGCGAGGCGGCCGTCATCGGGATGGTGACGGTGCAGTGCAGGTCGTCGCCGCGCCGCTGGAAGACGGTGTGGGTGGTCTCGGCGATCTCGACGTACAGGTCGCCGGCCGGGCCGCCGCCGGGGCCGACCTCGCCCTCGCCGGCCAGCTGGATCCGGGTGCCGTTGTCCACACCGGCCGGGATCTTGACGGTCAGGGTGCGGCGGGCCCGCACCCGGCCGTCGCCGGCGCACTCGGGGCACGGGGTCGGCACGACGGTGCCGAAGCCCTGGCACTGCGGGCACGGGCGGGAGGTCATGACCTGGCCCAGGAACGAGCGGGTGACCTGGGACACCTCGCCCTTGCCGCGACACATGTCGCAGGTCTGCGCGGAGGTGCCGGGGGCCGCGCCCTCGCCGCTGCAGGTGGTGCAGGTGACGGCGGTGTCGACCTGGAGTTCCTTGGTGGTGCCGAAGGCGGCCTCCTCCAGGGTGATCTCCAGCCGGATCATGGCGTCCTGGCCGCGGCGGGTGCGCGAGCGCGGGCCGCGCTGGCCGGCCGCGGCGCCGAAGAAGGCGTCCATGATGTCGGAGAAGCCGAAGCCCGCCGCGCCGGCGCCGAAGCCGCCCGCGCCACCGCCGCCGGGCGACAGCGGGTCCCCGCCGAGGTCGTAGACCTGGCGCTTCTGCGGGTCGGAGAGCACCTCGTAGGCGGCGTTGATCTCCTTGAACCGCTCCTGCGTCTTCGGGTCCGGGTTGACGTCCGGGTGCAGTTCGCGTGCCAGGCGCCGGAACGCCTTCTTGATCTCGTCCTGCCCCGCATCCCGTCGGACGCCGAGTACCGCGTAGTAGTCCGTGGCCACCAAATGCTCCGCTTGTTCCGCCTGTAGTAGTGCGACTGGACACCGCCGCCGGGTTTTTCCGACGGCGGTCTGCTTGCTACGACTCGGCCAGGATCTGACCCACGTACCGTGCCACCGCTCGCACCGCCCCCATTGTGCCCGGGTAGTCCATCCGGGTCGGACCGATCACACCCAGTTTGGCCACGCTCTCGTCGCCCGAACCGTAGCCGACCGAGACGACCGAGGTGGAATTCAGCCCTTCGTACGCGTTCTCCCGCCCGATCCGGACCGTCATCGCGGCGTCCGTGGTCTCACCCAGGAGGCGGAGCAGGACGACCTGCTCCTCCAGGGCCTCCAGCACCGGCTGGATGGTGAGCGGGAAGTCGTGCCCGAAGCGGGTCAGGTTGGCCGTGCCGGCCAGCATGATCCGCTCCTCGTTCTGCTCGGCGAGCGCCTCGAACAGCGTCGCCAGGACCGTACTGACGGTCGGCCGGTCGGCCTGCTCGAAGGCCCCCGGGAGTTCCTCCAGCAGCCCGGGGACGTCCGGGAGCCGCTGGCCGGCCGCCCGCGCGTTGATCCGCGAGCGCAGGTCCGCCAGGACCGTCTCGCCGACCGTGCCCGGGCAGTCGACCATCCGCTGCTCGACCCGGCCGGTGTTGGTGATCAGCACCAGCATCACCTTGGCCGGGGCCAGCGCCACCAGCTCGATGTGCCGGACGGTGGAGCGGGTCAGCGAGGGGTACTGCACCACGGCGACCTGGCGGGTCAGCTGGGCGAGCAGCCGCACCGTGCGGGTGACCACGTCGTCCAGGTCGACGGCGCCGTCCAGGAAGTGCCGGATCGCCCGGCGCTCCGGGGAGCTCATCGGCTTGATCTCGGCGAGCTTGTCGACGAACAGCCGGTAGCCCTTGTCGGTGGGGATCCGCCCGGCGCTGGTGTGCGGCTGGTGGATGTACCCCTCCTCCTCCAGCGCCGCCATGTCGTTGCGCACCGTCGCCGGGGACACCCCGAGGTTGTGCCGCTCCACCAGGGCCTTGGAGCCGACCGGCTCCTCGGTGCCCACGTAGTCCTGGACGATCGCGCGCAGCACGGCGAGCTTGCGGTCGTCCAGCTGGCGGACCTCTCCGGCCATGGGGCACGCACCTCCGTCTTCGCACGTTGTCCGTCTGTGATGCTGCGAGCCACTCCGGAAAGGGCCCCGACCCTGGCACTCTGCACACACGAGTGCCAAAACCGTACCTGCCAGTGTACGGCCCGGGTCCTACCGCAGGAACGGCCCGGCCGGGGTGATCCTGCCCGCAGTTCCGGACGGCCGCCACGACACTCCCCGTGCGCGGGTGGTGCCCCGGGGCCGTCCGGGTGGCAGCATCGAAAGCGACGGCGAACGGAGGAGCAAGCAATGTCGAGCTCGGGCCAGCACACCCGTTTCGCGCCCGACCGCGGCCTGACCGGCCGCATGATCGGGACGATGTTCGTGATCGGGCTGCTGTACGTCGGTTTCACGGGCCTGCTGATCGCGCTGCTGCGCGGGGCCTGGCCGCTGATCGTGCTGATCTCCGGCGGGCTGTTCGTGGCCCAGTTCTGGTTCAGCGACAAGATCACCGAGCGGGCCATGGGCGCCCACCAGGTGACCGAGGAGCAGTACCCCCAGCTGCACGGCACCATCGACCGGCTCTGCGCGCTGGCCGACATGCCCAAGCCCCGCGTGGCGGTCGCCGACAACGACATGCCCAACGCCTTCGCCACCGGCCGCAACCCGCAGAACGCCGTGGTGTGCGTCACCACCGGCCTGCTGCGCCGGCTCGAACCGGAGGAACTGGAGGGCGTCCTGGCGCACGAGCTGTCGCACGTCGCCCACCGGGACGTCGCGGTGATGACCATCGCCGGCTTCCTCGGCGTGCTCGCCGGGGCCATGACCCGGATCGCCATGTACGGCGGGTTCATGGGCGGCAACCGCAACAACAACGACCAGAACGCGGCCCTCGCGGCGCTGATCATCCCGCTGGTGTCGATCGTCGTCTACGCGATCAGCTTCCTGCTCACCCGGCTGCTGTCCCGCTACCGCGAGCTGGCCGCCGACCGGGCCGCCGCCCAGCTCACCGGCCGGCCCAGCGCCCTCGCCTCGGCGCTCACCAAGGTCACCGGGCAGATCGCGGCCATCCCCACCGAGGACCTGCGCAAGTCCCAGCCCTACAACGCCTTCTACTTCGCCCCCGCGCTGAGCGCCAAGGAGACCGCCTCCCAGCTGCTCTCCACCCACCCGAGCCTGGAGAAGCGGCTGGCCCAGCTGGCGAAGATCTCCGAGCAGCTCGGCCGCTGACCCCCCCTACCGACCTGCCGACCCGCCACTGACCCGCCCGAGAGGACCGCCGTGGGATTCCTGGACGCCCTGTTCGGCCGCACCAAGCCCGTCAAGCCCGACCTCGACCAGCTGTTCGGCGTGCCGTCCGCCGCGCTCACCCTGGAGGCCGCGGCCGGGTTCCTCCCCACCGGGCTCGGCTCGGTCTGCTTCGCGGCCGTCGAGGGCGCGGCCTTCGTCCAGGTCGAACAGCAGGTCCGGGCCCTGCTGGACGCCGACACCGAACGCGGCGGCGTCCCGGTGGAGGCCTCCAAGGACGGCTACGGCTACTCCTGGCTGCTCACCCGGCACACCCCCGAGGAACTCCCGGAACTGGTCAACGACCTGCACGCGGTCAACAGCGAGCTGGAGGCCAACGGCTTCGGCCCGCAGCTGCTCTGCTCCCTGGTCGGCTTCCGCAACGCGCAGGGCCAGTCGCTGGCCCTGGTCTACCTCTACAAGCGCGGCACCTTCTACCCCTTCGCCCCGATGCCCGGCGGCGGCGAACGGCGCAACAGCCCGCTGGAGCTCCAGGTCAACGCGACGCTGGGGAACGACCTACGGCTGGAGAAGGACCTCAGCCGCTGGTTCCCGGTCTGGGGGGCGCCGGGCCTCTGACGCCCCGTCCGTAAAATCGCCCCATGCGCAGCCACCAGTACGGACCCGACCTCACCCCGCCGTGGAAGAAGCAGCGGCCGGCACCCGAGGTGCCGGCCGAGCGGGACCTGGTAGTCGAGGAGGCCGCCACCGGCTACTGCGGGGCGGTGGTGCGGTGCGAGAAGACCGCGGAGGGGTTCACCGTCACCCTGGAGGACCGTTTCGGCAAGCAGCGGGTCTTCCCGCTGGTGCCGGGCGGCTTCCTGCTGGAGGGCAAGGCCGTCACCCTGGTGCGCCCGACCGCCCCCGCCGCGCCCCGCACCCCCGCCCGCACCGCCTCCGGCTCCCTCGCCGTCCCCGGCGCCCGCGCCCGGGTCGCCCGCGAGTCCCGCATCTACGTCGAGGGCCGGCACGACGCCGAGCTGGTCGAGCGGGTCTGGGGCGACGACCTGCGCATCGAGGGCGTCGTCGTCGAGTACCTCCAGGGCATCGACGACCTCCCCGCGATCGTCGCCGACTTCGCCCCCGGCCCCGGCCGCCGCCTCGGCGTCCTGGTCGACCACCTGCTCCCGGGGACGAAGGAACACCGCATCGCCGCCCAGGTCACCGGCTCATCGGTCCTGGTCGTCGGCCACCCCTACATCGACATCTGGCAGGCCGTGAAGCCCTCCTCCGTCGGCATCCCCGCCTGGCCCGCCGTCCCCCGGGGCGAGGACTGGAAGCAGGGCACCTGCCGCCGCCTCGGCTGGCCCGTGGACACCCCGGCGGCCTGGAAGCACATCCTCTCCAAGGTCGACAGCTACAAGGACCTGGAGCCCGAACTCCTCGCCAAGGTCGAGGAGTTGATCGACTTCACCGCCCTCCCGGAGTGAGGGCCCAAACGCGTATATCCTGTTTGCGTAACGTATATACGCCGCCCCGGGAGGTCCCCATGTCCCGCACCGTGATCGATCTCGACGACGAGGCGCTCGCCGACGCGGCCCGCTACCTCGGCACCAGCACCAAGAAGGACACCGTCAACGCCGCCCTCCGGGAGATAGCGGACCGGCGACGACGCGCGGCGGCCCTCGCCCGGATGCGCGAGATGGTGGCCACCGGCGAGATCGACTTCTCGGCCATCGGCTACCCCGACGACCCGAGCGGATCGGCGAGGCCCGCAGCGTGACCGAGGAATTCCTGATCGACACCAGCGCGCTGGTGCGGCTCATGCGCGGCCAGACCGGATCGGCCTGGGACGAAGCCGTGACCGCCGGCCTGGTCCTGCTCTGCGAGCCGGTCCGGCTGGAGTACCTGCGCGCCGTCGGCGGCCGGGCCGCCTACTTCGAGGCGGCCGGCCTCCTGCGGGAGCTCTTCCCGTACCAGCACCTGCGGGACAGCGCCTGGCAGGCGGCCGCCGAACTCCAGGAACGGCTGGCGCAGTCGAGCCGACACCAGTGCGCGAGCCCGGTCGACCTCCTGGTGGCCGTCACTGCCGCTCAGCACAAGCTGACCGTGCTGCACCAGGACGCCGACTTCGAGACCATCGCCGAACTCACCGGCCAGCCCGTCCGCCGGATCTGCTAGTCCACCAGGTCACGTACGACGGCGTCCGCCAGGAGGCGGCCCTGGAGGGTCAGGGTGGCGCGGCCCTGCTGGTACGGGGCCTCGGCGAGGAGGCCGTCGGCGAGGGCCTTGGCGGCGGCCTGGCGGCCCGCCTGGGCGAGGAGGTCGAGGGGGATGCCGTCGGCCAGGCGCAGTTCCAGCAGGATGCGCTCGACCCGGCGGTCCTCGTCCGACAGGACCTCGCGGCCCAGGGCCGGGGTGCGGCCCTCGGCGAGGGCCTGGGCGTAGGCGGCGGGGTGCTTTGCGTTCCACCAGCGGACGCCGCCGACGTGGCTGTGGGCGCCGGGGCCGGCGCCCCACCAGTCGGCGCCGGTCCAGTAGAGCTCGTTGTGGCGGCAGCGGCCCTCGGGGGTGGTGGCCCAGTTGGAGACCTCGTACCAGGAGTACCCGGCCGCGCTGAGCGCCCGTTCGGCGATGAGGTAGCGGTCGGCGTGCACGTCGTCGTCGATCATCGGCAGTTCGCCGCGCTTGACCCGGGCGGCCAGCTTGGTGCCGTCCTCGACGATCAGGGAGTACGCGGAGACGTGGTCGGGCCCGGCGCCGATCGCGGCGTCCAGGGAGGCCCGCCAGTCGTCGTCGGACTCGCCGGGGGTGCCGTAGATCAGGTCGAGGTTGACGTGGTCGAAGCCGGCCGCGCGGGCCTCGGCCACGCAGGCCTCGGGGCGGCCGGGGGTGTGGTGGCGGTCGAGCAGCTTCAGGACGTGCGGGCGGGCGCTCTGCATGCCGAAGGAGATCCGGTTGTAGCCGCCCTCGCGCAGTTCGGCGAGGTACGCCGGGTCGACGGACTCGGGGTTGGCCTCGGTGGTGACCTCGGCGTCCGGGGCGAGCCCGAACTCCTCGCGCAGCGCGGCGAGCATCTTCACCAGGTCGCGGGCGGGCAGCAGGGTGGGGGTGCCGCCGCCGAGGAACACGGTCCGCACCGGGAGGTCGGTCTCCCCGAGGACGCGCCGGGCCAGCCGGATCTCGGCGACCACGTTGTCCGCGTAGGTCTCCTGCGAGGCGACGGCCCCGGAGGAGCGCAGCTCGGTGGCCGTGTAGGTGTTGAAGTCGCAGTAGCCGCAGCGGCTGGCGCAGTACGGGACGTGCAGGTAGAAGCCGAACGGCCGGTCGCCCAGCCCGGTGAGGGCGTGCGCGGGCAGGGAACCGTCGGACGGCACCGGTTCGCCGTCGGGGAGTGCGGAGGGCATGACCCCATTGTCCCGTACGACTCACCCGAACCGGTGAGCCGTACGGGAGGGGGCGGCTCAGGCCTCGTTGGCGCCCGCGTACATGGCGGCCACCGCGTCGGCGTAGGTCCGCTCGACCACCGGGCGCTTGATCTTCAGGCTCGGGGTGAGCTCGCCGTGCTCGATGTCGAGGTCGCGCGGCAGCAGGTGGAACTTCTTGATCGTCTGCCAGCGCTGGAGGTCGGCGTTGACCCGCTTGACGAAGCCCTCGATCAGCTGGTGCACGGCCGGGTCGGCGGCCAGCTCGGCGTAGCTCTTGCCGGCCAGGCCGCGCTCGGCGGCCCACGGCATCAGCACCGCCTCGTCCAGGCCGATCAGCGCGGTGCAGAAGTTGCGGCCGTTGCCGATCACCAGGATGTTGCTGACGAACGGGCAGACCGCCTTGAACTTGCCCTCGACCTCGCTGGGCGCCACGTACTTGCCGCCGGAGGTCTTGAACAGGTCCTTCTTGCGGTCGGTGATCCGCAGGAAGCCGTCGGGGCTGAGCTCGCCGATGTCCTCGGTGTGGAACCAGCCGTCCGGCTCCAGCACCTCGGCGGTCTTCTCCGGCAGGTCGTGGTAGCCGCGCATGACGCCGGGCCCGCGCAGCAGGATCTCGCCGTCCTCGGCGATCCGCACCTCGGTGCCGGGCAGCGGGCGGCCGACCGTGCCGATCCGGACGTCCTCCTTGCGGTTGACGCAGGAGCCGGCGCTGGTCTCGCTCAGCCCGTAGCCCTCCAGGATCGGCACCCCGGCACCGAGGAAGAAGTAGCCGATCTCGGGGGCGAGGGCGGCGCTGCCGGAGACGGCGCCGCGCAGCCGGCCGCCGAAAGCGGCCCGGATCTTCGCGTACACCAGCTTGTCGGCGAGCGCGTGCTGCAGCCGCAGGCCCAGCGGGGCGCTCTCGGTGCCGGTGGCGATCCGGCTCTCCTGGACGACCCGGGCGTACTCGCGGGCGACCTGGGCGGCCCACAGGAAGATCTTGTACTTGGCGCCGCCCTCAGCCCGGGCCCGGCCGGCGATGCCGTTGTAGACCTTCTCGAAGATGCGCGGCGCCGAGGCCATGGTGGTCGGCCGGATGACCGGCAGGTTGTGGATGATCCGGTCGACCCGGCCGTCCACGGCCATCACGTGGCCGGTGGCGATCTGGCCGGAGATCAGCGTCTTGCCGAAGACGTGCGACAGCGGCAGCCACATGAACTGGACGTCGTCGGGGCCGAGCAGGCCGCTGGCCTCCTGGGCCTTGCCCTCGTACGCCCAGCAGTCGTGCACCAGGCGCACGCCCTTGGGGCGGCCGGTGGTGCCGGAGGTGTAGATGAGGGTGGCCAACTGCTCCTTGTCGAGGCCGGCCACGGCCTTCTCGACCGCGTCCGGGTGCTGCTCCAGGTACTCGGCGCCGCGGCGTTCGAGCTCGGCGAGGGTGATCAGGTCCAGTCCCGCCGTCTCGGGAGCCTCGGCGGGGGCGTCGAAGAGGATCACGGTGCGCAGCTCGGGCAGCTCGTCGATGTGCTCGACGGCCTTGGCCAGCTGGGCGGCGTTCTCGGCGAACATCGCCCGGGAGCCGGAGTTGGAGAGGATGAAGGCCGTCTCGTCGGCGTTGGTGCTCGGGTAGACGGTGGTGATGGCGGCGCCCGCGCACATGGCGCCGAGGTCGGTGAGGATCCACTCGACCCGGGTGGAGGAGGCCAGCGCGACCCGGTCCTCCGGCTGGATGCCGAGCGCCATCAGGCCGGCGGCCACCGCCTTGACCCGGACCGCGGTCTGCGCCCAGGTGAGCGAGCGCCACTGCTCGGCGCCCGGTCCGCCGTCGGCGGCGTGCTCGTCCACCGTGGCGGGGTAGCGGTAGGCCTCGGCGTTCGGCGTCGCGGCGACGCGCTCCAGGAACAGGTGGGCGACGGAGGCGGGACGCCCGGCGACGATGTCGGCACTGCCGGAGTCGATCAGGGACTGCGCGGAACTCAACGAGGACCTCCGGGGGCGGGTGGCCGTCTGAGGGATGGTCGCGGCGTCCGTGGGGGCGGCCGCCGGGCCCCGGTTAACACGGGCGGTACCGGTCAGTAACAAGGGCGTAGTCAGCAGCCTAGGGGGAAATCAGTCATTCCGTAAGGGGGCGACCCCAGCTGGCACGCCCTCGCGGCGCCGGTGCCGGTCCTGCCGGGGCTCCGACCGGGCCCCGATGGCAAAGGCCCGGCAAACCTCAGCCGGACAACCCCCTAATCGTCTGTCCGACGCCCCAGAACGACGAGAATTGGGGTGCGAACCCGACCGGCGAAGACAAGAGTGTGCCAGTGCTGATCAGACTGCTCCGGGCGTACCTGCGCCCATACTCCCGACCGATCACCTTGCTGGTGGCGCTCCAGCTGGTGTCCACCCTCGCGTCGCTCTACCTGCCCACGCTCAACGCCGACATCATCGACCAGGGCGTGGTCAAGGGCGACACGGGCTACATCCTGCGCCTGGGCGCCGTGATGATCGGCGTCACCCTCGTCCAGGCGCTGTGCTCGATCGGCGCCGTCTACTACGGCGCCCGCACCGCGATGGCCTTCGGCCGCGACCTGCGCGCCGCCGTCTTCGACCGGGTGCAGAGCTTCTCCTCCCGCGAGGTCGGCCAGATCGGCGCGCCCTCGCTGATCACCCGCACCACCAACGACGTCCAGCAGGTCCAGATGCTGGCCCTGATGAGCTTCACCCTGATGGTCGCCGCACCGATCATGTGCGTCGGCGGCATCATCATGGCGCTCAACCAGGACGTCCCGCTGTCCGGCCTGCTGCTCGCCGTCATCCCCGTACTCGGCGTGGTCGTCGTCCTGCTGGTCCGGGCCCTGCGGCCGAAGTTCCGCAGCATGCAGGTGAAGATCGACACCGTGAACCGGGTGCTGCGCGAGCAGATCACCGGCATCCGGGTCATCCGCGCCTTCGTCAAGGACGGCCACGAGCAGGAACGCTTCGCCGGGGCCAACGAGGACCTCACCCAGGTCGCCCGGCAGGTCGGCCGGCTGATGTCGGTGATGTTCCCCGCCGTCATGCTGGTCGTGAACGTCTCCAGCGTCGCGGTGCTCTGGTTCGGCGCCCACCGCATCGAGAGCGGCGGCATGGAGATCGGCGGGCTCACCGCCTTCCTCTCCTACCTGATGCAGATCCTGATGAGCGTCATGATGGCCACCTTCATGTTCATGATGGTGCCGCGCGCCGAGGTCTGCGCCGAACGCATCGAGGAGGTCCTCGGCACCTCCTCCAGCGTCGTCCCGCCCGCCGCCCCGATCACCGAGCTGCCGCGCCGCGGCAACCTGGAACTGCGCGAGGTCGACTTCCGCTACCCCGGCGCCGAGGCCTCCGTGCTGCGCGGCATCGACCTCACCGCCCGGCCCGGCGAGACCACCGCCATCATCGGCTCCACCGGCAGCGGCAAGTCCACCCTGCTCGGCCTCGTCCCCCGGCTCTTCGACGCCACCTCCGGCCAGGTCCTGCTCGACGGCGTGGACGTGCGCGAGCTCTCCCCCGACACGATCGCCGACAGCGTCGGCATCGTCCCGCAGAAGCCCTACCTGTTCACCGGGACCGTCGCCAGCAACCTCCGCTACGGCCGCCCCGACGCCACCGACGAGGAGCTCTGGCACGCCCTGGAGATCGCCCAGGCCAAGGACTTCGTCGAGAAGCTGACCGAGGGCCTGGACGCCCCCATCGCCCAGGGCGGCAGCAACGTCTCCGGCGGCCAGCGCCAGCGCCTGGCCATCGCCCGGGCACTCGTCCGGCGGCCCGACGTCTACCTCTTCGACGACTCCTTCTCCGCGCTCGACTACGCCACCGACGCCAGGCTGCGCAAGGCCCTCGCCCGCGAGACCTCGGACGCCACCGTCCTGATCGTCGCCCAGCGCGTGTCCACCATCCGCGACGCCGACCGGATCATCGTCCTCGACGAGGGCGCCGTCGTCGGCACCGGCACCCACCACGAACTGATGGCCGACAACCCGACGTACCGGGAGATCGTGCTCTCCCAGCTCACCGAGCAGGAGGCGGCGTGACCACCCCAGGAAAGCCCGCCGGGAAACCCTCCGGGCCGAACGCCGCGCCGAACGCCGGACCGAACACCGGGCCGAACGCCGGCCCCGGAGCCGGACAGCCCTCGGACGAGCTCCCCAGCGACTCCCAGGCCGCCGCCGCCCGCCGCGGACCGGCCGGACCGGGCCGCTTCATGGGCGGCCAGGGCACCGAGAAGTCCATGGACTTCAAGGGCTCCGGCAAGCGCGTGCTCGGCCTGCTCCGCCCCGAACGCAACGTCCTGATCGGCGTCCTGCTGCTCGGCGTGTTCAGCGTCGGCTGCGCCGTCACCGGCCCCAAGATCCTCGGCAACGCCACCGACCTGATCTTCGCCGGCGTCATCGGCGCCCGCTTCCAGCCCGGCACCTCCAAGGCCGAGGTCATCGCCGGACTGCGCGCCCACGGCGACGGCGGCATCGCCGACGTGCTCTCCGCCGTCGACTTCACCCCCGGCCAGGGCATGGACTTCGGCGCCATCGGCTCCGTCCTGCTCTGGGTGCTCGGCATCTACGTCGCCTCCGCCGTCTTCGGCATCGTCCAGGGCCGCCTGGCCACCAGGGCGATCCAGTCCGCCAGTTACCGGCTGCGCCAGGACGTCGAGGCCAAACTCGCCCGGCTGCCGCTCAGCTACTTCGACAAGCAGCCGCGCGGCGAGGTGCTCAGCCGGGTCACCAACGACATCGACAACATCGGCCAGTCGATGCAGCAGACCATGGGACAGATCGTCAACTCGCTGCTCACCGTGGTCGGTGTGCTCGCGATGATGTTCTGGATCTCCCCGATCCTCGCCGCGATCGCCCTGGTCTCCGTACCGCTCTCGGTGGTCGTCGCCGCCAAGGTCGGCAAGCGGGCGCAGCCGCAGTTCGTCCAGCAGTGGAAGTCCACCGGCCAACTCAACGCCCACATCGAGGAGATGTACACCGGCCACACCCTGGTCAAGGTGTTCGGCCGGCAGCGCGAGTCCGCCGAGACCTTCCGCGAGCACAACGAGGCGCTGTTCCACTCCAGCTTCCGCGCCCAGTTCATCTCCGGGATCATCCAGCCCGCGATGATGCTGATCGGCAACCTCCAGTACGTGCTGGTCGCGGTGGTCGGCGGCCTGCGGGTGGCCAGCGGCTCGCTGTCCATCGGCGACGTCCAGGCCTTCATCCAGTACTCCCGGCAGTTCAGCCAGCCGCTCACCCAGGTCGCCAGCATGGCCAACCTGGTGCAGTCCGGGGTCGCCTCCGCCGAGCGCGTCTTCGAACTGCTCGACGCCCCCGAGCAGAGCGCCGAACCGGCCGTGCCCGAGAAGCCCGACACCGTCCACGGCCGGGTCGCCTTCCAGGACGTGGCCTTCCGCTACGACCCCGACAAGCCGCTCATCGACGACCTCTCGCTCAAGGTCGAACCCGGCCAGACCGTCGCCATCGTCGGCCCCACCGGCGCCGGCAAGACCACCCTGGTCAACCTGCTGATGCGGTTCTACGAGGTCAGCTCCGGACGGATCACCCTCGACGGCGTCGACATCGCCGCGATGTCCCGCGAGGACCTGCGCTCCGGCATCGGCATGGTCCTCCAGGACACCTGGCTGTTCGGCGGCACCATCGCCGACAACATCGCCTACGGCGCCCAGGGAGCCACCCGCGAGCAGGTCATCGAGGCCGCGAAGGCCGCCCACGTCGACCGCTTCGTCCGCACCCTCCCCGAGGGCTACGACACCGTCATCGACGACGAGGGCACCGGCGTCAGCGCCGGCGAGAAGCAGCTCATCACCATCGCCCGGGCCTTCCTCGCCCAGCCCTCGATCCTCGTCCTGGACGAGGCCACCAGCTCGGTCGACACCCGCACCGAGGTGCTCATCCAGCGGGCCATGGCCCGGCTGCGCACCGGCCGCACCAGCTTCGTCATCGCCCACCGCCTCTCCACCATCCGGGACGCCGACGTCATCCTGGTGATGGAGAACGGCTCCATCGTGGAGCAGGGCTCGCACGACGAGCTGATCGCCGCCGACGGCGCCTACGCCCGGCTCTACCAGGCGCAGTTCGCGGAGGCCGTGGCCGAGGTGGACTGACGCGGACCCCTGTGCAGGGCCGGGACGGGAGCACCCCGCCCCGGCCCTTCGCGTTCCGGGCCCTTCGCGTTCCCGGCCATCGCGTTCCCGGCCTCCTGTTCCGCTCCCCCGCCCCGCGACCCCGGCCCTCGCGGAGTTCGACCGCCTTCGCTACGGTGACCCTCGTGACCGCCCAGCCCACCGCCCCCGGACCGGCCCCCGACGCCTTCGAGGCGAACCGCCGCTACCTGGGCTCGGTCGCCTACCGGCTGCTCGGCTCCTTCACCGACGCCGAGGACGTCCTCCAGGACGCCTGGCTGCGCTGGCAGGCCGCCGACCGCACCGCCGTCGCCGATCCGCGCGCCTTCCTGACCACCGTGGTCACCCGGCTCTGCTACGACCAGCTGGGCTCCGCCCGCAGCCGCCGCGAGGCCTACTACGGCGAGTGGCTGCCCGAGCCGTCCGTCTCCTACGCGGACGGCCCCGACTCCCCCGCCGAACTGGCCGAGCTCGGCGAGTCCGTCTCGCTCGCCCTGCTCACCGTGCTGGAGCAGCTCACCCCGGCCGAGCGGGCCGCCTTCGTCCTGCACGACGTCTTCGCGGTCGGCTTCGACGACATCGCCGCCTCCCTGGAGCGCACCCCGGACGCCACCCGCCAGCTCGCCTCCCGGGCCCGCCGCCGGGTCAAGGACGGCGGCCGGCCCGCCGGTGGCGCCGACCCGGCCGAACACCGGCGGGCCGTCCAGGCGTTCGCCTCCGCCAGCACCCGGGGCGACATCCTCGGCCTGATGGAGGTCCTCGACCCGGACGTGATCTGGCACGCCGACGGCGGCGGCATCGTCCGCGCCGCCGCCCGCCCGGTGCGCGGCGCCGACAAGGTGGCCCGGCTGGTGGCCGGCCTGGTCGCCAAGTGGTTCACCCCCGACGCGGCGATGGACCTCGCAGCCGTCAACGGCGAACCCGGCCTGGTCTGGTACGAGCGGAGCACCGGCAGCGTCGCCGGGGTGCTGGCCTTCGCCGTGGCCGACGGCCGGATCACCGAGGCCTTCGTCGTGGTCAACCCCGAGAAGCTCACCCGGATCGGCCCGGTCACGGCCCCGTGACGCCCGACTCCGCGGCTGTGACGCGGATCACCGTCACACCCTGACCGGCCGCGTCGTCCCCTTCCCGAACAGCGCTCCACCGGAGCGCTCCCGCAGGGAGGCGGACGAGATGAACAGCACCACCAGCACCGGCCGGCGGATCGTCGTCCTGGGCGCCGGGTACGCCGGACTCACCGCGGCCAAGGGCGCCGGACGGCACCGCGCCGTCACCCTGGTCGCCCCCGAGGAGCGGCTGCTGCACCGCATCCGCCAGCACGAGACGGCGGCCGGCCGCGGCCGCGACTGGCCCGCCCTTACCGACCTCGCCCGCGGCCGCCGGGTCGAGCACCGCCGGGCCCGGGCCGTCGAACTCGACCTGGCCGGGCACAAGGTCCTCCTCGACGACGGCAGCGCCCTCGGCTACGACACCCTCGTCTACGCCCTCGGCAGCCGCACCGCCTGGCACGGCGTCCCCGGCGCCGCCGAGCACGCCCACCCCGTGGAGCGCGCCGCCGAGGTGCGCCGGCTGATCGCCGCGGCCGACCGCCCCGGCACCCTGGCCGTCGTCGGCGGCGGCGCCACCGGCATCGAACTGGCCACCGAACTCGCCGAGGCCCACCCCGACTGGCGGGTGCGGATCGTGGCGGCCGGCCCGGTCGGCGGCTCCTACTCGCCCAAGGGTCGGGCCCACATCCGGCGCGTCCTCGACCGGCTCGGCGTCGACGTCCACGAGGACGTCGCCGTCACCGAGGTCACCCCCGACGGCCTGCGCACCACCGCCGGACCGATCGACGCCGACCTCACCCTGTGGGCCGCCTCGCTGGAGCCCCACCCGCTGGCCGCCGAGGCCGGGCTCGCCGTGGACGAGCGCGGCCGGGCCCTGGTGGACGACCACCTGCGGTCGGTCTCGCACCCGGACGTCCACGTGGTCGGCGACGCCGCCGCGGTCACCGTCCCCGGCGTCGGCACCCTGCGGATGGGCTGCGCCACCGCGCTGCCGCAGGGCCAGTACGTGGGCCGACTGCTCGACGGGCGCACCTCGGAGCCGTTCGCGTTCAAGTACGTCGTGCAGTGCCTCAGCCTCGGCCGACGGGACGGGCTGCTCCAGCTGGTCCACCCGGACGACGCGATGAAGCCCACCGTCCTGACCGGCACCGCGGGGCGGCTGGCCAAGGCCGGGATCGTCTCCGTCGTCCTCGGTGCGCTCAAGTAGCCGCCGCCCCCCGGAGGAACGCGGAAGGGCCCGGGCGGCTGCCCGGGCCCTCCTCGTAGCGCTCGCGGCTACGCCTACTTCTTGTCCTTCGGCGTCTCGGCGTCGGTGGACAGCGCGGCGATGAAGGCCTCCTGCGGGACCTCCACGCTGCCGACCATCTTCATCCGCTTCTTGCCTTCCTTCTGCTTCTCCAGCAGCTTCCGCTTGCGGGAGATGTCACCGCCGTAGCACTTGGCGAGGACGTCCTTGCGGATCGCGCGGACCGTCTCACGGGCGATCACCCGGGAGCCGATCGCGGCCTGGATCGGCACCTCGAACTGCTGGCGGGGGATGAGCTTCTGCAGCTTGCCGGCCATCATCACGCCGTAGCCGTAGGCCTTGTCCTTGTGCACGATCGCGGAGAACGCGTCCACCGCGTCGCCGTGCAGCAGGATGTCGACCTTCACCAGCTGGGCGCTCTGCTCGCCGATGGGCTCGTAGTCGAGCGAGGCGTAGCCGCGGGTCTTGGACTTCAGCTGGTCGAAGAAGTCGAAGACGATCTCCGCGAGCGGCAGGGTGTAGCGCAGCTCGACCCGGTCCTCGGAGAGGTAGTCCATGCCCTGGAGGCTGCCGCGGCGGGACTGGCAGAGCTCCATGATCGCGCCGACGAACTCGTTCGGCGCCAGGATGGTGCCGCGCACCACCGGCTCGTAGACGTCGGAGATCTTGCCGGTCGGGAACTCGCTCGGGTTGGTGACGGTGTGCTCGCTGCCGTCCTCCATCACCACCCGGTAGACCACGTTGGGGGCGGTGGAGATCAGGTCGAGGTTGAACTCGCGCTCCAGGCGCTCCCGGATGATCTCCAGGTGCAGCAGGCCGAGGAAGCCGCAGCGGTAGCCGAAGCCGAGCGCGACCGAGGTCTCCGGCTCGTACACCAGGGCGGCGTCGTTGAGGCGCAGCTTGTCCAGCGCGTCGCGCAGCAGCGGGTAGTCCGAGCCGTCCAGCGGGTACAGGCCGGAGAACACCATCGGGCGCGGGTCCTTGTAGCCGCCGAGCGGCTCGGTGGCGCCCTTGTGCATCGAGGTGATCGTGTCACCGACCTTGGACTGCCGGACGTCCTTCACACCGGTGATGATGTAGCCCACCTCGCCGACGCCGAGGCCGTCGGCGACCTTCGGCTCGGGCGAGATGACGCCGATCTCCAGCAGCTCGTGGGTGGCGCCGGTGGACATCATCGCGATGCGCTCGCGCTTGGTGAGCTGGCCGTCCACGACACGGACGTAGGTGACCACGCCGCGGTAGGAGTCGTACACCGAGTCGAAGATCATCGCGCGGGCCGGGGCGTCCTTGACGCCGACCGGGGCCGGGACGGTGTTGACGATGTGGTCCAGCAGGTCCTCGACGCCGAGACCGGTCTTGGCGCTGACCTGGAGCACGTCGGAGGGGTCGCAGCCGATGATGTGGGCGATCTCGGCGGCGTACTTCTCCGGCTGAGCGGCCGGCAGGTCGATCTTGTTGAGGACCGGGACGATCGTGAGGTCGTTCTCCAGCGCCAGGTACAGGTTGGCGAGGGTCTGCGCCTCGATGCCCTGGGCGGCATCGACCACCAGGATGGTTCCCTCGCAGGCCGCGAGGGAGCGGGACACCTCGTACGTGAAGTCCACGTGGCCGGGGGTGTCGATCATGTTGAGGATGTGCGTCGTCCCGGCGTCCGGCCCGGTCTTCGGGGCCCACGGGAGGCGGACCGCCTGCGACTTGATGGTGATGCCGCGCTCGCGCTCGATGTCCATCCGGTCGAGGTACTGGGCGCGCATCTGCCGCGGGTCGACGACGCCGGTGATCTGCAGCATCCGGTCTGCGAGCGTCGACTTGCCGTGGTCGATGTGGGCGATGATGCAGAAGTTGCGGATCAGCGCCGGGTCGGTACGGCTGGGCTGTGGCACATTGCTGGGGGTCGCGGGCACCTTGGTCCGATTCTCCGTTGGTCCGGGGCCGGGGGTGTCCGGATCATCGCTGACCGGCTATCCCGGGGACCGGACAGTCTCGTCCGATCGAAATAGTTCCTCCCATCTTCCCACGACCGCGGGCCGGAACGCCGTTCGGGCACCTCGCAGCCTTCCGCAGGGCGCCCCGAGGGGCTTCGCCCGGCCCTTCCCCGTCCGGGCGGACGGCGGCAGGATGGGCTGCCATGATCCTGGAAAGCGCCCTGCTCGACGTCCTGCCCGGCCGGGAGGACGAGTTCCTCGCCGCCTTCGCCGAAGCCCGTCCGCTGATCACCGTCCAGCGCGGCTTCCGCTCCCTGGAACTGCGCCGCTGCCTGGACGAGGGGCGCGGCTCGCGCTTCCTGCTGCAGGTGGAGTGGGAGACCCTCGCCGACCACACCGAGGGCTTCCGCGGCTCGGCCGAGTACGTCCGGTGGCGGGAGCTGCTGCACCGCTTCTACCGGCCGTTCCCGGAGGTCGAGCACTACGGGGAGCCGGTGCTGAGCGCCTGAATCCGCGCGCGGACCTGCGTGGGCCCGCTCGGGCCCCGCGCCCGGGGTGGGCCGCCGGTTTGGGGCGGGCGGCGGGCCCCTGGTAGCGTGGGCTGCTGCACCTGGCCTCGGCATGCCCTCTCAGCTGGTCCGACGGCCGCACGGTGCAGCCCTCCCCCAGCCTCCGGCCGGGGGGACCCCCAGTAACCATTCACAAGACTGAGGCTCCTTCGTGGCGAACATCAAGTCCCAGATCAAGCGCAACAAGACCAACGAGAAGGCGCGCCTGCGCAACAAGGCCGTCAAGTCCTCGCTGAAGACCGCTCTGCGCAAGGCCCGTGAGGCCGCTGCCGCCGGTGAGACCGAGAAGGCCGTCGTGCTGGCCCGCGCCGCCTCCAAGGCGCTGGACAAGGCCGTGAGCAAGGGCGTCATCCACGCCAACCAGGCCGCCAACAAGAAGTCGGCCATCACCAAGCGCGTCAACGCCGTCCAGGCCTGACGCCCCCGGGGGCTCCGCCCCCACTGCCTCAGGGCGACCCGGCCCTCTACCCGGAACCCCGAGGCGTGCGAGATTCGCACCGCACGCGGCCTGCGTTCGCCACGCGGGTGCGGTGCACACGAGCTATACGGCAGGCGCCGTGCTCGACCTCTTCAGGAGGCCGAGCACGGCGCCTGTCGCGTTCCCGGCCCGGGCCGCTATGGTCGGTCAGTCGCGGCCGGAGGTGCGGGGAGCACCTCCGGTGCCGGTCCCGAGGGGGGAACTTCCATGACGACGCCGCCTGCGCCACCGCCGCCACCGTCCCCGGGCCCGAACGGGCCGGGCTACGGGTACCCGCAGCACACGCCCCCGCCGGGCGCCGGCGGCTTCGGGCCGCCGCCCGGACTGCCGCCCACACCGGGGCTGCCCGCCGCACCGGGCGGCGGGACGGCACCGCCCACGGGCGGAGGCCTGCGCCGCAACGCCGTCTGGGCCTTCGTCGGCGCGGCCCTCGCCTCGGCCGGCTGGGCCGCCGCGGTGCTGGCCATCCCGGGCATGGTCTCCGGCAGCAGCGGCAGCTCGGCCCCGCGCAGCCTCGGCAGCTACCACGCCTCGGACGACTTCTGCGCCACCGGGAAGCCGAACAACCTGTTCAAGACCTACACCCCCGACCCCGCCTACCCGCCGACCCACCACACCGACCGCAACCCGGCGCTGGACAGCATGACCTGCTCGACGTCCCTCAAACGGATCGGCGACACCACCGCCACCGGCGAGTTCGCCAGCGTCTACCTGCACGCCGACCTGCACCGGGCGATCAACCCCGCACCGGAGTTCACCGCCGCCAAGGAGGCCTACCGGTCCCGGGGCTACCAGATCACCGACATCCCGGGCCTCGGCGAGGAGGCGTACTTCAACTACAAGGACGACCCGGGCAGTTCGGACAAGAGCTGGCACAGCGTCAGCGCCGAGGTGGAGGTGCGCGACGGCGGGATGACCTACTACATCTCCTGGTCCGGCAGTTACACCGAGGGCAAGGGCAAGCCGATGTCCAAGGAGGACCTGCGGACGGCCCTGCAGGCCGACGCGTCGGACGCCGTCCGCGCGATGCGCAAGTAGCGGTCGGGGCGCGGGGGAGCTCCGCGCGGGGGAGCTCCGCGCAGGGGAGCTCCGCGCAGGGGAGCTCCGCGCAGGGGAGCTCCGCGCGGGGGGCGGTGCTCGGAGGGCTCAGTACGCGGGTCGGGACCCGGCCCGGGCGGCCTTGGCGACGGCCACCACCGCCCGCTCCAGGGCGAAGGCCGGGTCGGCCGAACCGCCCTTGACGGCGGCGTCGGCCTGGGCGATCGCGGTCAGCGCCGTGGCCACCGCGTCGCCCGTCCAGCCGCGCATCTGCTGGCGGACCCGGTCCACCTTCCACGGCGGCATGCCCAACTCGCGGGCCAGATCGGCCGGACGCATGTTCCGCCCGGTCGTCGCCAGCCGCCCGATGCTGCGCACGCCGGAGGCCAGCGCGTAGGTGATGCCGGTCGGCGGCTGGCCGACGGCCAGCGCCCAGCGCAGCCGCTCCAGCGCCTCGGCCGCCCGACCGGTGACCGCCAGGTCGGCCACCTCGAAGCCCGTCGCCTCGGCCCGGCCGCTGTAGTAGCGGGCCACCACCGTCTCGTCGATCGTGCCCTCGACGTCCGAGGTCAGCTGGCTGCACGCGGCGGCCAGCTCGCGCAGGTCGCTGCCGAGCGAGTCCAGCAGCGCCTGGCAGGCCTCCGGGGTCGCGGCGCGGCCCAGCGTGCGGAACTCGCCCTTGACGAAGGCCAGCCGCTCGCCCGCCTTAGCCAGCTTGGGGCAGGCCACCTCGCGCCCGCCCGCCTTGCGCCCGGCGTCCAGCAGGCCCTTGCCCTTGGCCCCGCCGGCATGCACCAGGACGATGATCACTTCTTCGGCCGGCGCCTCGATGTACGCCTTGACCTCCTTCACCGACTCGGCGGAGAGGTCCTGCGCGGCCCGGACCACGATCACCTTGCGCTCGGCGAACAGCGAGGGCGTGGTCAGCTCGGCCAGACTGCCGGGCTGCAGCCCGCCGGGCGGGATGTCCCGCACGTCGGTGTCCGGATCCGCCGCCTTCGCCGCGGCCACCACCTGGGCGACCGCGCGGTCCAGCAGCAGCTCCTCCTGGCCGACCGCGAGGGTCAGCGGGGCGAGCAGGTCGTCGGGTGCACTCTTCCTGGCCATCGCCTACCAGCATCCCACGCGCCGCGGACACTCCCGCCCGTACGGCCGGGGCCCCGGCGCTCGATGAAGGCCGACCGCCCTGCGGGGGTGCCCGGCCCGACCTGGAGAATGGTTCGGTGACCGAGAACCACACCCACCACCTCCCGGACGTCGACGACCCGCACGTCCGCCAGCTGCTCGTCCTGCCCGACCGCGACACCGCCGACGAGGCCGCCGAGGAGCTCTCCGCCGCCCACCCCGACCTCGGCGAACTGGAGGTCGTCCGCGACGCGCTGGCCGGCGAGGACGACGCCGAGGACGCCCAGTGGCTCGTCGTCCTCGACCCCCCGTCCGACGGCTGGACCCCCGCCCTGCTCCAGGCCCTCGACACCCTCGCGGCCTCCTACGAGGGCTGGCGCGAGGAGGCCTGACCCGGCCGTCGCCCGTCCCCGTCGCCCCCGGCGTTCCCGAGGTGGTCAGTCCGGGAGCACCCAGTCCGGCCGCCAGGTCCCGGGGGCGTCGTGGGCGGGCGTGGTGGCGGCGAGGTGGGCCCGGAGGGTGGCCAGCGCGGGGTGGGGGTTGTCCCGGTGCCACAGCAGCGAGTGCGGGTAGACGAGCGTCGGGTCGGTCACCGGGATCCGGCGCAGGCCGTGCCCGGCGGGCCAGACCAGGCGGGTGCGCTCGCTCATGAAGGTGGCCAGGGCCGGGGTGTCGGCGACGGTGTCCAGGAGCGCGTCGGAGCCGAAGTTGGGGCCGGTCGCCTCGATGGTGAGGCCGAACTCGGCGACCAGGTCGTCGTAGTAGGCGGCCCATTCGGTGCCGGGGGCGATGCCGGGCATCCAGATCCGGTGGCCGACCAGCTGGGCGACGGTCACCGAACGGGCGCCCGCCAGCGCGTGGGCGGGGCCGGTGAGGAGCTGCAGCGGCTCGTCCAGCACCCGGACGGACTCGATGTCCTCGGGGAAGGGCCGGCCGGGCGCGGCGACGGCGCGGAAGGACGCGTCGATCGCCCCCGAGCGGATCGCGGTGACGGCCGCCTCGACGTCGAACAGCATCACCACGTCGAGCTCGATCCCCGGGTGCGCGCGGTGGAAGTCGCGCATCAGGCCCGACCCGGCGCCGCGCGAGGCGATGATGTCGACCCGCAGCGGGCGGCGGCCCGTCCGCACCGAGGCGACCGCGCGCTCGGCGGCGCGCAGCAGTTCGCGCGCGTGGGGCAGGAACGCCTGTCCGTCGATGGTCAGTTCGGCGCCGCGCGGGGTGCGGGTGAACAGTCGCACCCCCAGGTCGCGCTCCAGGGCGGCGATGCGTTTGGAGACCGCCTGCTGGGTGACCGACAGGTCGACGGCGGCCTTCTGGAACTGGCCGGCTTCGGCGGCGGCGGCGAAGGTTCGTACGGCTTCGAGGTCCACGTCGGCCCACCTTAGAGAACAACGGACGGTTGTACCCGGCGGGCGGGTCGGTTGTTTGACCTGCGATTGTGCCGCTCGGTTAGCTCTCCCCGGTCAACGTCGGTTTGTTCGAACGGGATGCCGAGGGAGTGCGCCGGACATGGTGGGCACGCGGGACGCAGCAGGTGCGGCAGACGGGGCAGGCACGGCCGGCGATGCGGGCAGGTTCGGCAGGAGACGGCTGGGGCGGCGGTTCGGCTGGCTGTGGGCGGCGTACGCGGTCAGCGCGTACGGGTCCGGGCTGGGGTTCGGGGCGCTGCCGCTGCTCGCCGTGCTGGTGCTGCACGCCGGACCCGCCGAGGTGTCCGCGCTGTCCGCCGTGGGCCCCGCGATGGGCGCGCTGATCGCGCTGCCGCTCGCCCCCTGGGTGGAGTTCCGGCGCAAGCGCCCGGTGATGATCACCATGGACCTGGCCCGGTTCGCGGCCATGGCGACGATCCCCCTCACCTACGCCTTCGGGCGGCTCGGCTTCGTCCAACTGCTGGCGGTCTCGGCCGTCGTCGCCGCGGCCAAGATCGCGTTCAACGCGGCCGCCGGCGCCCACCTCAAGGCCCTCGTCCGGCCCGAGGACCTGCTGGTCGCCAACTCCCGCTTCGAGTCCACGAACTGGAGCTCCATCGCGATCGGACCGCCACTCGGCGGGACGGCCATCGGCCTGTTCGGACCGGTCACCACCGTGGTCGCCGACGCGCTCAGCTACCTGCTCTCCGCACTCGGCATCGGCGCCATCCACGGCCGGGAGGAGGCACCGCCGCCGCCCGGCCGGAACCCGGTGCGGGCCGGCGCGGTCCTCGACGGCTGGCGGCACATCCTCGGCGACCCCGACCTGCGGGCGCTCTACCTCAACAACCTGCTCGTCTCCGGACTGATCATGGCCACCGAGCCGCTGCTGGCCGTCCTCATGCTGCGCCAACTCCACTTCCCGCCCTGGCAGTACGGCCTCGCCTTCGCCGCCCCCTGCCTCGGCGGACTCATCGGCTCCCGGCTCGCCCAGCGCGTCGTGACCCGCTACGGCCGGCGCCGGGTCTTCCGGACCGTCGGCACCCTGCGCGCCGTGTGGCTGATCGGCCTGGTCCTCGTCCGCCCCGGCGTCATCGGCCTGATCACCGTGATGGCCGTCGAGCTGGCCATCATCGTCAACATGAGCCTCTACACCCCGGTGCTCGCCACCCACCGGCTCGAACGCACGCCCAAACACCTCCTCGCCCGCACCCTGTCCGCCTGGTCCATCGGCCAGCAGGCCGCCATCGCCGTCTGCACCGCGCTCGGCGGCCTCCTCGCCGACACCACCGGCCCGCGCCCCGCACTCGCCGTCGCGGGCCTGCTCATCCTGGCCACCCCGCTGCTCCTCCCGCGAGGCGACCAGGAACCCTCGCCACGCGCACCGGAACCGTCCCCCAGCCGCTCCTGACGCCGCCGGTGCCGCCCTCGGCAACCCCTGCTCCCCGCCCACGCCCCACCCGCTCCCCGCCCGCACGGAGGACACCCCCATGAGCACCGCGCTACTCGTCCTGGACTGCCAACCCGCGGTCCTGGCCGCCCTGCCCGACACCGGGGCCCGCGAGGCCCTGCTCACCCGCCTGGAACGGGCCGTCGCCGACGTCCGGGCGGCGGGCGGCACCATCGCCTCGGTACGCCTCGGCTTCACCGAGGCCGACTGGGCGGCCGTCCCGGCCGCCCACCCGACCTTCGCCGCACTGGCCCGGCACCGCGCCCTGCACCACCAGGACCAGGCCGCCGCCGTCCACGAACGCCTGGCCCCCCAGGGCGGCGACATCGTCGTACGCAAGACCCGCCACGGCGCCCTGTCCACCACCGGCCTCGACCGGCAGCTGCGCGAGCGCGGCATCACCGCCCTGGTCGTCGCCGGCCTCAGCACCGGCGGCGCGGTCCTGTCCACCGTCCTCGACGCGGCCGACCGCGACTACCGCCTGCACGTCCTGTCCGACGGCGTCGCCGACCCGGACCCCGACCTCCACGACACCCTGCTCCGCCGGGTCCTCCCCTCCCGGGCCCACCTCGTCGACACCGCCGGACTGCCCGCCCTGCTCCGGGCCGGCTGAACCGGTACGTCGAGGGCGGGCCCCGCGCTGGGTTCCCCGCATGGAACGAGCCGAGATACTCAACAAGTTGGCCGTCGGCAGCGCCGCCACCGTCCCTCAGGAGCCCGCCGCGCCGGCCGCGCTCGCCGCACTCGCCACACTCGCCGCCGAACTCGACCTGCCGCTCGCCGACCTGTACGTCATCACCGGCCGCCCCGTCCCGGCGGACCTGCTCCCGCCGGAGCGCGACGTCAAGGCCATGGAGCACTTCGCCTACCTGGCGAGCCACTGCGACCACGCGCAGCTGGCCGCGCTGGAGGCCTTCGTCCGCGCACTGCCGCGGACCGACGCCCCCGGTCCCTTCGTACAGCCCGCCTCGCCCCACCGCCGGCCCGCCGAGACGGGCTGGGCCGCCGTGCTCAACGGACTGCTCCGCAACCGCGGATTCGGCGTCCGTGAACTCCCGTTCACCGGCCTGTCCCGCCCGACGCTGCACCAGATGGTGTCCCGCTGGGAGGCGGACCGGCACCGGCAGTTCCGACTCCGCTGCCTGGCAGGCCCGTTGGGCTGGACACTGCCCGACCTGTTCGCCCTGGTCGGCGAGCCGTACTCCGAGGAGCTCCGCCCGGTGGTGCACTGCCGCCACCTCGGACGGGTGTTCACGGCCGCCGTCCCCCTGACCACCGCCCAGCTGCTCCAGGCCTCCGAACAGGTGCACCGGCTGAGGGGAGGCCGGAACACCGGCGCGTGGCAGCCGGTCTCGGAGGGCTTCGTCGGACAGTGCCCGGACTACCCCGAACCACCGGCCCCCGCGGGCCCTACCCAATTCGGGTGAAGGTCGCTCCACCCACCGATCGGACGGCTACGGGTCGCCATACCCTCGGTGGCGCCCCGTCGCCGCCCCGGGTGCGCGATCCGGGCGAAGCCGCGGGATCCGGCTGTCGATTCGGAAGGCCACCGACACCATGACACCCTCCTCGGGCGGACACGACGAGACGACCGGCGGGCCCTCCCGCCGCCAACTCCTCAAGATCGGCATCGGCGTCGCCGTCGGGGCGGGGGCCATCGGCTCCGGCGCTCCCGCCGCGCTCGCCAACGGCCCGTACGACCCGACCGGTCCGACGATCGCCACCAAGCTGAAGAACCTCAGCGGCCCGGCCGAGACCGGGCCGCTCGGCGCTCCGTGGACCGACCTCGGCATCCCCGTCCTGTGCCCGGACGGCACCATGCTCTTCGTCTGCGGCGACACCTTCGACGGCGACCAGCTCTTCGACGGCCAGTGGAACGCCCCGGTCGGCCTGCGCTCCAGCAGCGCGGACCTGAACAACCTGCGCATCGACGGCATCGTCCGGGGCGCCTACGGCATCAGCCTCGTCGACGAACCGCACACCCCGGTCGGCGACACCGCGCACACGACCGCGATCCCCTCCGACGCCTTCGTCGTCGACGGCGTGATGTACATGCACCTCATGCGCGGGGTCATCTACGACACCCACCACACCGACTTCTGGCGCTCCACCGACAACGGCCAGACCTGGGAGTACCTGTGCCAGTGGCCGGGCGACCTGCACGGCGGCCAGTTCCAGCAGAAGACCTACGCCGTGGCCGACGACGGCTACTGCTACGTGCTGTCCACGGTCTTCAACCGCAAGGTGGAATCGGGGATGCTGCTGCACCGGGTGCGGAAAGAGAGCCTCGGCAACCCGGACGCCTACGAGCCCTGGGGCTACGCCGACGGCACCTGGCAGTGGAACGCCCCCGCCCCGACGACCGTCTTCGGCACCCGCAAGTGGGGGGAGCTGTGCTTCCGCGCCATGGACGGCAAGTACGTCCTCACCTGGCTGAACACGGACCCGCTGTCGATCAGGGCGATGGTCTTCGCCCTCCCGACCTCGGACCTGACCAGGACCCTGGAACAGGCCATGATCCTCCCCGGCACCCCGGGCCAGGAGACCGCCAACTTCGTCGCCAGCCCCTACGGCGGGTTCGTCATCCCCGGCTCGACCTTCGGCAACTTCCACATCGTCGTCAGCCAGTGGTACGACCTGACGAACTACCGGATCATGCAGTACCGGATCAACATGCTGTCCTGATCCCCGAAGCCTTGCCGCTTGCCGCTTGCCCCTTGCCCCGACTTCCCTGACCGGCCGGCGCATTGGCCCTGCGGCGCGCTCCGGGCCTGCCCGGAGCGCGCCGCAATCCCTTTCCCCGGGGCCCCCGCCCCCGCCCCCCTCCCACCCTCCCTCCACCTCCCCCCACCCCCTGCCCACCCCACACCGTGGAGGGAAAGAGGAGAGCAGGGGTCACCCGGGCGGGGCGCGGGGACCTCGGGTGGGGTGCCCCGAGGAGGAGTGCCCGGCGCGGGTGCCGTGGGCGGGCTGGGGGTGGACGGCGACGGCAAGGGTGGACGGGGAGTCGCCGGTCACGGCAATGTCCCCCACCCGGTCGGTACGCAGCACCGTGGCGCCCAGCGCACGCAGGTGATCGACCGTACGGGGCGACGGATGCCCGTACGGGTTGCCCTCGCCGCAGGAGATCAGGGCGAGCCGGGGCCGCAGGGCACCGGTCAGGTCCCAGTCCTGGTGGGCCGAGCCGTGGTGCGCGACCTTCAGGACGTCCACTCTTCCGAGGCGCCCCAACAGGGCGGACTGGGCGGGTGGTTCGAGGTCTCCGAGCAGCGCCATCCGCAGACCGCCGGCCGAGGACACCAGCACTGCCACGCTCGCGTTGTTCGCACCCGGCGCGTCGACGGCCGACCCGGGAACGGGTGACACCACATCCCAGGACAACTCAGCACCGGCCGAGCGCCGTTCACCCCGGCCCGCGCGCAGCAGCGGCACGCCGGCCCCCGCCGCCCAGGCCGTCACCCGGGCCGCTTCTCCCGGCGGGTCGTCCAGGACCGTACCCTCGACCGCACCCACCCGGCGCCCCCGCAACACCCCTGGCACACCCTCGACATGGTCCGCGTGGAAGTGCGTCAGGAGCAGGAGCGGCACCGTCGTGACGCCCAGCTCGCGCAGGCACCGGTCGGCGGCCTCCGGGTCCGGCCCGGTGTCGATCACCACGGCGCTGTCCGCCACACCGGTCGCGAGGGCCAACATGTCTCCCTGCCCGACGTCGCACATCGCCAGTCGCCACCCAGGCGGCGGCCAGCCCGTGGCGATCCGGGCGAGCTGCGGCGGGCGCAGCAGCACCCCCAACAGCACCACCAGCAGGACCCCCGTCACCAACGCCCGCGCCCAGCGGCGCCGGACGCCCGCCCGACGGCCGGGCTCCGCCCGCCGGGGCAGCAACAGCGGCGCCGCGCAGCAGGCCGCGATGGTCGCCAGGGCGACCGTCACCACCCCGAACCAGCCTCCGGGCCAGGACAGTTGACCGCCGGGCAGCTCGGCCCCACGCCGCCCGACGAAGGCGAGCCAACTGGCCGGAACCCCGGCAGGCTCGGCCAGCAGCCGGGCCAGGGACGGGAAGAACGGCTGCAGCACGAGCACCCCGAAGCCGAGCAGCGTCGCCGGGGCCACCGCCAGCTCGGCCAGCAGGTTGCACGGGACGGCGACCAGGCTGATGTGCCCGGACAGCACCACCGTCACCGGCGCGCACAGCGCCTGCGCCGCCGCCGTGGCCGCCAACGCGCCCGCCAGGTGGTGCGGCCAGCGCCGGGCCCGCAGGGACTCGGCCCAGTGCGGCCCGAGCACGAGCAGTCCGGCGGTGGCGAGCACCGAGAGCAGGAAGCCGAAGGAGCGGGCCAGGAACGGGTCCAGCAGGACCAGGACCAGGACGGCCCCGGCGAGCGCCGGTACGGACTGGCGGGGGCGGCCGGTCGCCAGCGCCAGCATGCCGATCAGCCCCGTCCCCGCCGCCCGCAGCACACTGGGTTCGGGGCGGCAGACGGTCACGAAGGCCAGTGTCAGCGCGGTGCCGGCCAGGGCGCTGGTCCGCAGCGACAGCCCCAACAGCGCGGCCAGTCCGCGCCGTTCCGGGGTGCCGGCCTGGCCCGGTGCGCCCAGCAGCACGCCGAGCACGATCGCCAGGTTGGCCCCGCTGACCGCGACCAGGTGCACCAGGTCGGTGGCGCGGAAGGCGTCCACCAGGTCGTCGGGCAGCCGCGAGGTGTCGCCGACGACCAGCCCGGGGAGCAGCCCCCGCGCGTCCGGCGGGAGCCCGTCGCTAGCCGTGCGCAGGCCCTCGCGCAGCCGCCCGGCGATCCGCTGCGGCAGGCTCGGCGGTGCGAGCTGCCGGGGCGGGCCGTGGACGACCAGCAGGGCCGCCGACTCGGTGCCGTACCCCTCCCCCACCGGTCGCACCTCGGCCTCGACGGCCAGCCGCTCGGAGGGCAGCAGCCGCAGCCACGGCTCGCTCTCCGCCCCGCGGGCCATGACCGTCACCGGAGTGTGCGTCCGGGTGGCCCGCCCGTCCGGGAGGACGGTCGCGCGATCGGCCACGGCGTCGATGGTGAGGAGTGGCTGTCCGCCGGTGGCGGCGCCCCGGGAGGTGTGGACCTTCGGGTCCCCCGCGACGGTCAGCTCCACCTCGACCGCCGGGGCGGGCGTGCCCGGGGAGCGCGGCGGCGCGTGCTCGGCCGCACGGGCGAGCTCCGGCAGCGGGCCCCGGTGCAGGTCGGCCGTGTGCAGCGGGGTCGCGACCGCGGCCGCCGCCCCGGTGAGCAGGACTGCCGCCAGCGTCACCGCCGCCCCGCGCCGACGCAGCAGGCCCGGCCGGGCGAGCAGCGGGACGGCCGCGAGCACCGCGGCGCCTGCCAGCGAGAGGAACAGCGGCTCGGACCCCGGTTCGACGGGCAGCAGCACCGCCGTGACCAGCCAGGCCGAGACGGCGGGCAGCAGCAGCCGGAAGTCGGCACCCGAGGAGCGGGTGCGCGGGAGCGGCACGGTGGTGGTAACGGTGGTGGCGGCGGACACGGTGGTACCTCCCTTCGGAACCGGCTGGGCAGCCCGGATGGGGCGTCAGAGGACGAGGAGCGGACGGAGTTCGGCGAAGGTCCGGGCGCCGATCCCGCTGACTTGCCGGAGCTGGTCGATCGAGCGGAACGACCCGTGCGAGGCGCGGTAGGCCAGGATGCGCTGGGCGAGGGTCGGGCCGACGCCCGGGAGCGCGTCGAGTTGTTCGAGGGTGGCGCGGTTGAGACTGACGGGTGGTCGGGGCGCACCGGCTCCGGGCAGTCCGCCCGCACCGCCCCCGGAGGCGGGGACGGGCACGGGTACGGGCGCCTGCTCGCCGACCGTGATCTGCTCGCCGTCCATCAGGACGCGGGCCAGGTTGAGGCCCCGGGTGTCCGTCTCCGGCAGCGGACCGCCCGCCGCCCGCAGCGCGTCGGCCACCCGCGAGCCGCCGGGCAGGGTGTGCAGGCCGGGCAGGTGGACCCGGCCGCCGACGTCGATGACGACGGCGGCCTCGGCGCCCGGGCCCGCGGAGGCCGCCGGTGGACCGGCCCCGCTGCCGGGCGGGCCGTCGGTGGCGGGCGGGCCCGACTCCGGCGGCGCCGAGGCGGCCGCCAGCACCGGAACGGCCACCGCCTCCGGCCGGGCCAGCCAGAAGTGCTGTACGGCGTAGCCCACCGCGAAGAGCAGCAGGACGGCCAGCCCGGCCACCGCCCGCCGGTCGAGCGCCAGCACCGAGGCGAACCGCAGGCGCGCCCCGCCGCCGGGCGGGTCGGAGAGGTGTACCGGCTCCGGCGGGACCGCCCCCGGCGGCACCGCACCGCGCGGCACGACAGCAGGCGGCACGACCGCCACCGGCACGTCCTCCGCCGGCTCGCCGCCCCTCAGCGCGCCGTCCCTCAGCTCTCCGTCCGCCAGTGCGCCGTCCACCAGCTCGTCGTCCGTCGGCAACAGCGCCGCCATCCGCAGCCGCACCGTCTCGTTGATCGCTTGGCGCTTCGCCGCGCCCAGGCCCAAGGTCGTCATGGCGAGGACGCTAGGAGCACGTCGGAGAACGCGCGGAAATTTCCGAAAGCCTGTGGATAACCCGGGGGTTGTGGATAAAAAGTGTCACTCACACGAGTGGTCACACCACGCGGTGGTTGACCAACCCCGCATCAGCGCGGCGCGACCACCACCGCGAGCAGCCCCGGCCCGACGTGCGCGCCGATCACCGCCCCGACCTCGCCCACGTACAGCTCCCGCAGCCCCGGCACCCGCGCCCGCAGCCGCTCCGCGAGCTGCTCGGCCCGCTCCTCGGCCGCCAGGTGGTGGACGGTGATGTCCACCTCGCCCTCCCCCGAGCGCTCGACCGCGATCTCCTCCAGCCGCGCGATCGCGCGCGACGCCGTCCGCACCTTCTCCAGCGGCTCGATCCGCCCCGCGTCCAGGTGCAGCAGCGGCTTGACCGCCAGCGCCGACCCGAGCAGCGCCCGCGCCGCCCCGATCCGCCCGCCCCGGCGCAGGTGCTCCAGGGTGTCGACGTAGAAGAAGCCGCTGGTCCCGGCCGCCCGCCGGGTCGCCGCCTCGGCCGCCGCCTCGAGACCCCGGCCGGCCTCGATCGCCTCGGCCGCCGCCAGCACTCCGTACCCGAGGGCCATCCCGACCAGCCGGCTGTCCACCACCCGCACGGGTACGGGCGCCTCGGCGGCCGCCAGCCGGGCGGCCTCGACCGTGCCGGACAGCTCGCCGGAGATGTGCACCGACACGATCCCCCGCGCCCCGGCCTCGGCGGCCGCCCGGTAGGCGGCGGCGAAGGTCTCCGGGTTGGGGCGGGAGGTGGTCACCCGCTGTTTGGCGCGCAGCGCCTCGGCGACGTCCTTCGGGGAGATCTCGACGCCCTCGCAGAGGACCGCGTCACCGACCGCGACGCTCAGCGGTACCACCGTGATCCCGTGCCGGTCGAGGGCCGCCTGCGGCAGATAGGCCGTGGAATCGGTGACAACTGCGAGGTCGGAGGGCATGAGGCGGAGGTTACTCCCCGTTCGTCCGGGAGGACAGCGACCGTCCTCGAGCTCCGCGGGGGCCCGGGGCGCGAGCGGGACTCAGCCCGCGGAGGGCCCCGTGGAGGGCCCGGCCGACGGCTTCCGCAGCCGCTGCGCCAGCTTCGCCAGCGGGTCGGCGAGCCCGAGGAGGTCCTCGGCGCTGGGCCGCCCCTTCCCGTCCGTCAGCCCGGCCCGAGCCGCACCGACACCCGCACCGGCTCCCGCGCCCGCAGCACCCGCACCGGAAGCGCCCGCAGCACCCGCGCCCGCAGCACCCGCACCGCCCCCCGCCGTGTCCCAGTGCCGCAGCGCCCCCGCCTCGCTCTCGCACTCCTGGCTCAGCCGGCTCAGCTCGTCGTCCGCGAACCGGTGCATCCGGTCCTGCGCCGCCCACCGCATGGTCTCCGCGGCGTGGGTGATCCGCTCCGCCCGCTCGCGCAGCTCCGGCAGCTTGGCCGCGATCCGCGCGGTGTCCGGTTCGCGCTCCAGCACCCGCAGCTCGCCGTCCAGTTCGGCCGCGTGCGCGTCGAGCCGGGTGAGCAGCGCGAGCGACTCGCCGAGCTGGCCGTCCTGCGCCAGCCCACCCTCCAGCACCTGCCGGGTGCCGTCCAGCGAGGTCCGCAGCTTGAGGCGGACGGTGGCGATCTGCGCGGGCGGGCCGACCTTGGTGTACGTCTTCGCCTTGAGGGTGGCGGTCTCGACGGCGCGCCGGGCGTTGGCCTCGTGCCGCTCGACCTTCGCGGCGACGGCCTTGGCCGCCTTGACCGTGCCGACCACGGCCAGGACGAGCGTCGCGATCCCGAAGAGCAGGACCAAGCCGATCATCACGCCGAACACGTCCATCGCGCGTCACCTTCCGCCGCAGTATCGGCCCCACCGGGCCCAACGCGGGCCGCACTGCCGAGGGTTCCACCGTAGCCGCCGGGTCCGGGCCGGGGAGGCCCGAACGGGCTCGGTGGGCGGAGATCAGGGACAGATCCGGGATCTCCCCGAGGGCCGGACCGGCCCCGCCCGGCCCCCTGGACAAAGCACCGGGCGGGCGCCCCGAAGGACACCCGCCCGATCAAACCCCGAGCTCAGACCGAACCGAACCGAACCGAACCGAACCGGATCGATCCCGATCCCGAACCGACCTCAGCCGGTCACGATGTTCACCAGCTTCGGCGCCCGCGCGATCACCTTGCGCACCGCCGCGTCACCGATCGCCGCGACCACCGCCGGGTCCGCCAGCGCCAGCGCCTCCAGCTCCGCGTCCGTGATGCTCGGCGCGACCTCCAGCCGCGCCTTGACCTTGCCCTTGATCTGCACCACGCAGGTCACCGACTCGTCGACCACGTACGCCGGGTCCGCCACCGGGTAGTCGGTGTGCGCCAGCGACTCGCCGTGGCCCAGTCGGCGCCACAGCTCCTCGGCGATGTGCGGGGCCAGCGGCGCGACCATCAGCACCAGCTGCTCGGCCACGGCCCGCGGCGTGGAGCCGCGCTTGACCAGGTAGTTGTTCAGCTCGATCGCCTTGGCGACGGCCGTGTTGAAGCGCAGCCCGGCCATGTCGCCGCGGATGCCGTCGATCGCCTTGTGCAGGGCGCGCAGCGTGGCCTCGTCCGGCGCCTCCTCCGTGACGACCAGCTCGCCGGTGGTCTCGGAGACGACGTTGCGCCACAGCCGCTGCAGGAAGCGGTACGAGCCGACGACGGCCCGGGTGTCCCACGGGCGGGAGACGTCCAGCGGGCCCATCGACATCTCGTACAGGCGCAGGGTGTCCGCGCCGTACTCGTCGGCGATCTCGTCCGGGGCGACGGCGTTCTTCAGGGACTTGCCCATCTTGCCGGCCTCGCGCTTGACCGGCT
The DNA here is from genome assembly GCF_042884005.1 of Kitasatospora sp. NPDC058162. Lineage (NCBI taxonomy): Bacteria > Bacillati > Actinomycetota > Actinomycetes > Kitasatosporales > Streptomycetaceae > Kitasatospora > Kitasatospora sp. NPDC058162. The sequence continues at coordinate 374,226 of NZ_JBHVUS010000007.1, forward strand.
CGCCCTGCCAGAAGTACTTGCCGTCGCGCTCCTCGATCTCGGCGGCGGGCACCGGGAAGCCGCGCTCGTCGCGGTAGACGTCCGCGGTGATCATGCCCTGGTTGAACAGCTTGTGGAACGGCTCGACGGAGGAGACGTGCCCCAGGTCGTGCAGCACCTTGTGCCAGAAGCGGGCGTACAGCAGGTGCAGCACGGCGTGCTCGGCACCGCCGACGTACAGGTCGGCGCCGCCGGCCGGCTTGGCCTCGGTGGGGCCCAGCCAGTAGCGCTCGTTGGCCGGGTCGACCACCACGTCGGCGTTCGTCGGGTCGACGTAGCGCAGGTCGTACCAGCAGGAACCGGCCCAGTTGGGCATGGTGTTGGTCTCGCGGCGGTACGTCCGGACGCCGTCGCCCAGGTCCAGCTCGACGTTGACCCAGTCCTCGTTGCGGGACAGCGGGGTCTCCGGCGAGGAGGCGGAGTCGTACGCGTCGTAGGTGCGCGGCGAGTAGTCGTCGACCTCGGGGACCTCGACCGGCAGCATCGACTCGGGCAGCGCGTGCATCACGCCGTCCTCGTCGTAGACGATCGGGAACGGCTCGCCCCAGTACCGCTGGCGGCTGAACAGCCAGTCGCGCAGGCGGTAGTTGACGGTGCCCTCGCCGATGCCGTGCCCGGCCAGCCAGGCGGTGGCGGCGGCCTTGGCCTCGACCACGCTCAGTCCGTCCAGGGACAGGGACTGCGCCGAATCGCCCTCCGAGCGCACCGAGTTGACGATGACCGAGTCGTAGGTGTCGAAGGCGTCGTCCCACTCCGCCGGGTCCGAGCCGCGCCCGTCGGTCGGCTCGACGACGCAGCGCATCGGCAGCGCGAAGGCGCGGGCGAAGGCGAAGTCGCGGTGGTCGTGGGCGGGGACGGCCATGATGGCGCCGGTGCCGTAGCCCATCAGCACGTAGTCGGCGATGAACACCGGCACGGACTCGCCGCTGACCGGGTTGACGGCGTAGGCGCCGGTGAAGACGCCGGTCTTGACCTTGGCCTCGACCTGGCGCTCGACGTCCGACTTGGCGGCGGCCGCGGCCCGGTAGGCGGCGACGGCCTCGGCGGGGGTGGCGGCGCCGCCGGTCCACTCGGCGGGCACGCCCTCCGGCCAGGCGGCGGGGACGATCGCGTCGACCAGCCCGTGCTCGGGCGCCAGCACCATGTAGGTGGCGCCGAACAGGGTGTCGGGCCGGGTGGTGAAGACGGTGATCTTCCCGCCGTCGACCGCGAAGTCGACCCGGGCGCCCTCGGAGCGCCCGATCCAGTTGCGCTGCTGCAGCTTGATGGCCTCGGGCCAGTCCAGCAGGTCCAGGTCGGCGATCAGGCGGTCGGAGTACGCGGTGATGCGCATCATCCACTGGCGCAGGTTGGACTTGAACACCGGGAAGTTGCCGCGCTCGGAGCGGCCGTCCGCGGTGACCTCCTCGTTGGCCAGCACGGTGCCCAGGCCCGGGCACCAGTTGACCGGCACCTCCTTGGCGTACGCCAGGCGGTACTCGCCCAGCACCTCGTCGCGCTCACCGGCGGTCAGTTCGGCCCAGGCGCGGCCGCCCGGCACCTCGCGCGCGCCGGACTCGAACGCGGCGACCAGCTCGGCGATCGGACGGGCCTTGCCGGCTGCCTCGTCGTACCAGGAGTTGAAGATCTGCAGGAAGATCCACTGCGTCCAGCGGTAGTAGTCCGGGTCGATCGTGGAGATCGAGCGGCGCGGGTCGTGGCCCAGGCCCAGCCGGCGCAGCTGGTGGCGCATGTTGGCGATGTTGGCCTCGGTGGAGACCCGCGGGTGGGTGCCGGTCTGCACCGCGTACTGCTCGGCGGGCAGGCCGAAGGCGTCGTAGCCCAGCGTGTGCAGCACGTTGTGGCCGGTCATCCGCTGGTAGCGGGCGAAGACGTCGGTGGCGATGTAGCCCAGCGGGTGGCCGACGTGCAGGCCCGCGCCCGAGGGGTACGGGAACATGTCCATGATGAAGCTGTGCGGCTTCGCGGCGACGTCGCCGGCGGCCGGGTCGGCCAGCTCACCGGTGGGGTTGGGGGCGTGGAAGGTGCCCTCCTTCTCCCAGATGTCCTGCCAGCGGGACTCGATCTCCGCCGCCAGCGCGGCGCTGTACCGGAACGGCTCGGTCGCGGTCGCGGTCTCGGCCGCGCCGGACGCAGGGGTCGTCTCGCTCATGGTCCTTCAAGCTCCATCGGTGTCAGTTGGCGAACCGCGCGACGCGGCCGACCGTGGACCCGTCCCACGATGCGGGCGGGGGCGGAAAACAAAAAATCCCCTCGCAGGAGGGGACGCCACGCCGACTCCGGCACCGCCCGAGGGCGCGGCCGGTCCTGGTCAGCGCGGCCGGCTAAGGAGCAGGCGCACGGTTCGCATGGGCTCAGGGTACCGCAAGCAGGTCAGGGCGCTCCTGGCCGTCCCACCGGGGCACCACGCCCCCCGCCGCGGCACGCCGGCCCACCGACCCGCCTCCGCCCCAGACCTCACCGCGCCTCACCACCACACCCCACCTCACCGCGCCACCACACCCCACCCCACCTCACCGCGCGGCGCCACCGCCCCGCCCAGCCGCGCCCTCGCGCAGTCCCGCCGCCTCGAAGTCCCGCAGCGCCCTGGCCAGCCGCTCCGACTGCATCCCCGCCGCGAGCGAGCGCGCCAGCCCCGCCGTCCGGGCGGCCTCCCGCTGGTCGCCGAGCCGCCGGTGGGTCTCGGCCAGGCGGACCATCAGCAGTGCCTTGGAGCGGGCCCGCCCCGCCCCGAGCCCGGCGACGGCCTCGGCGAGCAGCGCCTTGGCCATCCGGTGCTGACCGAGCGCCAGCCGCCCCTCCCCCACCATCCCGGCCAGGTCGGCCCGGGCCTCCTCGGTGCCGGGCACGCCGTCGAGTTCGGCGAAGGCCCGGGCGGCGGCCTCCTCGGCCCGGGCGGCCTCGCCGCGGCGGCCGTGGGCGCGGGCGATCCGGCCGAACTGGCGGGCCCGCCCGGTGGGGCTGAGCGCGGGGCCGTGGGTGTCCAGGGCGGTGCACAGCGCGGTGACGGCGTCCAGGCCGCGCCCGCCGCTGCCCTGGGTGGCGAGCGCCACCAGCGCGCCGAGCCCGGCGACCCCGAGCCGGACGTCGCCGCTCACGTGGGCGGCGCGCAGCGCGGCGACGAAGGCCCGCTGGGCGGCCGCGTCGTGGCCGAGGTCGTACGCGGCCCAGCCGGCCAGGCGGGCGAGCCTGCTGGCGGTGCCGTACAGCTCGCGGCCGAGCCGTTCGTCGTACGCGCCGAGTTCCAACAGCTTGGCCAGCATGGCGAGTTCGGCCCGGGTGGGGCCGAGGACGAGGCCGCCTCCGCAGGAGCGTTCGAGGCGCTGCTTGCTGCGGTAGGACAGGCCGAGTTCGCCCGCCAGCGTGGGGTCGACCCGCAGCGCGCCCTCGCCGCCGCCGACCGGGGGCGGCGGCGAGGCGAGCCGTTCGGCGGCGTGGTCCAGGTCGGCGCTGCGGAACAGGTCGGTGAGGCGGACCGGGCCGGCGTCGGTGGCGGCCTCGCGCAGCGCGGTCTGGGCGGTGTCGGCGGTCCACGGGTCGGTGAGCAGCCGGGGCGAGAGGATCTTGGCGCCGCGGTGGCCGCCCATCCGGCCCCAGAGCTGCTCGTAGGTGACGGCTATGCCGAGGGTGCGGCTGAGCACCTCGCAGACCGTCTGGTCGTGCGGGCTGCGCGGCACCATGCCGCGGTCGCGCCACTTGTACGGGGCGGTGGAGCTGATCGCCAGGCCCGGCGGCAGGGCGAGGCTCACCTCGCGGGCGAGCCGTTCCGGACTCCAACCGAGCTGGTGCAGTATCCGGGCCAGCTCCTCGTTCCGCCTTCGCTGCAGATCGGCCATGGCACGACGGTAGCGGTCCTTCCCACCTGCCCGCCGGTGGCATGCACACAACGGCGAAGAGCCGCCCCCCGTAACGGGAGGCGGCTCTTCGACCACTGTGGAGCTATGGGGAATTGAACCCCAGACCTCTTGCATGCCATGCAAGCGCTCTACCAACTGAGCTATAGCCCCTTGACCTGCAATGTCACCGGGTTTCCCGTCGTTTCCGTCCGGTTTCCCTCGGCGACATCGACTACTTTACACGGTCCGGGGCGTGCTCCTGAAATCCGTTTCCCGAGGCCACCACCACAGCCCGCCCGGACGTCCGCACGGCACCCGCCCGCACGGACCGCCCGCACCGACGGACACCCGCACGGACGGGCACCCGCCCAGACGGACGCCCGCCCAGCCAGACGCCCGTCAGCGCACCGCCCGCCGGCTGCGCGCGGCGAAGCACGCCCCGACGAGCACCACCGCAGCGTTGACCGCCAGCGTCACCAGCACCGCGTGCCCCGAGTCGGCGGCCGGCGCCGGCAGGTCCACCTGCCCGAGGAACACCGAGCCGATCACCGCGACCCCGATCATCTGCCCGAGCTGCAGGACGGTCACCGTCACCCCGCTGGCGTCGGCCGCGTCCTCCGGGGCCACCCCCGCCAGCGCCCGGGCGAACAGCGGCGCGTACGCACAGCCCGCGGCCAGGCCGAGCGCGGCCGTCTCCACCAGCACCGCCGCCCCGATCCCTCCGCCGTCGCCGAGCAGCACCCCCAGCAGCAGGTAGCCGCCGCCGAGCAGCACCCCGGCGATCACCGGCAGCGGCCCGTGCAGCCGCCGTGGCAGCCGGTGCCAGCGCAGGCTGCCCAGGCCGAAGCCGACCGCGACGGGCGCCGAGCAGAGCCCGGCCCGCAGCGCGCTGTGGCCGAGGGCGGCCTGCTGGTGGAGGGCGAAGGTGAACATGAAGCCCGCGTAGGCCGCCATGATCGTGAACAGTCCGACCGCCGCGGGGCGCAGTCCGGGGGCGCTCAGCACCCGGCCGGGGATGAGCGGTTGCCCGCCGCGCCGGGCGACCCCGCGCTCGACGACCACGAACAGGCCGAACAGCAGCACGCTGCCGGCGATCATCCCCCAGCCCCAGGCCGGCCAGCCGAGCTCGCTGCCGAGCACCAGCGGCACCACCAGCAGGCCGAGCGCCGAGCCCACCACCACCAGGCCGGGGACGTCGAAGCCGCGCGAGGCGTCGCCGGGCAGCCGCGGCAGCAGTCGGGCGCCGGCCACCAGCAGCACCAGCCCGATCGGCACGTTGACCAGGAACACCGGCCGCCACCCGGTGCCGAACAGGTCGGCGCTGACCAGCACCCCGCCGAGCACCTGCCCGAGCGCGACGCCGACGGCCAGCACCGCCGAGTAGAGGCCGATCGCCCGGGTGCGGGCGGCACCGGTGAAGGTGCGCTGCAGCAGGCTCGTCACCTGCGGCACCATCAGGGCCGCGCCCGCGCCCTGGAGCAGCCGGAAGGCGATCAGCGTGCCGGTGGTCGGGGCGAGGCCGCAGGCCAGCGAGGTGAAGGTGAAGGCGGCCAGGCCCAGTTGGAACAGTCGGCTGAAGCCGTAGCGGGCGCCGAGGCGGGCGCCGGTGATCAGCAGGACCGCGTAGGCGACGGTGTAGCCGGCGATCACGAATTGCAGGGCGGCGCCGGAGGCGCCCAGGTCGTTCCGAATGGTCGGCGCCGCGACGTTGACGATGGAGCCGTCGAGCACGGCCATGCACTGCCCGCTCAGGACGATCGCGAGGAGCAGCCCCGGCCGCCCGGCCGGGGTTGCTGCTGTGGTGCCGCCGGCCGCGTCGGGCCGGGTCTGGAGGTCCGTCATGGCCACCAGCCTGGGGCGGCGCCGGTACTGGTGGTTAGAGCCTGCTGATCCTGGTACCGGCAGCACCTGTATCGCCCGCGCGCCCTGCGGCACGATGGACGGCATGACCGTGCTGGAGGAACTCCCCGTCGCGTCGGACGACCGCGACCGCGACCGCGAGCGCGACCGCGAACGCCGGCGCACCGAGCTGGCCCGCTTCCTGAAGGCCTGCCGAGCGCGGGTCACCCCGGAGGACGTCGGCCTGCCGCCGGGGCTGCGCCGTCGCACGCCGGGGCTGCGGCGCGAGGAGGTGGCGCAGCTCGCCGGGGTCGGGGTCACCTGGTACACGTGGCTGGAGCAGGGGCGGCCGATCAACGCGAGCGAGCAGGTGCTGCTGGCGGTGGCCCGGGCGCTGCGGCTGGACGGCACCGAGCGCGAGCACCTGTTCCGGCTGGCCGGGACGGCGCCCTCGCCGCTGGCCCAGCCGGCCCCGCCGGAGCTGAGCCCGGCGATCCAGGTGATCCTGGACTCGCTGGCGCCGCTGCCGGCGGCGGTCTCCAACACCCGGTTCGACGTGCTGAGCTTCAACCGGCCGTACCGCTCGCTGTTCGGCATCGAGCGGATGCGCCCGGCCCACGGGGTGTTCTTCAACAGCCTCTGGTGCATGCTGACCGCGCCGAAGTGCTGCAACCCGTGCGAGAACCCGGAGGAGACGCTGCCGCGGATGGTGGCGGTGCTGCGCTCCGCGTACGGCAAGCACGTCGGCGAGCCGGCCTGGGAGGCCCACGTGCAGCAGCTGTCGGCCCGCAGCGAGGTGTTCCGGGAGCTGTGGGCCCGGCAGGAGGTGGCGCCGCCGAAGACCCTGCACCGGATCTTCCGTCACCCGGACCTCGGCGTGATGCGGCTGAACGCCACCTACCTGACGATGCCGGGCGTGCCGGAGTGCTACATCGTCGTGTACGTCCCGGAGAGCCCGTACGACCGCGAGCTGGTGGAGCGGCTCAACTCCCTGCCGCCGGGCGGCTGGCGGCACACCTGCAAACCGTAGGAGCCGCTGGGCCGCTGGGGCCGCGAGGGACCGACCCTCCGGCCCCGCCCCGGCGGTCCCCAACGCCCGCAACGCCCTCAACGCCCCGAAACGCCGAGAGGCCGCCACCCCTTGGGTGACGGCCTCTCGAACTACTGTGGAGCTATGGGGAATTGAACCCCAGACCTCTTGCATGCCATGCAAGCGCTCTACCAACTGAGCTATAGCCCCGCGACGCGGGCGACCCTGGCTCCGGAACTCCGATTTCCACGACCGCCGATGCGGAGTGGAGCTATGGGGAATTGAACCCCAGACCTCTTGCATGCCATGCAAGCGCTCTACCAACTGAGCTATAGCCCCGCACTCACCGGATCTCCCGCTTCCCTTCCGGGCCGCGTTCCTTCCCTGCGAACGAGGAAGACTCTAGCTGGTCAGGCCCGGAACTGCGAAATCCGCTCCTTCCGGGCCCCCGCGAAGCCCCGTCACCGAGTGCCGTCAGGTGTCGTCGCCGATCACCGGCTGCGGGAGCGTGCCCGCGTTGTGCTCCAGCAGCCGCCAGCCGCGCGCCCCCTTGCCGAGCACCGACCAGCAGCAGTTGGACAGCCCGCCGAAGCACTCCCACAGGGGAGGCTCCAGGCCCAGCAGCCGCCCGAGCATGGTCCGGATGGTGCCGCCGTGGCTGACCACGACCAGGGTGCCGTTCTCCGGCAGCTTGCCGACGGCCTCCAGCACCACCGGCACCGAGCGGTCGGCGACCTCGCTGGACAGCTCCCCGCCACCGCGGCGCACCGGCTCCCCGGCCGCCCAGGCCGCGTACTCCTCCGGGTGGCGCTCACGGATCTCGGCGTTGGTCAGCCCCTGCCAGGTGCCCGCGTACGTCTCCCGCAGGCCCTCGTGGTGCTGCACGTCCAGCCCGGTGACCTTGGCCAGCTCCTCGGCGGTGCGCCGGGCGCGCGTGAGGTCCGAGGAGATCAGCAGGTCGGGGCGCAGCCCGGAGAGCAGCCGGGCCGCCCGCTGGGCCTGCAGCACGCCCTGGCCGGTCAGGTCGATGTCCGTGGTGCCCTGGAAGCGCGATTCGAGGTTCCAGGACGTCTGGCCGTGCCGCCAGAAGACGATGCGCGGGCCGCGCGCATCCCTGCTCAGTGCAGGTCCTCGGGCTTGCCGAAGTCGTCGGCCGGGGCGACGGCGTTGCCGGCGTCGTCGGTGATCGCGTCGGGACGGTTGCGCGACTCCAGGGCGTCCGCGGGCAGCGGCAGCTCGGGGCAGTCCTTCCAGAGGCGGTCCAGCGAGTAGAAGGAGCGCTCCTCGGAGTGCTGGACGTGCACGACGATGTCCAGGTAGTCGAGCAGGATCCAGCGGCCCTCGCGCTCGCCCTCGCGGCGCACCGGCTTGATGTCCAGCTGCTCGCGCAGCTGGTCCTCGATCTCCTCGGCGATCGAGCGGACCTGGCGGTCGTTGTTCGCGGAGGCGATCAGGAAGGCGTCGGTGATCGACAGCACCTCGCTGACGTCGAAGGCGATGATGTTGTGCGCGAGCTTGTCGGCTGCCGCCTGCGCGGCGACGTTGATGAGCTGCTGGCTGTGGTCGGTGACGGTCACGGTGTTCTTCCGGCTCGGCGGCTTGGGGCGGCCCCGGCACGGTGGCCGGGGTCGCCTTCCAGGATCTCACGCCGTCCCCGCGGCCTCGGACTGCATTTTCCGGGGCCGCGGGGGCGGGCAGGGGCCGTAGCCGGGCGCCTACTGGGACTTCGGCGGCTGGTAGTCCTTGCCGAGCACGACCACCAGGTCCGCGTTCTGGGCGTCCCCGACCTTCTTCACCGCCGTGTCCGGCAGCCCCAGGGTGGTCGCCAGGGACTTCGCCGCGGCCTGCCGGGCGTCGTCGGTGTAGCGGATCTCACTGTTGGCCTGCGGCGCGGTCTTGGCGCCGCCCGGGATGAACGTCAGGCCCGAGTTGACGATCTGGACCTGCGCGGCGGCGCCCGCCGCGTCGTTGCCGGAGGCGTCCTGCAGCGAGACCCGGGCGGGGGCGTCGCCGACCGCCGCGGACTTCACGGTGCCGCCGAGCACGTCCTTGACCTGCTTGCCCGCCGTCGCCTCGTCCAGGCTGCCGTCCGGCTTGACGGTCAGCGCGGTGGTGCCGAAGTGGCCGTCCTTCGCCTGCTGGGCGAGCTGGGCGAGCACGCCGGCCAGGGCGTCCTCGGGCAGCGAGGGGTCGAGCACCGCGTTCATCCGGTGCACGTCGTCCTTGGCGTCCTTGAAGTCGGTCGGCATGGTGCGCACCACGGCGTCCATGACCTGCCCGAACCGGGCCAGCTGGGCGTCCCGGTTCTCGCCGGGCGCCTGGAGGGTGGCGTACGCGACCGCGGCCTTCCCGCTGAGCATGGTGTTCTTGCCGGCCGCGGAGAGCAGCTTGCCGTCCGGCTTGCCGCCCTCGTGGGTCTCGGCGTTGGTGTCCACCCGGACGCCGCCGAGCTGGGAGACCAGCAGTTCCAGGTACGGGGTGTCCAGCCGCCAGGTGCCGGCCACCGGGGCGCCGAGCACGGTGGACAGGCCGTCCCGGGTCGCCGAGGCGCCGATCGCGTCCATGGCCTGGCCGACCGTGGTCACCGGCGGGTCGCCCGGTCCGGGCAGCCGCAGCACGTCGGGCAGCAGCAGCACCGTGCCCTTGTGTCCGGAGGCGTCGTCGACCAGCAGCGCGCTGGACACCTTGCCCTGGAGGTCGCGCAGGTGGACGACGGTGACCTGCCGCCCGCCCGCCGCGGCGGCCGCGGTCGGCTTGTCCCCGGTGAACCACAGGTAGCCGCCGACGCCGCCGGCCGCGAGGGCCAGCACCACACCGAGGCCGACCAGCCGGTTCTTCAGCTTGCGGCGCCGCTCGGCGCGCACCTCGCTGCGGGACTCGGCGAACTTCAGCCAGTCGATGACGTCCTCGGACTCCTCCGCCTCCTCGTCGACGAAGGTGAACTCGCCCGTGGCGTAGGAGTCCTTGGGGGCCCGGCCGCCGACCTTGCCGGCCCTGGCCCCGGCGACCTGCTCGGAGGGCGCCGCCGGCCCGGCCGGAGCCGCGGCCGCGGCGGGCTTGGGGGTGCGGCGGCGCGGCGGCGGCACGACGGCCGGCGCCGCGGGCGGCTCCGGCTGCGGCTCGACCTGCGGCTGCGGCTCGGCGACCACCGGCGCGGCCTGGTACGCCTGCTGGGCCCCCTGCTGGTAGCCCTGGGCCTGCTGCTGGTAGCCGCCGTACGGGTCCTGCCCGTAGACCGGCTGCCCGTACTGGTCGTAGGCCTGCTGCTCGTACGTCTGCGGCTCGTACCCCTGCTGCGGCTCGTACCCCTGCTGCTGCCCGTACCCCTGCTGCTGCGGGAACTGCCCGGTCGGCCGGCCCCCCTGCTGGTAGCCCTGGGCCTGCTGCTGGTAGCCCCCGTACGAGCCCTGCCCGTACACCGGCTGCCCGTACTGGTCGTAGGCCTGCTGCTCGTACTGCTGGTCGTACCCCTGCTGCTGCCCGTACGCCGACGGCTGCTGCAGCGGCTGCTGCCCCGACTGGTACTCCTGGCCCTGGTACGGCTGCTGGTACTGGCCGGTGGACCACTCCTCCGGCCGCTGCCCGCCGTTGCCGCTGCCGTTACCGCTGCGATCGGTCACGCCCGCTCCTGGCTCAGGTCCCGTGCGGCGCGTACAGCGCCCGCTTGTCGATGTAGCGGACCACCCCGTCCGGGACGAGGTACCAGACCGGCTCGCCCTTGGCGACCCGGTTGCGGCAGTCCGTGGAGGAGATGGCCAGCGCCGGGACCTCCACCAGGGAGACCCCGCCCACCGGCAGCCCGGCGTCCGACAGGACGTGCCCCGGACGGGTGCAGCCGATGAAGTGGGCCAGCGAGAAGAGCTCGTCCGAGTCGTGCCAGGACAGGATCTGGGCGAGCGCGTCGGCGCCGGTGATGAAGAAGAGGTCCGCGTCCGGGTGCATGGCGTGCAGGTCGCGCAGGGTGTCGACGGTGTACGTCGGGCCCTGGCGGTCGATGTCGATCCGGCTCACCGAGAACTGCGGGTTCTCGGCGGTGGCGATGACCGTCATCAGGTAGCGGTCCTCGGCCGGGGTGACGTGCCGGTCGCTCTTCTGCCAGGGCTCACCGGTCGGGACGAAGATCACCTCGTCCAGGTGGAACGCGCTCGCCACCTCGCTCGCGGCGACCAGGTGGCCGTGGTGGATCGGGTCGAAGGTGCCGCCCATCACGCCCAGGCGCTTCTTCACCGGTTCCGGTCCGCCGGGATTCCCGGCCTGCTCTCCCATGCCGCCACACCTTACGCGACGCCTGTTGCGGTCCGGGAACGGCCGTGTGGGGGTTGTCCGCAGATGCGTGAGGGAGCGGCCGGCCCCCTGGCCGGACGCTCCCCGAGCGGTCCCGGGACCAGGCTCAGCGGTCCCGGTTGAAGCGGGTGGTGATGAAGAGCAGGAGAACCAGGATGAACAGCGCGGCGCCACCCGTCAGCAGCGGGTTGAGGCTGTCGTGGTTGCCCCCCTCGGCGAGGAGGTTCAGGGCGGGGAGTGCGGCAGCAGTGCTCATGGTCGGCGGGACCTTCTCGGCTCGGTGACGGACCTGGGGGTGGTTCCGGGCCGGTGAGGGCCCACCCGTCATCGTACGGGGGGTTACGCGGCAACCGCTCGGCGGCCCACCGCCGCTGACCGGGCGTGAGCGAACCGAGTGGGACGCGGCTTCTACTGGCCCCGGAAGGCGCGGGCCATGATCCAGACCAGCAGGCCGATCCCGACGAAGGAGGAGATCACGATGATCCGCAGGAACAGGCCCGGGCCGGCCTCGTCGGAGATGGGTGCGGCCAGGCTGACCAGCGCTTCGGTGGACATCTGAGGGGCTCCTCGAACTGCTCGGTACCGCGGCCGGGTCCGGTCTCGGTTCTCCAGGGCATTCAGGGTAAACCCGCCTCACACCGGCACCCCCCACCGGCCCCCGCGCCGCGCCCGACCCGCCCGCGGACCGCCCGCTCCCCCACCCGTGACCCACCCGTCAGCCCGCCCGTACGCCCGTCCACACGGCCGTCCGCACCCGCTCCGGGGACGAGTACGCAACCGCGGACGTTGCACAGGCAGTCGTTGCAGACGAGTCACTGCCGGCGAAGACCAGCGGGGGCCGGGCGCCGCGCCCGGGGCCGCCGTCGACCAGGAGGTACGCAGACCATGACCGACACGACCGCGAACGCCCCGAGCCGCCGTCGCCAACGCTTCCCCGAGATCTCCACCCGGGCCTGGGAGCACCCCGCCGACCGCTCGGCGCTGGTCGCCCTGCGCAAGCTGTCCGGCTTCGACGACATCCTGCGCAAGCTCGCCGGGCTGGTCTCCGAGCGCTCGATCCGGCTGATGTTCCTGGCCACCGCCGTGAAGACCTCCGAGCGCCAGTTCCCCGAGCTGTACGACATGGTCCGCGACGCCGCCTACGTGCTCGACCTGGAGCAGGTCCCGGACCTGTACGTCACCCAGGACCCGACGGTCAACGCGTTCACCATCGGCATCGACACCCCGATCATCGTGATCACCAGCGGCCTGGTCGAGCTGCTGGACGAGGAGGAGCTGCGCTCCGTCATCGGCCACGAGGTCGGCCACGCGATGTCCGGCCACGCCGTCTACCGGACGATGCTGATGATCCTCACCAACATCGCCACCCGGATCGCCTGGGTGCCGCTCGGCAACCTGGCGATCACGGCCGTCATCACCGCGCTCAAGGAGTGGTTCCGCAAGGCCGAGCTGTCCAGCGACCGGGCCGGCCTGCTCGCCGGGCAGGACGTCCAGGCGTCCATGCGGGCCCTGATGAAGCTGGCCGGCGGGCACAACCTGGCCGAGATGAACGTCGACGCCTTCCTGGAGCAGGCCGAGGAGTACGACAAGGCCGGGGACCTGCGCGACGGCGTGCTCAAGCTGCTCCAGCTGCTGCCGCAGACCCACCCGTTCGCGGTGGTCCGGGTCGCCCAGCTGAAGAAGTGGGCGGAGAGCGACGAGTACCGCTCGATCCTGGCCGGCGCCTACCCGCGCCGCACCGACGACCGGGACACCTCGGTCGGCGAGCAGTGGAAGGCCGCCGCCGAGCACTACACGACCTCGGTGAAGGAGAGCAAGGACCCCCTGATGGGTCTGCTGCGGGACGTGGCCGGCGGCGCCGCGACCGTCGGCGGCAAGCTCCGTGACACCTTCACCGGCGGCAACCACAAGGACTCCGGGGACCGCACCGAGAGCTGACCCCCGCCCCACCGCAGCACCGACAGCACCGCCACCGCTCCGGCGCCCACGGCCGGTGACCCGCCCGGGTCACCGGCCGTCCCGCCGCCGGGGCCGCTCAGCTCCCCGCCAGCACCCCGCACACCTGCCAGGCCGGCCGCGCGTGGTTGCCCGGGTCGACCGGCGTCGGCTGCGCCACCGCGGTGCCCTGGGCGGTGGCCAGCACCGGCTGCAGGAAGGCCGCCATCGAGGAGGTGCACGGCGCCGGACCGGCCTGCAGCACCGCGTCCACCAGCCGCAGCTGCGCCTGGCCCAGGTCGACCCGGTCGAACTGGAAGGTCAGCTCGCGCCGCACGGTCTCCAGGGTGACCGGCGCGCCGGCCGGGGCACCGGCGGGCTTCAGCGCGTAGACGAAGGTGTGGTCGGTGGTGATCTGCAGGGTGCTGCCGTCCGCCTCGTCGACCCGCATCGCGCCGACCACCTTCACGGTGTCGGAGGCGAGCGCGACCTGCGCCGGGTCGAAGCGGACGATCCAGCCGGTCACCGCGTGGTGCCGGTCGTCCACCGGCTGGGTGACACCGGCGTCGAACTGGGCCTGCTGACCGGGCGTGACGTAGGCCCGCACGTCCGTGGTGACGCCCTGGACCAGTGCCGCCGGCGTCAGCGAGGAGGCGATCAGGTAGCGCTGCACGGTGTCGAGGGCCTTGGTCACCTCGACCTTGCTGAAGTGCTCGGTGGCCGCCCCGGTCGGGGTGTTCAGCCCCGCCGTCCCGTCGCCGTAACCGGTCGGCAGCGCGGCGAACGGACGCGCCGGGTCGACGACCGGACGGACGGCCGAGGCCGGGCTCAACGCGACCAGGCTGACGGTCAGTTGAGTGCCCTCCGGCCGCGCCGCGATCCCCTTGGGCGAGTTCACCCCGAAGTACACCGCGGCCCCGAAGGCCAGCAGGATGAGCAGCAGCAGGGCGAGCGCCTGGCGCGGCACGCTGCCCAGCGGCCCGAGCCGCACCCGGGCCCGGGTGGCCTTGCCGAAGGAGCCCGCCAGCCGTTCCCGGGCGGACAGCTCCTGGATCCGGGCAGCCCGGACGAACGACTCGTCGAAGACGACGGACCGGAACTCGTCCTCATTGCCGGAACCGCCCTCGGGCGTACCCTCAGGAGGCTCGCGCGGGTCACCCATAGCACCAGGGTAGGCGCACACCGGGCCCGCCACGAGGGCCCCCGCGCAGATTCCCGGGAACGCTCCGTGACCACCGCTCCGGGCGCACGCCCCCCTCAGCCGACGCTACGGCGTCGACGCCACCAGCGACGGCTCGGCCGGCGCGGACCGCGGGTCGGCGCCCGGGCTGCTGCTGCCCGACTCCGGGCGGCGGGGTGCCCCCGAGGAGCCGCCCACGCCCTGGTAGACCGCCGCGACCGCCACGGCCACCAGGCTCACGCCCATGAGCACGGCGAGCACCCAGGCCACCGGCCGGTGCCAGCGCTGCTGGGCGACGTACCGCCCGCGGGCCCGCACCGGGTCGTAGCGCCTGCCCCAGCGCCGGCCCCGGCGGCCGGTCGCCCGGCCCGGGCCCGACCAGGGGTCGGGGTAGAGGTGGTCCTCGTCGAGTCCGCTCGGGTACGGGCGCAGCTCCAGCGGCAGCCCGTCCCCGACCGGAACGTCATAGCTCCAACCCGGCCCCGCGGAGTCCGTCTCGAACCGCGCCTCGGCGGCGGCGAGCTGCCGCTCCTTGGCCGTCGGCTCGTGCACGGCGGCGGACCGGACGAAGGCCTCATCGAAGACCACGGTGGCGAACTCGTCGTCCGCACCACCGTGGTCGGCGCCGTCGGGGTACGGCAAGCCCCCCACATCCTCAGCCACGGATTCAGCGTATTACCGGCCGGGCGATTTGTCTGTGGCTCCCGGCAGTTGGTCCGTCACACGTGTGACGGCCGCCCCGTGCGCCGCGGTCAGCGGCCCTCCGCGCCCCCGCCCACGGTCTGCGTCGCCTCGCCGCGGACATGCCCGTCACCAGTGACGATGTACTTGGTGCTGGTCAGCTCCGGCAGGCCCATCGGGCCGCGGGCGTGCAGCTTCTGGGTGGAGATGCCGATCTCCGCGCCGAAGCCGAACTCACCGCCGTCGGTGAACCGGGTGGAGGCGTTGACGGCCACCGTGGTCGAGTCCACCAGCTGGGTGAAGCGGCGGGCGGCGGCCTGCGAGGTGGTGACGATCGCCTCGGTGTGGCCGGAGGACCAGCGGCGGATGTGCGCGACGGCGGCGTCCAGCGAGGGCACCACGGCCGCGGCCAGGTCGTACGAGAGGTACTCGGCGCCCCAGTCCTCGTCGGTGGCGGGCACCGCGGTGACGCCGGTGCCCTCGGCGGCCTTGAGCACCGCGTCGTCGCCGTGCACGGTCACCCCGGCCCCGGCCAGGGCGGCCAGCGCGAGCGGCAGGAAGGCGTCCGCGACGTCCTGGTGCACCAGCAGCGTCTCGGCCGAGTTGCAGACGCTGACCCGCTGGGCCTTGGAGTTCAGCAGGATGCCGACGGCCATCGCCAGGTCGGTCCGCGCGTCCACGTACACGTGGCAGTTGCCGGTGCCGGTCTCGATCACCGGGACGGTCGAACCCTCGACCACGGTGCGGATCAGCGAGGCCCCGCCGCGCGGGATCAGCACGTCGACCAGGCCGCGGGCGCGCATCAGCTCCTGCACCGACTCCCGGCTCTCCCCCGGGACGAGCTGGATCACGTCGGCCGGCAGCCCGGCCGCGACGACGGCGTCCCGCAGGACGGCGACCAGCGCCGTGTTGGAACGGTAGGCGGAGGCGGAGCCGCGCAGCAGCACCGCGTTGCCGGACTTCAGGCAGAGCGCGGCGGCGTCCGCGGTGACGTTCGGCCGGGCCTCGTAGATGATGCCGACCACGCCCAGCGGCACCCGCACCTGACGCACGTCCAGGCCGTTCGGCAGGGTGTAGCCGCGCACCACCTCGCCGACCGGGTCGGCCAGGCCGGCCACGTCCCGCACGTCGGAGGCGATCGCGGCGATCCGCTCGTCGGTCAGGCTCAGCCGGTCGATCACCGACTCGGCCGTCCCCGCCTCGCGGGCCCGGGCCACGTCCTCGGCGTTGGCCGCGAGGATCTCGGCACTGCGGGCCACCAGCGCGTCCGCGATCGCCAGCAGGGCGGCGTCCTTGGCCCGGCGCGGCAGCGGGGCGAGCGCGGCGGCGGCCTCCCGGGCTCGGCGCGCTACGGCGAGGACGGGGCTGTCGGCGGTGGCGAGGTCGCTGGTCATGCCGCCAAGGTTAGCGACTGCCCCCGCGCCGCCGAACCGTCATTTCGCCCGGTGAGACACCGGACGGACGGCCCCCGCCCAGTGCCCGGCGCGCCCTCAGTACGGGTGCACCCCGCCCAGGTGCGGCGGCGGATCGCCGAAGCCCTCGGCGACCCGCTTGTGGTACGTCGCCCGGTCGACCACCTCCAGGCCGACGATCTCCCACGGCGGCAGGCTCGCGGTCACCTTGTGCTCGCCCCACAGCCGCAGCGCTATCGCCGCCGCGTCGTGCAGGTCCCGGGCCTGCTCCCAGTAGCGGATCTCGGCGTGATCGGCCGCGTAGCGGGCGGTCAGGAAGAACGAGTGGTCGTGCGCCAGCCGCTCCAGCGAGGCCCGTAGCGAGGACAGCGGCGTGGTCTGCCCGGCCACGCTCAGCACCACGTGCCACAGCCGTGCCTGCTCCGGCACGCTGGGCGGATCCGCCGCCTGCGCGCGCTGCGGCCGCAGCCTGCGCACCCCGCCGGGCCCCTGCGGCGTCGGACCGGTCGGCTCCGCGGGGCCGTCCCCGCGTCCGCCGTCGATACTGGTCAGCCGCCGGCCCGCCGTCCCTCCGGTCAGCGCTCCCTCGCGCCTGCGTTCCACCGGCGGCCTCCTGTTCGGCGATCTCGTGTCGTCCCCCCGACCCGGCCGACCCTCGGCCGACCGGTACGGCTGCGCCCCTCCTCGCCCGCGGCCGGACCGCTCCCGGTACGGAGCGGCCCGCCGACCGCGCTGCGCCGTCCGGCCGTGCCGGCCGAACGGCCGGTCAGCCGCGCAGAACGACCAGGTCGTCCCGGTGGACGACCTCGCGCTCGTACCCGGCGCCGAACTCCTGGGCCAGGTCACGGGTGGACCGGCCGAGCAGACGGGGCAACTCCCTCGCATCAAAGTTGACCAGTCCGCGGGCCACGATGTGGCCGTTTTCGCCAAGAAGGTCCACCGGATCACCCGCGGCGAACTCCCCGTCGACCTTGGTCACCCCGGCGGGCAGCAGCGAGGCGCCGCCGGAGACGACCGCCTCGACCGCGCCCGCGTCCAGGTGCAGGGCGCCGCGCGGGCTGCTGGCGTGGGCCAGCCAGAGCATCCGGTCGGAGGTGCGGCTGCCGGTGCGCCGGAAGAGCGTGCCGGTGGGCCGCCCGGCCAGCGCGTCGGCGGCGTGGCTGGCCGCGGTGAGCACCACCGGGATGCCCGCGCCGGTGGCGATCCGGGCCGCCTCGACCTTGGTGACCATGCCGCCGGTGCCGACGCCCGCCTTCCCGGCGCTGCCGATCTGGATGCCGTCGAGGTCGTGCGGGCCGCCGACCTCGGCGATCCGGCTGGTGCCGGGCCGGGACGGGTCGCCGTCGTAGAGGCCGTCCACGTCGGAGAGCAGCACCAGCAGGTCGGCCCGGACCAGGTGGGCGACCAGCGCGGCCAGCCGGTCGTTGTCCCCGAACTTGATTTCGGCGGTGGCGACGGTGTCGTTCTCGTTGACGACCGGCATCGCGCCCATCGCCAGCAGCTGGTCCAGCGTCCGGTAGGCGTTGCGGTAGTGGGCGCGGCGGCTGGCGTCCTCGGCGGTGAGCAGCACCTGGCCGACCCGGATGCCGTACCGGGCGAAGGAGGCGGTGTACCGCGCGACCAGCAGGCCCTGGCCGACGCTGGCGGCGGCCTGCTGCCGGGCCAGGTCCTTGGGCCGCTTGTCCAGGCCGAGCGGGGCGAGCCCGGCGGCGATGGCGCCGGAGGAGACGAGCACGACCTCGGGCGCGTCCGGGCGGCTGCGCACCTTGGCGAGCGCGTCCACCAGGGCGTCCACCCGGTCGGCGTCCAGGCCGCCGGCCGCCGTGGTGAGTGAGGAGGAGCCGACCTTGACCACGATCCGCCGTGCGGTCAGCACCTCCTCCCGCAGTGAGTCCTCGCTCATCTCGCTGTACGCCCTTCCGGTGTGGTGCGGGTGCGGCGGGACCGGGCCCGGCCGTCATGCCCGAAATCTACGCGATCCGCGCAGGTCGTCCCCAGGGTGTTTCACCGGCTGGACCCGCCCTGCGCACGGGCCCGCCACAGCCCGGCCGCCAATCCGGACGGCTGGTATGGTCCCTGACCGAAAGCCAGATCGGGGGACGGCTTCTTGCCCGCTGTACCCACTCGTCTTCGACCTTCCTGCAGAACGGGGCGGCGCCGCACTGGGCAGGCCGGCAACGGTTCGCGACCGCGCGCCCAGGAGAAATGCGCACCATGCGTTCGTACACCACGAAGCTCACCGTCGCCGCGCTCGCGGCGGCCACCGCCCTCTCGCTCGCGGCCTGCGGCCCCGACAACTCGGACCCGGCCGGCACGGGCGGCGCCACCGGAGCGGCCCCGGCACAGACCGGCGCGGCCACCGGCGGCGCGGCGACCGGCGGTTCGACCGCCGCCCCGTCCGGCGCCGCCACGGGAGGTGCCGCCACCGGTGGTGCCGCCTCGGGCGGTGCCGCCACGGGTGGCGCGGCGGCCGGCGGAGCGGCCACCGGCGGCGCCGGTACGGCCGGCGCGTCGGGCGGCGGCGCCGCCGGCGGCAAGCTCCCGCAGGCCGGCACCTCGGTCAAGTTCGGCCAGCCGGCCAGCATCGACTTCAGCGACAAGACGTCCAACGCCACCGCCAAGCTGCAGTGGACCGTCACCGGGATCGCGCCGGGCTCGCTCAAGGACTTCCAGGACGCCAAGGCCAGCACCACCGGCCTGGACGGCCGCGCGCTGTACTACGTCAGCTGGACCATGACGAACCTCAGCGACACCAAGCTGACCTTCAGCGACCCCGCCGCCAAGCTCAAGGTCTACGACGCCTCGGGCAACATCGCCATGGGCGCCGACCCGGTCGGGTCGACCCCGGTCGCCAAGTGCAACACCCCGAGCTGGTCCGGCGCCACCAAGGGCGTCGCGTTCAAGGGCTGCTCCATCGTCAGCTTCCAGGCCGGGATCACCCCGGTGATGGTCGGCTTCGGCGACGCGAGCGACATCACCAAGGTCCAGGCCGCCTGGACGAAGTGACGATCCGCCAGTTCGGCGCGAGCCGAACGAACGGACGGCCCCGCCACCTCGAAAGGTGGCGGGGCCGTTCACGTCAGCAGGCTCAGTTGTCCTCGTCGTCGTCCTCGATGGCGGCCTGCCGGCCGCCGGAGAGCGCCTCGAAGGCGAGGAACTCGGCCTCGGCCGCGTCCCGGCCCTTCTGCTTCTCGCGACGGCGGTCGACCGCCGGACGCGGGGAGTCCATGCGGTGGTCCTCACCGCGGCGGCCGAGCATCTCGGCGCCGGCGGCCATGGTCGGCTCCCAGTCGAAGACGACGGCGTTCTCCTCGGGGCCGATGATGACGGTGTCGCCCTCGTGCGCCCCGATCTTCCACAGCCGGTCCTCGATGCCGAGGCGGGCCAGCCGGTCGGCCAGGTAGCCGACGGCCTCGTCGTTGGTGAAGTCGGTCTGGCGGACCCAGCGCTCCGGCTTGACGCCGCGGATGCGGTAGGCGCCGTCCTCCTCCTCGATGGTGAAGCCCTCGTCGTCGACGGCCGTGGGCCGCAGCACGATCCGGGTCGACTCCTCGACCGGCTTGGCGGCACGCGCCTCGGCGACGATCTTCGCCAGCGCGAAGCTCAGCTCGCGCAGGCCCTTGCGGGAGGCGGCGGAGACCTCGAACACCTCGAAGCCGCGCTCCTCCAGCGAGGCGCGGGTCAGGTCCGCGATGTCCTGGCCGTCCGGGACGTCCACCTTGTTGAGCGCGACCAGGCGCGGACGGTCCTCCAGACCGCCGTACTCGGCGAGCTCGGACTCGATGGTCTCCAGGTCGGTCAGGGGGTCGCGGCCGGGCTCCAGGGTGGCGCAGTCCAGCACGTGCACCAGCACCGAGCAGCGCTCGACGTGCCGCAGGAACTCCAGGCCCAGGCCCCGGCCCTGGCTGGCGCCCGGGATCAGGCCGGGCACGTCGGCGATGGTGTAGACGGTGTCGCCCGCGGTGACCACGCCGAGGTTGGGGATCAGGGTGGTGAACGGGTAGTCCGCGATCTTCGGCTTGGCGGCGGAGAGCACCGAGATCAGCGAGGACTTGCCGGCGCTCGGGTAGCCGACCAGGGCCACGTCGGCGACGGACTTGAGCTCCATCACGATGTCGCGGGCGTCGCCGGGCTCGCCGAGCAGCGCGAAGCCCGGCGCCTTGCGGCGGGACGAGGCGAGCGCGGCGTTGCCGAGGCCGCCGCGGCCGCCCTGGGCGGCGATGAAGCTGGTGCCGTGGCCGACCAGGTCGGCGAGCACGTTGCCCTTGCGGTCCAGCACCACGGTGCCGTCCGGCACGAACAGGACGAGGTCCCCGCCGTCGGCGCCGGTGCGGTGGCCGCCCGCGCCGGGCTTGCCGTTGGTGGCCTTGCGCTTGGGCGAGTGGTGGTACTCGAGCAGGGTGGTGACCTGCGCGTCCACGGTGAGGATCACACTGCCGCCCTCCCCGCCGTTACCGCCGTCCGGGCCGCCGAGCGGCTTGAACTTCTCACGGTGAACGGAGGCGCAGCCGTGGCCTCCGTTACCCGCGGCGACGTGAAGTTCGACGCGGTCCACGAAGGTGGTCATGGGTGTGCCTCCAGTACGGGAAAGGGTTCTGTCTGCGTAAAGCGCGAAGGGTGGACCGGAGAATTCCGGCCCACCCTTCAGTGTGAGTCCTGTCAGACTCGGGAGTCCGCTGGGACTCAGGCCTCGACGGCCACGATGTTGACGACCTTGCGGCCGCGACGGTTGCCGAACTGGACCGCACCGGCGGTCAGCGCGAACAGGGTGTCGTCGCCACCGCGGCCGACACCGGCACCCGGGTGGAAGTGGGTGCCACGCTGGCGGACGAGGATCTCGCCGGCCGAGACGACCTGGCCACCGAAGCGCTTCACGCCGAGGCGCTGGGCGTTCGAGTCACGGCCGTTACGAGTAGAGCTTGCGCCCTTCTTGTGTGCCATTTTTCGCTATCCCCTTACTTGCTGACCGAGTCGATGCTGGTGATGCGCACCGCGGTGTGCTTCTGACGGTGACCCTGACGACGGCGGTAGCCGGTCTTGTTCTTGTAGCGCAGGATGACGATCTTGTCACCCTTGGTCTGGTCGACCACCTCGGCGTGAGCCTTCACGCCGGCCAGGACCCACGGGTCGGAGGTGACGGCGTCACCGTCGACGACCAGGATGGTCGAGAGCTCCACCGAGTCACCCGGCTTGGCCTCGATACGGTCGATCTCCAGCACGTCGCCGACGGCGACCTTGTGCTGGCGGCCGCCTGCGCGAACGATCGCGTACATGCGGTACCTACTTTCCCAACTCGGTCGGAACTCCCGACGCCAGCCACCTGGGTACGGACACAGGAGCCTCTCCCCGTTCACTCCACGCTGGGCGCGGGACTCTCGGGAAGGTGATGTGCTCGGGAGCGCGGCGTAGACACGCCGAAGGTCAAGAATACGGACCGGCGGCCCAGGGGGCAAACCGGCCCGTACGGCCGGGGGCGGGAAGGACTCCCGCCCCCGGCGTGGGCACTACTCGGCCGCCGTATCACCCTCGGCGGCCGCGGCCTTCTTGGCCGCCGCGCTCGTCCGCTTGGTCGCGGTCTTGCGGGCGGTGGTCTTCTTGGCCGCCGTCGTCGTCTTCTTGGCGGCGGTCTTCTTCGCGGTGGTGGTCTTGCGGGCGGCCCGCTTCTTCGGCGCCGGGGCCTCCTCGGCGGGCGCCTCCTCCGCGGCGGGGGCCTCGTCGGCGGGAGCCTCGGCGGCCTCCGCGGCCGGGGTCTCGACGACCACGGCCTCCGCGACGGCCTCGGGGGCCACCTCGGCGACGGTCTCGACCACCACCGGAGCGGCGGTCTCGGCGGCCGGGGCGGCGGCCGCCAGGGCCGCCTCCAGGGCCGCGTCGGCCTTCGCCTGCAGCACCACGATCTCGGCGGCCTGCGGGGCGCCGGCCGGAGCCGTCGCCTTGCGCACCGCGCGGCGGCGCGGACGGCCGGCCGGAGCGGCGGCGGGGGCCTCGGCCACCGGCGCCTCCACGGCCTTCGGCGCCTCGACCACCACGGCCTCGACGACGGCCTCGACGGTCAGCGGCTCGACGCCCGGGACCTCCAGGGCCAGCTGGCCCTCGATCTCCTCGCGCACCGGCTCGGCCGGCTCCAGGAGCGCCTCGGCGACGGCCTCGGCCACCGACCCGGCCTCGACGGCCTGCGGCTCCTCATGGCCCGCGCCGCCCTTGCCCCGGCGACGGCGCTTGCCGCTGCCCGCCTCGACGGCGGCGGCCGCCGGGGCGTGGACGTGGGCGCTCGGCTGCTCCATGTGGACGATCACGCCGCGGCCGTTGCAGTGCACGCAGGCCTCGGAGAAGGACTCCAGCAGGCCCTGGCCGACCCGCTTACGGGTCATCTGGACCAGGCCCAGCGAGGTGACCTCGGCCACCTGGTGCTTGGTCCGGTCCCGGCCCAGGCACTCCAGCAGGCGGCGCAGCACCAGGTCGCGGTTGGACTCCAGGACCATGTCGATGAAGTCGATCACGATGATGCCGCCGAGGTCGCGCAGCCGCAGCTGGCGCACGATCTCCTCGGCCGCCTCGATGTTGTTCCGGGTGACCGTCTCCTCCAGGTTGCCGCCCTGGCCGACGAACTTCCCGGTGTTGACGTCGATGACGACCATCGCCTCGGTGCGGTCGATCACCAGCGAACCGCCGCTGGGCAGCCAGACCTTGCGGTCCAGCGCCTTCATCAGCTGCTCGTCGATCCGGTAGGTGGCGAACACGTCCACCTCGGAGGTCCACCGCTGGAGCCGCTCGGCGAGGTCCGGGGCCACGTTGGAGACGTAGTCGTGGATGGTGCTCCACGCCTCGTCGCCGGAGACGATGACCTTGGTGAAGTCCTCGTTGAAGATGTCGCGGACGACCCGGACGGTCATGTCCGGCTCGCCGTACAGCAGCGCCGGGGCGTTGCCGGTCGCGGCCTTCTTCTGGATGTCCTCCCACTGCTGCTGGAGGCGCTGGACGTCGCGGGTCAGCTCCTCCTCGGAGGCGCCCTCGGCGGCGGTGCGCACGATCACGCCCGCGTCGTCCGGGACGATCTTCTTGAGGATCTGCTTGAGGCGGGCGCGCTCGTTCTCGGGCAGCTTGCGCGAGATGCCGGTCATCGAGCCCTCGGGCACGTAGACCAGGTAGCGGCCGGGCAGCGAGATCTGGCTGGTCAGGCGGGCGCCCTTGTGGCCGATCGGGTCCTTGGAGACCTGCACCAGCACGGACTGGCCGGACTTGAGCACCGACTCGATCCGGCGCGGGCCGCCGTGGCCCAGCGCGCCGAAGTTGACCTCACCGGCGTACAGCACCGCGTTGCGGCCCTTGCCGATGTCGACGAAGGCGGCCTCCATGGACGGCAGCACGTTCTGGACCTTGCCCAGGTAGACGTTGCCGACGTACGAGGTGGCCTGCTCCTTGTTGACGTAGTGCTCGACGAGCACGCCGTCCTCCAGCACGCCGATCTGGGTGCGCTGGCCGTTCTGGCGCACCACCATGACGCGCTCGACCGACTCCCGGCGGGCCAGGAACTCGGCCTCGGTGATGATCGGCACCCGGCGGCGGCCCAGCTCGCGGCCCTCGCGGCGGCGCTGCTTCTTCGCCTCCAGACGGGTCGAGCCCTTGATGGACTGCACCTCGTCCGGGTCGAAGGACGGCTCGGTGGAGCGGCGGCGCGGCTCGCGCACCTTCACCACCGTGCGGACGCCGTCCTCGGTGGTCTCGGCGGCCTCGACGGCGCCGGCCTCACCGCTGCGACGGCGGCGACGGCGACGGCGGCGCGACGAGGACAGGCCGGCGGCCAGGTCGTCGTCCTCGTCCTCGTCCTCCTCGTCGACGACCGCGGCGGCCCGGACCGGCTCCTCGGCGGCGGGCTGCTCGGTCTCGACGGCCTCGAAGTCCTCGGCCTCACCGCGGCGGCGGCGACGGCCACCCCGACGGCGGCGGCGGGACGGACGGCCGTCCTCCCACTCGTCCTCGGCCTCCGGGCCGGCGACGGGGGCCTCCACGACGGGCTCCTCGACGACCGGAACCGCGACGGGGGTGACGGGGGCGACGGGGGCGGCCTTCACCGGGGCCTTGGCGGGCGCCTTCGCGGACGCCTTGGCCGGCGCCTCGGCGGCCGGCTTGCGGCGGCCCGGCTCGACCCGGGCGCGGACCCGGCGACGGCGGCCGACGCCGCTGTACTCGAACTCGTCCTCCTCCGTGCGCTCGGCCGCGGCCGGGGCCGGGGCCGGGGCCTCGACCTGCGCCGGGGCGGCGGCGGGCTGCTGCGGCGCGGCCGGCGTGGTCGGCGCGACGTAGGGGGCGGGCTCCTGGAACACCGGGGCCTGGAAGACCGCGGTGGCCGGGCGGACGGCGCGGCGGCGCACCCGGTGGTGCGGCTCGGCCTCGGCGACCGGGGCGGGGGCGGCGACGGCCGGAGCCTCGGCGACCGGGGCGGGGGCGGCGACGGCCGGAGCCTCGGCGGCGGCCTCGACGGCCTCCTCCTCGGCGGGCTCCTCGGCCACCGGCTCCTCGACCGGGGCCTCGACCACCGGCGCGGCCTCGACCACGCGACGGCGGCGCGGGCGGCGGGCCGGAGCGGCCGGGGCCTCCTCGGCCACCGGCTCGGCGACCGGGGCGGGGGTCTCGGCGGGGGCGGCGGCCTCGGCCACCGGCTCCTCGACCGGGGCCTCGGCCTTCTTGCGGGTCCGACGGGCCCGAACGGGCTTCTCCGCCTTCTCCTCGGCCTTCGGCTCCGTGGCCTTCTTCTCGGCCTTGGCCTCCTCGGCCTCCGGAGCGGTGACCACGATGGCGGTCTCCTCCGGAGCACCGGCCGGAGCCTCGGCACGCTTGCGGGTCCGGCGGGCCCGGACCGGCTTCTCGGCCGCCGGGGCCGCCTCGGCGGGCACCTCGGCCGGAACGGCCGGGACGACCGTCGCCTCGACCGGGACGACCGTCTCGGCCGTCTCGGCGGCCGCACCCTGCGGGGTGCCCGCCGGGCGGGACACCGCCCGGCGACGACGGCGCGGCGGCGCGGCGGACGCGCCCTCGCCACCGGTCGCGGCGGATTCGTTCTGTTCCGTGGCCGCAGACTGCTGCGGATCGGTGTTATCGAGCATGCGGGTGGATCTCCCGTCAGGCCCCCGGGCTCCGCATCCGGGCACGGCACGGCACCAGCGGGCGGCCGGCATCTCGACGATGCTCGGGCCGGACCCTTTGACGGTGCCGCCGCGCGGACGCGAGGCCGCACAGGGGCTCGTAGTCTCGCTCGGCGCCCCACGTTGCGCGGGGTGTCGAAAGTCTTCTGGTCTGACCAGTCTTCTGAGTTTTTCCCAAGCTGAGCCGTCCCCCAACCCCGGGTGGCTCCCGGACGGGGTCCCGGGCCCACCGACCGTCCTGGTCGGCGGGCCCCGGGTAACAGGCCTGTGCTGCGACGACGCTCGCTCCCCTGGGGAGCCGCGGGAACCCTGGAGGACCGTCGGGTCCAGTGAGGCACTGGACCCGGCCTCCGCCCACTAGGCGGACGCGGTAGCGCGCGGCCCGCCGGCCGTTTCTCAGCCGGCGGGGGCCGCGGCGCGGTCGAGCGCCAGCGGGTCGGTCACCGTGCCGGACTCCTCGTCGAGCGGCCCCTGCGCCAGCCTGGTCACCTCTGCGGGGACCGGCGGCGCCAGGTCGGCCGTCACACGGAGACCGGACAATACGTCGTCGGGTCGTACGGCGGGTGTGGCGTGTCGTACTACCAGGCGCAGTATCGCACAGGCACGGCCGGTCCGAACATCGCGGTCGGTTCCGACCGCCGTGTCCGCACCGCCGTCGACCTGCGGCTCGACGACCTCGAGCGCCGCCACCGCACCGCGCGCGTCGAAGACCCGCACGCCGTTCTTGGTCCGGCGCTCGACCTCGACCTTCTCCTCGGCGAGGAACCTGCGGACCGCCTCGGCGGCCTCGGCCGGCACGACGCCGTCCAGGCGCACCAGCCACTCGGAGGCCTCCAGGCGCTCCACGAAGTTCGACGTCCGCACCTCGACGGCGTCGATCACGTCCAGTCCGTCCGGCAGCGACTCGTCCAACTGCGCCCGCAACTGCTCCGGGTCGCGGACGGCGGCCAGGCCGATCTCCAGGTACTCCGCCTCGCTCGCCACCCCGGTCGGGGCCGCGTTCGCGTAGGACACCTTGGGGTGCGGGGTGAAGCCTGCCGAGTAGGCCATCGGAACGGCGGACCGGCGCAGGGCGCGCTCGAAGGCGCGCTGGAAGTCACGGTGGCTGGTGAAGCGGAGCCGGCCGCGCTTGGTGTAGCGGAGACGAATCCGCTGCACCGTCGGCGCGGGCGGCGGACCGTCGGGCGTACGGCGTGCCAGGGTCGCTCAGTCCTTTGGTCAATTGTCCCCGTCCGGCGCGGCGCAAACCCGCCACTGTCCGGACTCTGTCACCCCAAAGGGTACGCGCCCCGCCGCCCCCTTCGCTCCGCCCCTGGTCAGCCACCCACGACCGACCCCGCCCGGAACACTCCGGACGGGGGTCGAACGGCCTGCGCCGCCTACTTGTTGACGACCGTCAGCGGCAGCATCTTCTTGCCCGTCGGGCCGATCTGGATCTGGGTGTCCATCTGCGGCTAAATGGAGGCAGCTCCAAAACTGTCGAAAGGGGTCACCGACATGGCGAAGCGCACCCGTACGGCACGCGCCGCGCAGCAGAAGGCGTACACGGTCGAGGCCGAGTGGACCGCCGCGGATCTGGCACTGCTGGAGGACCTAATGAGAGCCGAGGCAGCCCTTCCGGCGGACGCGCCCCGGGCCCTGCTCTCGGTCCGGCTGTCCGTGCTGACGGAGGACACCACCTCCCCCGTCCGCCAGGAGCTCGACCTCCGCCGCGAGGCCCTGAACCGGGGGTGCCGTGTGATCGGCGTCGCCAGCGACCTGAACGTGTCCGCCACCAAGGTGCCCCCGTGGAAGCGGAAGCAGCTGGGCGACTGGCTGAACAACCGGGCGCCGGAGTTCGACGTGCTGCTGTTCTGGAAGCTCGACCGGTTCATCCGCCGGCTGTCCGACCTGCACACGATGATCGACTGGGCGTTGAAGTACGGGAAGAACCTGGTCTCCAAGCACGACTCGATCGACCTGACCACGGTCGTCGGCAAGATCCTGGTGACGCTGATCGGCGGCATCGCGGAGATCGAGGCCACCAACACGAGCACCCGGGTCGCGAGCCTCTGGGACTACGCCAAGACCCAGTCCGCCTGGCTGGTCGGCAAGCCCGCCTTCGGATACACGACCGCCGAGGACGAGAACGGCAACGTCGTCCTCGTCATCGAGACCGACGCGCACAAGGCCCTGCACTGGTGCCGACGCATGGCCCGTCGAGGCGTCTCCGCTACCCGCATGGTCAAGCTGCTCAAGCGCGCGGGTCTCGCCAGCGACGGCCTCACGGCCACGACCCTCCTCCGGCAGCTCCGCAACCCCGCCTTGATGGGCTACCGGGTAGAAGAGGAGAAGAAGGGCGGCGCCCGTCGGTCCAAGCTCGTCCTGGACAAGGCCGGAAAGCCCATCAGGGTCGCGGAGGCCGTCTTCGCCGACGATGAGTTCCACGAGCTCCAAGCGGATCTCGACAAGCGCAGCAAGAACCAGCCCCAGCGCCAGCCCGGCGGAGCCACGAAGTTTCTCGGAGTCTTCGTCTGCGTCGACTGCGGGACGAACATGCTGGAGCAACGGAACCGCGTCAAGGACCGGGTGTACGAGTACCTGCGGTGCCAGGGCTGCAAGGGCGGAGGCCTGGGCGCCACCAACCCCGACGCGATCAACGCCAAACTCGTCCTCGACGTGCTGTCGGTCCTCGGCGATGAACCCGTGCAGGTGCGCGAGTACGCACGAGGTGCAGAGGCGCGCGCCCACGTGGCGCAACTTGAGGAGTCCATCGCCTACTACATGAAGGAACTGGAGCCCGGCGGCCGGTACGCCAAAACCCGGTTCACGCGCGAGCAGGCGGAGGAGACGCTGGACAAGCTGATCACCGAACTCGGGGAGATCGACCCCGAGACCACCGAAGACCGGTGGGTGAACGTGGCCAACGGGAAGACGTTCCGCCAGCAGTGGGAGGCCGGCGGTACCGAGGCCATGGCGGCGGATCTCCTGAGGGTGGGCGTCCGCTGTGAAGTCACCCGGACCAAGGTCAAGGGTCAGCGGGCTCCCGCGGTCAAGCTGCGACTCATGATCCCCAAGGACTACCGCGACCGGCTGATCGTCAAGGAGGACGACTTCGCGAGCAAGCTCTGACGCCAGCAGCCCCCGTCATCGCGGCGGGGGCTGCCGGTCATCAGTGCTTGGCCGAGTCGTACGGCTCCTCGTGCCCGTCGTCGTCCACAATGACGATCTCGCTCTCGATGACCAGGGCCCGGAGCACCGTCGGTCGTAACGGTGCCGGTGCCGCCTCGCACGGACCCGCCGCTGTTCCGGCCCCCGCTTGCTCGGCCGTCACGGTCTCTCCCCTGCCTGCTCCGCGCGGACGATCTCCCGATTGGTGGCGAGATCCTCGGCGATGCCGGCAGCGACGAGCGCTTCGGCCGGGGTGTGACCGGTTCCGACGAACCGCCAGGCACCTTCGACCACGGTCTCGTCGTCCCAGCCGACGTCCAGGCCGCGGGCGTGTTCGGCGCGGGCGGCTCTGAGCTGCCCGTATGTAGTGGAGTAGTCCCGCGTCTTGGTCAGGCAGTGCCCCCGGTACCCGAGCATGTGGGCCCAGGCTCGAAGGCGCAGGTGTTGAAGTTCGGGTAAGCCGCCGAGGCGCCAGGCGGTGGTGATGAGTGTGCGGACATGCGGGGTGACGCGCAGAGCCTGGATCTCCGCGAGGGACTCGATGCGGCGGTCGACGGCCCCGGCGGCCTCCACGCTCTTACTCGTGTACTTGGCGACATAGGCGGCGACCGCGTCGTCCGAGATGCGCCCGCCGCCCCCATTAATAAGGGCGTGCACGTCCAGCTGCCTACCGAAGCTGAGTCGTCCGCCGCTGTAAGCCACCGAGTCAGGTCCCGGGAGCGCCACGGCGGCGGCCGCTGTACGGACGGCCTCCAAGAGGAGGTCCCCCGTCACCCCGGGCGGGGGCGGACCATCCGGTCCGTCGAGTCTGACGACGGCGTGGAAGTGGACGGCGCCGCGCTTCTGGTACTCGGCGACCTTGGCCGCGGAGACCCGAACCAGCTTGCGCACCTCCGACCGTCGGACAGCCAGCCGACCCGCGAGGTGGTGGTACAGGTTGTCGCGGAAGGCCTTCCACAGGGTCGGGGCCATGGCGTTCCAGAGGATGTGGCCGGGGTAGTCGTAGCAGTCCGCGCAGAACGGCTGCCCGACGAGCGGGTCAGCGTCCAGGTGGGTGCGGCCACAGCCTTGCCGGCCGCCGTGCTCGCACCGACGACGCCGAGCCGGGTGGCAGTCGCCCGCACGGTGGACCGACCCGAACGAGGGCGCGGTCAGGGTGACGAACAGCCGCGGGTGCGTCCGTACCGTCTCCGGTACGCCCTTGCCGCCGACCAGGCCGGAGCGGACCAGGTGGAAGGTGTCGCCGCTGTGCTCCCGGGAGCAGGGCGCGCAGCGGGAGGCCCGGCGGTTGCGGCAGCGGACGGCGAGCCGGCCACCGGGTTCGGTAGCGGTCGAGTAGCGGCGCAGGACCTCACCGGTATCGGGGTCGACCGTGACGGTGTGCCCGGCGAGGTAGACCGGTTCGGCACAACCACCGGTGGCGCGGATCTGCTCCAGCCAGCGACTCAGGTCCGGCATCTCGCCGAGACGGACGAAATCACGCTCTGTCGGCGGCAGTTGGCGCAGCCGCGCCTCCCGGTCGAGGAAGGCGCGGCGTGCGGTGGGGTCGGTGTACGGGTTGGTGCTGGCGGTCATGGCGGGTGCCTCCAGGGCCAGGGTTCGCCGGGCCCCGGCCGGACCAGGCATGCGCTGGCGCGGCCGGGGGTGGCGGTGGGGTGGGCGGGCTGGGTGGCTGGTCGGGTTGGCACGGTGATCACGCTTCTCAGGTGGTGTGGGTGAGGCCTTGGACGAGCCAGGTCACGGCGTAGACGACGGGGTCAGCCCAGCCGATGCGGTCGAGGTAGATCCCGAGGACGCCGACGAGGAGGACGTGCCAGATCTTGAGTTCGCCGGAGCGGACCAGCAGGTAGGTGACGAGGGCCAAGACGGCGGCCAGGATGAGAGCGGCGCCCATCAGACGTAGACCCCTTCGTTCGGCTCGTCCGCCGCGTGGAGGCCGGGCCAGGACGGAGCCAGCCGGGCGTACTTCCGCGCGGCACGGCGGGCCTGCTCGGGGGTGACGTGGACGGACCGGGCGCGGATCCACCGGCCATCGGCACCAACTGTGATGGCGACGCCCTGCTCAGCCGCGGTGATCTGCTGTGCGGCAGCCAGGGCGTCCTTGTCGAGATCGCCGAGCGCCATCTCCGCCGTCCCGGCATCGTTCACCCGGTGGCAGACCCGGCCGGCCAACTGCGCCCGCAAGGCAGTCACCCCGGGCCCGAGGTCCGAGCCGACCCGTTGGCCCGCGACCACCAGGTGGACGCCCAGAGCGGCGCCGAGCTGGGCGAGGCGGAGCAGGTTGGTGGAGATCTCCCCCACCTCGGCCTTGTCGTCCCTGGTCGCCACCAGGTACAGCTCCGCGACCTCGTCCACGATGACGACGACGGGCATCTTGCGGAGCTTCGGCGGCAGATCCCAGACGGAACGGGCCCCGACCGAACGGCACAGCTGCATCCGCGCCTCGGTCTCCGCGACCAACTCGGCGAGCAGATGGGCGGCTTCCGCCCGGGTGGCCGCCAGGGCCGACAGCCGGTCCTCGAAGAGGGACAGTTCCATGCCGCCCTTGAGGTCGATGCCGAACAGGGCGACGCGTTGCGGGGCGAGTTCCTTCACCAGCGCGGCGATGAGGGTGGACTTCCCGGAGCGGGTCGCACCGACGATCAGCCAGTGCGGCGCCCGCCACAGGTCGATCGTCCAGGCCCGGCCGTCCTCCAGCAGCCCGACCACCGCCCGCAACAGCCGTTCCTTCAAGCGGTACGGCGCCACGGGCGCGATCAGGGGATCCCAGGCGAGTGCCGAGAGGGTGACGAACCCTCGCTCGTTCAGGGCCAGCCGCACCGAGTGAACCCGCCAGGCATGGGTGAACGCGTCCAGGGCTTCGGCAAAGTGCTCGGGCACCTGCCCGGGGTGAAGCCGCACCCTCACGTCGACGCCGCCACGCCGGTACTTCGCCACGCCCAGACGGGGCGGAGTCGGCCGCAGCGGATCCCCGCGGACCATCAAGTCCCCGACTCGGGCCCGCCCAGGACGCTTGGCTACGGCGAGGCCGAGGTTCGTGGTCAGACGCCGCCACGTCATGCGGACTCGGATCACCGCAGCCGGGTAGCCGAGCAGGTACCACCAGAGATAGGGGTAGCTGCGCCGCAGCACCGGGGCCATGCTGAGCCCGATCAGCACCGCCGCCAGCATCACGACCCACAGCAGCTGGAGGACGATCACGGCCGTCCCCCGTTCTCCATCGCCGTGTTGTGGGCTTCGGTCTCCAGGTCGCGGGCCTGGCCGGCGGCCTTGCTGGCGACGACGGCGATGTGGTCGAACAGCTGGGCACCGTCGTCGTCCCGGCCAAACGGGTCGACCTCTTCGGCCAGCTCCCCGAGTTCGCGCAGCAGACCGCGCAGGCGCACGCGGGTCGCGCCGCTCATCAGGCGTCGCCGCCCTTGCGCGAGGCCGCCGGGGCGCCGACCGGAACCGGGGTGATGGCGTCAGCCCGGAAGGACAGGCCGTGCCGGTCCCCCATCGCCCAGGAGAAAGCGGTCAGGCCGGTGACGTGCACCCGCACGCCCTCCACCACGCCGACCGGTTCGCCCGACACGCTGATCTCAATGATCGAGGCCCGCCGGCCGTCCTGCCGGACCGCGACGCCGACCGTGTAGACCGTCTGCCCCTCCCGGTCCTTCCGCACCTCCCCGGTTTCGCGGTTCGCGATCCGAACTTCGGGGGCAACGATGCAGGTCATCGTGCCGAGCCGGGTTCCGTCCACGGGAATGGACTGCATGAGTGCACACTCCTCCGACGCCAGAGGCCGCATGACGTAAGTCGTCAAACGTACTTACCTTTGGCGCCTCGATGATGCTCCTCCTTGACGCCCCGACGCAAGCGATTCATGCTTACGTTTAACGGCTAGCGACTGATGACAGACCTAGAGATGCCGCCCGACCAGGGCAAACGGCCACACACGAACCCTCGAAGACGACACGACACACGCGAAGCGGGCCCGTCCCCCGGCGTCCGCACCAAGGGGTCAACACCATGGCGATCATTCGGAACGAGGCACTGCACAAGCAGGTGGCGGCGGCGATGCGACAGTCCATCGCCACCGGCGAGTGGCCCCCCGGCACACAGCTGCCCACCGAAACCGATCTCGCCGAGACCTACGGCGTCTCCCGACCCACCGTCAGGCTCGCCGTCGCAGCCCTGCGCAGCGAGGGCCAGTTGGACGTGAAGCAAGGCCGCGGCACCTTCGTCCGCGCCACCGTCCACGGCCCGAGCGCCAGCCTGGACCGAACCATCGCCACCCAGGGCAACACCTTCTCAACGCCCATCGACGCCTGGTTCGACCACGCCGAGGAGCCCGCGGTCTACCGGACCCGTACCGACGCCATCACCGCGCCGCTGCTGGAGATGGACCAGGACGAGCTGATGCTCGGCTGTGACCGCCTCCTCGCCGACCCCGCCGGCGACGGCCGCGCCCTTCACCGCCTCCTGCTCCCCATGGAACGCATCGAGGCCACCCCGCTCGCCCAGCAGCCCACCGCCACCCCGGCCGAGGCCTACGCGATGCTGGCCGCCGGCCACAGCCTCACCTGGTACGAGCGGGTCAGCGCCCGAATCCCCCAGCCTGACGAGCGCGAGGCTCTCCAACTCTCCGAAGCTGCGGTCCTCCTGATCGCCCACCGCATCACCTGCGACCAGGCCACCGGCCTCCCCCTCATCCTGGAGGAGACCCGCCTCGGCGCCGAAAGCACCGCCCTCACCTACGCCATCGACGCCCACAAACCCAAGCGCGCACCCCGCCCCGCCAAGGCCTCCCGCTAACCACCCCGAACACGCCCCAGCCCCCACGTCCACACCGGGCGCGGGGGCTGTCGCAACTCTTCTTCACTTACTCAAGGGCGCGCACAGCGCGCCAGCGCGCGGCCCTGCCGCTCGCCGCCGCTCCTGTCTCCGCCCCGCGCCGGCGGCGGCCGGCCGCGCCCACCGAAACGTGCGCCCCAGAGAGCACCGAGGTCAGTACCCGTCGTGGCTGAGGCCGGGCGGCTCCGCGGTTTTACCCACCTCCCCGGACCGGGACCCGCGTCGAGCAAGACCGGGGGGCCACTCGGCCAAACCGCGGTCAGGCCCAAAAGCCCTGACCGAGTCGCAGCAGCTTACGGCCCCCCGATCATGCCCGACCCCAATCCAGGCAGGACACCGGCCAAAACCGCTCCACCGCCCTCATATTCATTACCTGGCACAGTGAGTCGGCTTCAGCGCCTGCCAGACACCTGGCCAGTCAGCCACTGGAACCACGCCACCTACCCGTTCCTGAGGAAAAGAACCCAGGGGCGCCAGTTAGAAAAATCTCCACCCTTGACTAGGAATTGCCACCTTTAGCGGCCAACCTATTACGCTTCTCGTGTTCACCGAGAGCATCATAAATGCTCATAAGCAATTCGGCAACATCCTCCCCCTGGTCAAGGGCGGACTCAAGAGCGGGCACCGCGCGGTTCAAATTCCTCCTACGGACATGGAGTTTACCGATATGGAAATAGGCGTGCGAGCTTCCACCTTCTGCCGCCCGCTCGTACAGGCGAATGGCCTCTTTATGTTTACCCGAGCGCTCCATAAGGTAGCCCAAGCAGACTGCAGCGGCCATATCACCAAGTTCCACGCCGCGCCTGTACCAGAACCTAGCAGCTTTTGCATTCCCCATCGACTCCTGGATGAGCCCCATCTCAGAGTATGAGTCGACGCTGCCAGCCTCGATTGCTTTATTGCACCAAGAAAGCGCCTCTCGGGTATTCCGGGCCCTTCGGAACCTTCCTGCCAGGGCATACATCGCATGGGAGTCTCCAGCGGATGCAGCCTCGCGCAGGAGAATCATCGCTTCCGATTCCCTGCCTTGCCGGGAAATCAGGACGGCGAGGTTTGTCTTGGCGGAAATTGAGCCCGACTCGATGCAACTTCTATAGAAATCCTCTGCTTCACTCTCCCGCCCAGTCTCCCCGAGAATAATGGCGAGATTAAATGCAGCCCGACTATCCTTCTGAGAAACCGCGCGAAGAATGCGCTCTGCATCCTCAAGGCGCCTCGCTCGGTAAAGCAGCGTTGCTAGATTATTTCGAGCCCGGGAAAATCCATGCAGGGTTGCGATTTCATAAGACTCTTCCGCAGAATCGACGTCACCTCGCTCTTCGTGAAGCCGGCCGAGGTAGAAGTAAGCCTCGTTGTTGCCATCGAGGACGGCTGCGTTGAGCCAATCCCAGGCCATGTCATAGCTACCCTGGTCTAGCTTAAGCCGCCCAAGTATCATCTTGGCCATGGAGGGCCGAGTCTCCAACAATCCTTCAAAGAAGTCCTCGGCTGCAATCCAATTCTTTTCCTCTACGTAGAGGCTGGCTAGGTGGTGTGCTGAGGCATGATCGCCCTTCGATGCCCCGGTGCGAAGAATCTCTAGCGCCTCAGTGGGCCGACCGTTTTGCTGAAGTGTGATTGCAAGGTTGGCGTGAGCAAGAAGATTCCCCTGAGATATTGCCCTACGGAACCAATACTCTGCTTCTTCTGGCTCGCCTCGCTGTGTCGCAAAGTACCCGAGATGGAACGACCCTTCACCCATCCCCGCATCTGCACTCAGAGCGTAAGCTCTTTCGGCAATTTCAACCCGCCCAAACTCCTCGGCTTTATGGCCGATAAAGTGAAGAGCTTTTGGAGGGAGCGTCTCTATGGCATACTCCCAGATAAAATCTGGCGGACGAGGAGAATTATGTTCACGTGAAATTGCATCTGGAAGATAATCAAACGCCACGTACGCATCATCGCCGTCTGGGATCAGGAGGCTGCTGGTAGCGTGCAGCGGTTGGGTCGCCCAGTGAAATGCGTCTTGAGTCGACTCGGGCCTAAGTCTGGCACCTCCGCGCTGCTTGAGATATTCGTCGTGAATTCCCAGCAGAACTTGACGAGGAATTGGCCATCCAATTCCAATCCTCCTGAAATCCACTGCTGCCGCAACGAGGGAAGCGCCACGGGGGTTCAGGCCCGGGGCCCAAGCAGATCTCCAGTCAAGCATCAGCTGAGGGCCTGCGGCTAGATATTCAGCGATGCCGACTTCGCTGCTATGCCGCACCGCGTCCTTGAGTCGAGGGTCATCGACCCCTCTCACTCTCGAAATCTCCTGCTCGCTCCACCTTCGATCCAAATAAATGACGTGCGATCTGGAGATTACGCCACGGGAGTTCCTGAGAGACGCTTGGAGCTGGCTATTTTGACCTGGCATCATCCGAGGCGAAACCAGAGAGAGCTGTTCGGCGCGTATAGTGCCAATTACTACAGCGCCCGCTTGAAGTGCCGCATCGATCATTTCGCCAGTAACAGCAGGGGGTGAGAGGAATCTTTCTAGATCATCAAGCCAGATGGTCAGATTCCCTTTTTCGAGATGTGCCATACCGCGTGCGAGATCGCCGCCATCCTGTGGGCGATATAGAAAGCGATCCCCAAACCTTGATACTAGCGCCTCGTAGGCACAGCGCGACTTACCGGCCGTTGAATCGCCGGTAAGCAAAACAAATGATCCGGGGCGCAGGAGTGATGCCAGATCGAAATCTATATCTCGCTCGACATACGGGGGAACCCGGTCTCCATTTAGGCTAGGTGCGGGGTGCACACCCCAGGCGATGGGGTCGCTGCAATCTCTTACTCTTGGGAGACTTGAGAGCGCCGTGCCCCTGGCAGCATCAACTATGCCAGTATTCGGTTCTTGATCACGGCTCGCAAAATAGATCTGAACGCCATGGCTCTGTTGAAATGCGGCGCCGTGATCGTGAGCGGAAGCATGCTGTGCCGGGCGCTCCTCCCGGTAATCGTCGCTCACTTTGATCCGTAGATCTGGGTTCCCGACCCTTGCTGGAATATCACCCCATGGTCACGCGCAACTGCATTCTGTTCTACTGAAGCCGAGCTGAAAATTGGGCGCATGGGATCTGCCAACAAGCTCGCGATTTCTGCCCTCAGGGTTTCATCCTCACGGAGCGCTCGCTTGATCTGATGGCGAAGAGCAGCAACAGCATCAGACTCCTCGCTATCGTTCGCTGCATCCTCAAGAGCAACCTCGAATGCAGCCTGGCTGGTGGCGCTACTCCGCCGCCAAATAGACTGCAAGATCCGACGTCCAAAGTTGGCTGTAGCGTCTACTGCCGCGCCTTCGGCCCGTGTGAGCACCGATCCGCCGTACGCACTCAGGGCTGCAGTGACGTATGGACCCGCCTGCGTCACCAACTCCGCGATCTCGGTACTCACCGCACGCTCCCTCCCTGGTCGTGTAACGAGTTACAGCCTAGAGGCAAGAACGCCCAGGAGTGGTGCGCTTGGACATGTCCAAGCCGGGACGTCCATGCGACGAGATGTCTGCGCCACCGTCAGGCCAAGCGATCTCGAATGCTGGATGCTAGGCAGAGGAGTCCCGTGAGACTCGTCCACCCTTCTGGAACGCCCTCAAGGCGGACCAGCGCCCCGCCCTGAGCATCGGTGTCGGCGATCGCCCGAAGTTGCGAGCGGTCCACACCGCACGCCGCCAGGAGGGAGTTCACCTCGTCCGCCGTCCGTCTCGCGACTCGCCAGCCGGCGACGTAGTCGACGCCTGGCAGCCACACCCACGAGTCCGGGTCGAGGCTCGCCGCCAACTCCGCACCGAAGTCGTCGTCCTCGTCCAACTGTCCTTCAACTCCCCTGGTCAAGAACCGAGCCGGCCATCCGTGCACAGACATGCCGAGGAGCCCGATACCATCGGCACCGGGTTCCGACCCACCGGACCACCCCTGTTCCCGCCAAGGTCTCGGGGTGGTCCGGCACGTCTTCTGTTGTCCCTGATCAGGTCACGCGCGGTCGCGCGTCGGCTCCTCCCTGCCGAAGATCCGGCTGAACAGTTCCGCCTCGCTCAGACCGGCCAGCGGGTCCTCAACTCCGCTCTCCTCGCGCCAGATACGGCGCATCAGCTGCGCTCGCTGCCTCGCGGCGTAACCCGGTTCGTCGCACCACGCCATCACGTCACGGTGTGCGGTTCGACGCCCCGGCGAGACGGCGCGCACCGGCCAGGAGAACTGGCCGTCCAGCAGCCACCAGGTCGAGACGTGGTCCCGCCAGGCCCTCAGCCGCCGGATCACTGCGGCGCCCCGGGGCCCGCGGGATAGAGGCGGACCACGGTCGGCGTCAGGTCGAGGAAGGCCAGGGCCCGCACCTCCCCGTGCGTCGCGAGCCGGTGCCCCACCGACGGCACCGCCGACGGTCCGAACAACTCGGCGAAGTAGCCGTGCTGGTCGGGGCTGAGCGGCAAGGCGCCCAACGTGGCCAGCAGCGCGGCCATCGCGTCCGGCAGCCTGTTGAAGCGCGCGGGCGCCGTCACGCCTCGGACTTCCACGATCACCGGGAACGGGTACGGCGTGCCCGCCGAGGTCGTGTGCACGGTATCGGTCATGCCTTCTCCCTCCTCCGTGCGTTGCGCTTGGTCGCCGATCCGTTCGGCGCCCCTTCCACGACTTCCAGTTCCACGCGCACCCGGACCGAGGGCCAGCCGCCGACCCGCTTCACCTCTCCGACGTACTCCGCCGAGCCCGCGTACGGCCTGTGCGCGTCCAACGTCCACTTCAAGTACTCGCGAATCGGGGTGATCACCCGGTCGAGGGTCTTCGGCCAATCAATGGGGATCGCGAGCTCCACCGCCTCCAGCAGCAAGACCAGCGACTCCGCGTGCTTCAACGCGCTCTCGGCCGTGGACAGCAACTCGGCGTGGTCCATCTCCGCCAGGGGCACCCCGGTGCGCACCCGCTCCACGGCCCAGTAGGCCTCATCGACCCGCCATTGCCCCAAGCTGAGGGCGATGTGCGGAAACCGGTCGGCGGGGCGCGCAGGAGCGCCCGTGCCCGCATCCACGGGAAGCCCCATCACCCGGACACCTCCCCCGCACGGCGCGGGTGCCACGCGTGGACACGAACCGTCCGGCCGTTCACCACGATGACCCGGGTCACCGCCCTCAGCAGCCCCGCACCGCAGTAGAAACACCGGGTCTCCGTCGACCCGGGCGCCCGCTTGCTCACGACGCACCGCCTCCCGGGCCCACAAGCGCCCAAACGATCTTCCCGAAACCTTCCGGGCGAGGCACGAAGCCCCACTCCACGGACAGGGCTTCCACCAGGCACAGCCCCCGCCCCGACTCGGCGTCCAGGCCAGCGGACCGCCGGATCACCGGCTTCTCGCTGCTCGCGTCGTGCACCTCCAACCGAAGGTGATCGACCACCATCTCGAAGCGGACGTAGATCCGCCGTCCCTTGGGCACCCTGGCGTGCTTCACCGCGTTGCTCACCAACTCGTCGAGCACCACCGCGGCGTCGTGCGCGAGGACACCCCCGCCCGGCACACTGGCCAGGAAGGTGCGAAGGTGCAGCCGGGCCACGCCGGCGGACCTTCGGTGACGGGTGAGCCTCACCTCGAACGCGGCTATCCCGCCGTCCGCCTCAGGCGACTCAGCAGTGCCCTGGGGTTCTCCCAAGC